>NZ_DATCSD010000355.1:0-14766 GCF_036568665.1 Ohtaekwangia sp. | reverse complement strand
CAATTATTGACCAAGATTGGATTGAATCTTTCCTTTAGTTTTCAAAACGTGTGGACTGAAAAATTTCAAGAGCTTGTAACTTTCAAAAAGAAATTCGGACATCTTCAAATACCAACGACAACGACAGAATATCGCCCCTTACACACCTGGGCGAAACATCAACGGGAAGCCTACCATGCAGGGAGTATTTCGAAGGATCGATACGATCTCCTTGATGGTATTGGATTCAATTGGAACCCACCAACAGGTCGCCGAAAATTGAAAAAATAAAGTAATGCCTTTACCTGAAATAGCTTCACCTGAACGTGCAAGCTATTGACAATAATCAGATATACTTGGAGTCTTTCCATACTATGTAAAAAAAGTGAGTGATAGGACTACCCACTGACGGGAAAAACGCGGCTCATAAATCGCTGTGCACACTACGCTAACTTGAATTACCTGTGAGGGTTGATGCTCATGGACTTGTGAAGTTGTGCTCACTTATCCTCCTTCGCCAGCCTAGTATACCGTTCCTGTTCGTCAGTACCGGAGTTTGTAGTCTCGCTTCCTTCAGTGCATGCCTCGCAGCAAACCACCTTGCGACTTACTAACAGGCTTCACCAACTCGCCTGTGAGAGACTTGCACTCTCTGGAATATTCGATATCTTCGATACTTTGCCCATGCTGGGCACACACAAAATGTATAATCCATGGCGCTGATAAGGAGGACATTTTTTAACGTTTGCTTAGCGCCACGGCTTATACATAAACGTTATGCACAATGCCGTTGACAAGGTTATGAGCAGCAAAATATCGAATTAATTTTTAAGTCAGTTGTAAATGCAGAAAGAATATGAATTCGATGAAGCCTTCCGTCGCGATGGCGGCAGAGCCAAAAGTGAGATCGATTTATTTACTGATATAAGGAGACGTTTCTCGGCAGTTAACACTTTCTTGAAGCATTCCTACCCGAACCTGCCTGAAATACATTTGGATTTTATCGAGAACGATAGCTTAAATGCAGCAGCGACCAAATATAAAGGGAATTACTTCATTGGCATAAACCTCGGTAGTTATTTTCTTATCTACGATATGTTTATGAAGATGTTGGCTTCAAAGTCTGTATGGCCTAAAATCGGCAACAACCAATTAGAAACAGACCATAAGAAAATTTTAAAAGCATACATTAATATTTATGATAAAATAACATTTAGATTCGATAATCAAGACATAGCTATACCGCAAGACAAGTTGCGACTTGAGTTTGCAATATTATGCACAAATCATGCATTTGATTTTTTAATTTACCATGAAATTGCTCACATTTTGCGAGGGCATGTTGGATATCTTGCGAGTCTTATTGAGAATAATTTTTACTGGCGTGAATTTGATAACTTAAGTCAAAGATCAAAACTTCCCTCAGATGTTTCTCAAACTTTAGAAATGGATGCAGACAGTTTTGCGACTAACAGATCTCTAAATATTATCGCGTCAAATTTGAAAGATACGAAACAAGTAAACGAGATATTTAGATTTGCCTTCAAGGACTGGTCAACTATTTTACCGATATGGGTTTTTTCTATCTATTCATTATTTAGATTATTTGGATATAGACAATACGCTGTTGAGGATGCAAAAAAATTAAGTCATCCGCCTTCTTCAATTAGGATGGCTTTAATTGCTGGAAACATTGTAACGTTGTTCGAACTAAAATATGGAAAGGAACTGATTCCAAGCGTAGTTAAAGACATTATAGAGTCTACTAAAGCGGCTGAGGACGCGTTTTCGGAAATCACTTTTCAAGAGGCGAACTGGGATATTTATAGAAATAGTTATACTAAAGAATCAACTGACTATATCTTCAGTATTACTGACAATTGGAATAAAGTGCGTCCAGTATTGGAAGAATATGCTTTAGGGAATCTTCCTCCGTTGAAGATAATAAAATGAGGCGAATCAATTCTCTTCGAGACATACCGAGTTGTGATTTCCAACACATGCAGTAAGTTCTAGCGCGGTGGGAAAATCAGGAAGTATACTAAAACAAAGATGTCTTTCCGGATGATGTATCCGTTTTGAAATCGGTTTCCCATAGAACGGGAAAATCGCAGAAAATGAACTAAAAACGAGGGTTTACTCATAGACTAGCCGTTTTTCGGTCTAAAAACGAACGTTACTTCAAATTGCAAAAGGAAAAGATTACGCTAAAGGCAAGCTGTGAGGAGCAATAATCCTTATCCAAGATTAAAATATCTTTTTCCCTTGTGTAAGGCGTTTGCAAGGTTCATGCGTTTGCGAAAAATCCCCATCATATATACTTGGAGTCTTTCTTAACGCAAGTATATAAATGCTTTCTATGCGTCAAATATACTTTACTGATTTTATGTTAATCAATCGCCTGCTTGATGTAGTTACGGTCGCATAAATTACCGCGACTCAGTGTATTCTAAAAAATGTCACAACATTTATATACTCTTCGCAGAAGCAAAGGCCAATCTATAGATCAACTACATTTACATCGGTATCGACAAGCAAGTCATCGGCGCTTCCAACGAGGTAATTAACAGATGCTGTTCCTGTCATTGGTTTATTGCTATAGCTTTTGCCGTATAGCTTCATATTTACCGCATCCGGCAGATTAACCTCAATTGCTCCTGGTGCTGAAGTACCCGCTTCTAAAACGCATCCCCTTAGTGCCAGCAAATGTGTATGCCCGCCACTGGAGGATTTTATAACGGGTGAAAGTTCGCTTAATTGTTTTATCATGCCGGATATTACAATCGGGGCGCCTTGCCCTAGCAGTATTACTTGCTGGGCATTGCCGACCAGTTTTCCAGTTATCTCCAGGTATTCATTTCCATAAATCGGAGCTGAGGTTGTATCCTTCAATCTTACATAGCCTGTAATCTTGAGAATGCCAACGGAGTTAATAAACTGGAAATTATAAAACTGTCCTTCGAGAATGCAAAGCGATGTAGAGGTATGCATATAGGAGCAATCCTTCCATACACCGTCCAGTTTCAAGACGTTCACCTGGTCATTAACAATCTTTACATTGTTAGCCTGAGCCGTGATTTTTGCGGAACTCATCGGGGCGGCGTTTAATGTACAGTTTGTTATTCGGGCATCCATATTAAAATTACCGGGATAAACTGTCACAGCACCACCATTGAATGAACCGGTACATATACCATAGGTTAAATGAGTTACACATGAATCACCCTGATTTACATTCAGTATATATACATTATGATCATTACCACCGGCGTTTAAAGGTGGTGAGAACAGGCCGTAGTGCGTTGCTTTATAAGTAATGTTAAAGATAAATCCTCCGAACCACGGTTTGATGGCATAGTTTGCGTGCGAGCGATTATTGATACGAAGATTCATCACCCCGGCCCCTTCAGTACTTATGGTTGTAGGACATTCGATGGCTGCCTGCGTACCCGTTTCATCCATTTCAATATTACCTTCAAATATACCGGATGAAAAAGGGCCGGGCATGCGCATAAAGACACCCTCGGACTGAAAAGCATTTGCCCAACGGACAGTAAACTTTTGCTGTTCGCTTCCTTTAAAACTAAACACACCTCCGCCATTCTGAATTATAAAGTCAAAGTCTCCGGTAATGATAACATCTTTCGTGTTGTCAGTGAGAGAAACAAAGTCAAAGACAATGGTATCTTGTTGATTGACGGTTATAGTGGCCTTTCCTCCGAAGGTAGTATAGGCAACGCCGGGTTTGGCAATGTTTGTATTGATGATATAGTTACCGGGAAGAAACGCAATCCTGTCTCCGGGCTGTGCCAGTGCAGCAGCACCGGCAGGGCTATACGATTTCGAAAAATCTCCTTTCAGTCCTGTCTGATCGTTTCCATTAGGAGAAACGAAATATGTATCTGGGAATGTTGAACCGAACCTGTTTTGCTTGGTTGCTATCAGGTCAAAAAGTTTTCGCAAGCTGTTGCCTTCTACCGGTACACCGTCCATCAGGCCGGTCATACTCTCATTAAACTCATCCAGGCTTAACACATCGGCATCATTAAGGATAGCATTTAATTCAGCGAGGGTATCAATATCCTCCTTTTTGAGATTACCCAGCCCCTGAATAATGCTATACAGTTTGCCAAGCGTATTGCCTTCCTCCGGCACTTTTCCCCTGATGGTATCAAGGGCATTGGCGATCGATTCATCCGTTAACAAATCACCATCCAGAATCAAAGCATTAACCTTGGCGATAGAATTAATATCATTTGCTGTCAGGTAGGTCATATCCGGTAATTTTTGAAGTATGCTATAAAGCAACTCCTCGGTAGTTGTATGGAAAGGTGGTTTAGGCGTGTTCATCGAATAATACATTTTTAATTGTTATGGCAAGAGCAGCCGTTGCAATCACTGTGGATGCCGCTATTATTCTTTTCCATTGCAATCGATTCACGGCTCTGAAGTCCAGCAGCGTATAGGTAAAAGCATTGCCATAAAGTGATCTGTGCGTCTCACAAAGCTGCATGAACTCGTCAAAGTCAGTAGCATTCTGAAACACCTGGCAACCGGCTGAATATTTATCTATATACTGTGTAGAACCGGAACTTTCTGCGCGATGAATGTTAATGCCGAAAATTCCTGTCTGCTTTGTACCATTCTCAAAATCAAGGAAAGCGTCACGGTCATAGTCACGAATAATCGTTACAGGTTTTACCTGTTTTAGTGCTTTATACTTTCCACGATGAAGTCCTATGGAAAAGCAGTCTTTGTATTGCCCGCCCATTAAGATAGCGGTGCCATCATTATAGGATGGATTACGAAGCCAATAGGTTCCCGGATCGGTCGTTGCCTTGTAGGCGTTGTAATTCCAGGTTCCTTGAGCATCACAATAGAATACATGAATCTCATCATCAAACCGGTTGGCTACAGTGCTGCGACTGCGTAACCCCACTATATTTAATTGATAGGGTTTTGTATATAATACGTGGCCTTCGTCTTTTAATAAGGCTTTGATTCTTGAAATCATTTAAATATATTTAGTGTATACCAATCGTTGTCTTATGTATCCATCATTCAAAATATCCAGGATATACCTCTTTGATAGAATCCTATTGAAAGACCGGCTTGAAGCACTATCGGTGAAAATTGATCCATTGCCCAGGTATTTTATTTTTTATGTTCCATTCGAAAACATGAACACCTTTATTGCATTGCTGGAACAAAATGCGATCAACGCCTACACGTTCTTTCCAGCCGGTCATTCTCTAACCAAAGTTTGAGTTATTGAAATTTGAACGAGTTGATTCGATTGATCCAGCCTTTGTAGAAAACCTGCTGACTCGGTTTCTCTTTTACCAGGGCATCGATAAAGTTTCTACGAGCTGTCTTCAATGTTTCGAAAAAATCTCGTTGCGGTATCGCATTCAGTATCTTCAAGCTTTGCATGCCGATAAGTCCGTCCACGGCTACACTCAATAATTTTTGAAGCTTCTTAGCCACCAGTATTCTTCCCGAGTTATATCCCCAGTCTACGATGAACTCAGCTACCGATTGATTGAGTATAAAGTCTCCCTGAAAGAAATCCCAGAATACCTTTTTGGCTATATATCGCGCATCATCTTCACTGAGCGCTTTAACATCATCGGCATCTATATCACCGTCCTTGTCTTTGTCATAACCGTACTGCTTCCATGTTGAAAGGATAACGCCATACTTGGTTGGCCCTCCTTTATCTGCCGGATGATTGACATACCCTCCTTCCAAATGCAAGACCTTGCTTGCAAACCCCTCAAAACTTGCCATGTTGTTTAATTGATTTTTGTTGTGTTGATTTTTCGGGCAAGTGTTCCCCTTGCCGCGAAGACATACCTCTCCCGACCATGCAAAACCTGGTTTTGCAAACCCTCCTTTAGTTGTGTTTAATTGTTAGTGAATTGTCAGGATGTGCTGCTATATTTCACATCCTGTGTAGGAACCCGCAGTATACTTCTGTCGACCGAGCGGAACCACGTCATACCATTGATGATTTGTATTTCATCACCCAGTATAGTGTTCCCTTTCACCGGTATGCGATTGTTCCAGGCATCGATGACGATGGTAGGTCGTATCGTGATTAGATCTTTATATAGCTCGATGCCTTGCAGACTCCATACGCCAGTGTCGTGTTCTTTAAGTCCAATGCGCGTGAACTCTCTCTTGATTAGCTTCTGCACTACAGCGTCATCCTTGAAAGCATAATCGAGCAGGTGTGTGACAATAGTCTTGGAAATAATGCTTAGCTTCTTATAATATTCGTTGACCGATGAATATTCGCTTACCGTGTTGATCTGCTTTAGCATCGATAAAACATCCTGATCTTTCTTCTGATTGGCTGCATTGAAAAGCTTTAGCGCAAGCTCACTCGGATTGAATACGACCTGTACTATGGCAGGACTTTGCCCGATGATCTGACTAAAGCCCGTAGCATCTATACTATCGCTATATCCTGCTGCTTTTAATGCTGACGCGGTCGCTGCACCAAATTTTCCATCCACTTTGATGGATGCCCCTTTTTTAATAAGCGCTTGTTGAAGCTGCGTAACGCGTGTACCCCGGCTGCCTTTCTTCAATGGGAAACTATCGCTGCCTGAAGATCGTGCAAAGATTTTTGCCATTGGTTTGCTGGCAGTGGTTGTCGTTGCTTCACTTACGGTGCCATAGTCTGTTGAATCAGTATCGGCAACGTCACCTGATGCGCTGCTGGCAAGTTGTTTTTTTCTCACACGGTTATAGAGTAAATACCCACCGCCCCCCAACGCCGCCAGTGCCAATCCATAGATAAACACCTTTGCCGGGTGTATAGCCTTTCGTTTACCAGCTTGTGTATCAATCCCCCTCAATCCCCTTCTCCTGTTCATGTTTTACTTCTTTGTTTTTAGTATGCGAATGAGGTCGTTATACTCTTCGCTGCTTAGTTCACCTTCCAGGTCTTCATTCAGGCTCCTGTTATACATCCGGTAATATTCTTTCTGAATTTTCTCGTACATTTTTCTGGATGGCAGTTCCTCGAAGACTTTTGTAATTGCTTTCTCATCGGTGCCCCAGCCCATATAGTTATTATTGGCAAAGGCCATCATTAATTGCTTGGCGTAGGTAGCCGGATCGCCTTCTTCCAGACTATGCTTCTGCGAACGGTTAGCCTGTGACTTCTTATAGAAGTGACGCACCAGAAAGAATAAACCCGTAGCAGTACCTGCACCGAGCGTGGTGTATAACACTACGGTTTTAAGGTTCTGGATTTTTTGTGCATCTGATGTCTTCATGTATTATATAATATGGCCTTACAGTCCAAGTGCTTTTTTTGCAAGCGCTGTTTTGGCTGGTTCGTTCTTTACTACATCAGCCAGTTTAGCAATCTCAGTTACTTTGAGCCTTTGCATCAGCGTGGAGGCTGCCTGTAGTTTCAGGATTGCTTCATCCTGGCTTTGTGCTTCTATACTTATCTCAAAAGAATATTTCATGTTTGTGTTTGTTTAGCGTTTTAATAGTTCAATAATTAAGTCGAGCCGCGACTTGTCTTCAGCGAGCAATTGTGTAATCCTGTTGACCTTGTCAAATTCATCTTTGGTAAATACGCCTCTGATGGACATGCCAAAGTCAAGGGCAAATAGTTGCTCTTCGGTTAGTGTAGTAACAGGAGTCTGCTTGGGCTGACTTTGATCTTTCAGCTTATAGCTCACGTCGCAATGCTCTACATCTACGGCGGGTGGTAGCGGCTCCATGAGTCCGGCGAGTGCTTCACCACCGGGCATACGTGCAATGATCTGCGGATTACGCTTGATCAGACTCTCCACTACACTTGAACCGATCTCGCCAATGACACCACTTAGTGGCGAGCGACTGGCAATCAGTGCATCCTTTTCTTTTTCAAGTTCGCCGATGTCATTTTCAAGCTCTTTGATTTGCTCTTCGAGTTGCTTATTCCTGGCAACAAGATCGATGAATTCTTTTTCACGCATCTTTTGGTCGATGCCAGCCTGAATCTGCTTTTTTATATCAGCAGGATCGATCCACTCACCGCCACCCATCGTGAAAACATACTTCTCATTGTTATTACTGCTGCCGAAATAAAGTTTAATGGTAACGCTCTTGGTTTTTCCATCAACGTATTCATCAAACATGTGAAACATCTCCGGGTCGCTTGTCCTGCGAATGACCCTGTCATCGTCCACATCGATTTCATATAGGATCGGTTCACCGCTCTGATGCGCCCGGCGAACCTGATCGGCCAGCATGTCTATTTTCCGCTGATTGTAGGGTTCTATTTTTTTGTGTGATCTCTCGCTCATCCCCGTGCCTGTTTAGTATTAGGTTATAATTATTACTTGTATAAATTTCACTTTCCGTTTACCTGTACCCGGATTATAGATAGTGATTTCGCCACGATGCTCATGCACATTGTCCGGCAGTGGATCATCAGTAGAATCATACATTCCATAATCTGATTCTATCACGATTCCAGGGGGGTCATCCACGATATAGAACAGTTCGTTGTAGGCCGGTATAGTTACCGTGCTCACCGGATCGATCACCAGGTCACGATAACGTAGCTGATGCCGCTCATAACCAAGTTCCTTTACGCGGAGTGGTGCGTAGTGAAGTATATAGCTTTCCGTCATAGAATGAATTGTTCTGGTTCTTCTTCCTCCAACCTCTTGCGTTCATCCTCTACGGCTACAAACTCTTCAGCACCTTCATACTGCACATAGATGCGGATGGTAAAGGGAGACTGAAAATCAGCTCCCTTAAACCATGCACGGATATATACATTGTCACCCGCTATATCTGTGGGACATAACTCGGGGACTCTGCCTGTAATCCACGGCTTGTTAAAAGAAGAATCGTTCAATCCCATCAGGGCTTCATCGGATATATCCGTAGTATAGCCTCCTATATACGCCTTGTGAAATATATCTGTTCTGTCACCTGCCTGTAAAGTCACCGCCCCACAATTGCTCCAGCTTGCCGTGCATGTAACCAGCACGCCGGTAATGCTCACAGCGTTCGATGGCAAGCGTATATCAATCGGCCTGAACCGCTCAGGCTTTTCGATAGTTACCATTGTCACTACCGTTTTGCGTCTTGTTTGTGTTACGATCATACTTTTACTTCATTTCACATTGCAGATATATATTCACCTGATAGGGTGCAAAGTCCGCGTCTGGACTGGGTGTATCTTTATACTGAATCTTTACCTCTCCATTGCCTGCCAGTACACCCTGATCGTGCTGTTTGCCGTCTTCATCTTCTCCAAGCGTTTTATACTTTTGGTTCGGCGCTACACTGATGCCGGTCATAAACAGGCAACTCTCAAAGTTTTCCGGAATGATTTCTTCACCACTGATCTCTACACGTTGGGAACCCCGGTGAAACAACAAGCTTTTCCGGTTTGAACTGAGCATGATGCCATGCACAATCTTTACGTTCTTATCCAGATCAAACTTCTTGTTCACCGTTTGTCCCTCCGTTTCGACCAGGAAGGAAAACATTCTCTGCACGTTCCGCATAGCGATTAAGGTATAGTAGCCGTTCCAACAAGTCCTACATAGATCACCGCGTTAGGATCGACACCCGTAACTGTTCCGAGTTCTATTTCAAACTCTATATCGATGTCGTCCTGGATAAGGCGCGGATTGGAAAGCTTGTAAAAGCCTTTCGGTACTTGCGAAAATCCATCGGTGATGAAGCTGCGATTGGATGTATCGCTCACCAGTTGTTTCTTGTTTGCTTTGAGTTTGAACTCTCCGTTAGCAAAAGCGGCAACACCGCCTATCGTATCGAAGCTTGTTACCTTGATCGCTTCAGGATCGAGTGAATCGGCTTTGCCCTGCATTAGGATTATACCCGATACGAGGAGCGCCATGTTTTTGGGAAGCTTCGCGTTGCTGATGTTACGCAGGCCCACTTCTTTTACATCCTGGCTCTCGAACATCTTGATCGTCTTGGCACCCTTGACAGGTTTGATCGAATAGATCAGGTGATCGGCCAGGCGAAGCTTGCCCTCTCCCAATTGTTCCTTAATGTGTTTGGGCAATTCAACAAAGAATTTCTCAAACTCTGCGCGGGAACCCTGTGAAGGTATATGACGCTTGGTTAATTTACTTACGGCGCGTGCGCGCGCTACCGGGTTCAGGGCATTCAGGTATCCCATCAACGCCTCATCCACCTCTCCATTCAATCCCAGCAATTCTGCGGGATTCGTGTACTCACTCTCCATCACTTGTCCTAATGCTCCTAGCATATTGTTTTTTGTTTTAATTGTTTAACTTCTTTTCTGTGTGGGTGTGCTCGCTACCGCTGCGATTCAGGTGTGCTATACATTGATATATGCAGATGTATCAATGTATAAAACTATACTGCTACAGTCTCGCGAAGTCTTTTTGTTACTTTAAATCAGATTTGGTTTTTCAGAACTCGCGGTCTATGTCTTCGATACCGTTTGTGCCGCGATTCAGAGCCGCTACCTGTTGCTCTACGCGTTCCATCGCTGATAGATCAAGATCTTTCGTACTCATCGGGTTAATGAAGTACTGTACGTTGTCGCTTGCGCCCAAGCCGTTTGTTCCGGTATTCGAACTTGCACCAGCCGCGCCCTGTTTTGCATCACCTGCATCGTCAGCCGGTATATATAGCTTGTCCTTGAAGTTCTCGAAGAACTTGCCTACACGATCTTTGGCATCCTGGGCAATCTGTTTGACATCAAAACCATTTGCATCGTCCATGCCATTTAATGGTTTAACAGGGGTCTGAAATCCGTTGCTCATACTCATACCCAGACCGACCGCTAATAGATAATCATTATCCATATACTTTCCAGCTATTGTGATCGGTGCTCCGAACAGGAGCGAATGCCTGCCGACTGCTGCTCCCAGCAGACTACCACCAAAGGCTGTCAGAACCAATAGACCGCCTCCTTTGACAGCTTCCCAAATCCGTTCCTTGTCTAAGCTTGCCGGTATACCTTGTAGACCGCTGTGATTTTTGCATTTTCTACTTTTACGTTTGTGTTTCTTTTGTCCCATGTGTCATAAGAGTTTTGTGAATTTTATTTTCTGTACTGTGTGTGCTTTTTGTCCGCTGCTTCGATTCTTAGCATTGCGTTTTTTCTTCCGTTTTTTACCTGATGATGGTATACCATTCATCGCCTGCGGGCTGTTGTGACTGCTCCCTTTCAGTAACCGTACCAGCATATAACTACCTCCGGCTACTGCTGCACCAATTGCTATAGATTTACCGGGATTGTCTTTAATCCAGGTAGTGGTCTTCTGGATAAAACCTTCTTCGCTCTTTGGCTTAACACCCGGAAGATTTTGAGTTGTCTGGTTATCATCAGATGTATTCCCTCCGGAGGAGGTATATATATCTGGTACTGTTGTTCCAGCAGACGTATTACCGCCGGCAGTATTTGCTGCCGTATTATTTGTTTCATTGTTGTTGTTAATTTGTGGTTTTACGATCGTGGGCATTGAGACACTGGGCAACACCACAGGGATGTTCGACCGCGCAGCCTGCATGAAAGGTGCTGCCTTTGCAGCAGCGTCTGTAACATTGTTAGCCGCTTGCGTTACATTGCTCGCAGCCCGGGTAATCCACGACATATCGTCATCCGTAGTAGCCGTTGACGCCGCACCCTCATCAATTCTTACTTCATCGTCACTGTCCTGTATCGTTCCCTTTTTGGCGTCCTCGATACTTGTTGCATTGTCGGTTTCGCTTTGGAAACTTGCTTCCTCTGCACCACCTTTATTGAATAAGCCTTTCACTTGTTTGAGTGCCCCGGCCACGGCACCTACCGCGGCCATTGCCGCTACTATCGATGCGCCAGCCGCGATCTCACCAAGACCGCTCAGGGAAGTACCGCCGCCATGCAGCACGGTATATTCCTGTATATCGGCATATATACTATCATCAAAGCCGCCCAGTCCATTGAGTGGAACAGGATTGTGTCTTTTGTTACCTCTTCCTTTAAGAACTGCCTTTTTGAAGTTGCTCTTGTTGCCACCAGCATCATAGTATATCTTCTCTGCTTTGTCTTTGATCTTGCGCACCCTTGCCAGTGCTTCCAGATTAATGCCGCGCTCCACTGCCTGCTGATCCGTCAGATACGCATAGCGAATCCGGCCACCAATGTTGAACAGATTGAGTTTTGTAGCCAGCAGGAAACCATTTCGAAGAAGTATGGTGCCTGGATTGGTAAAGCGATTGATAAAGTGTACACCTTTCTTAGCTACGGCCTGTAAAACTTTCTTCTGGCCTTCCGCTGCCTTCTTGATGATGTTCTTCTGTACATCTATGCTTTTGGTAATAATCTTCTTCTGTACCTCGGCAACTTTCTTTACGGCACCACCAATCTTTTTAAAGATGTTACCTATTTCTTCACCGTCATATACTGAAGCTATATCTGCCAGGTCAACTGTTTCCGGCTCCCGATAGCCTGGCCCCATGAGTTGCATTTCTATCTCCCCATAATCCTCACGCTCCATTGCATCGTTGTTATCGATGCCGTCCAAATAATCCAATCTCATCTTATAGTCTTTACATTCTAAAAAAGGCTCCTCATCATCAAAACCATCCTTCACACAATCCACCGTGATGTAGTCATTACGATTGGAAAGTATACCGTTCAAACTTCCACTCACCGGAACAATCGGGTATATATGCTGCCACGTGGGTATATCCGGTGGTTCCTTCGGATATTTTGTAATCCTGAGCAGGTGTGGTATACCAAGATTCACCAGTATAGAACTTATGAACTCCGTATAGCAGTCGCAGTCAACGCCAGTACCGCGTTCGTACCATGTTCGCCTGGGACTGCGTATCTGCTCAACGCCCGGTTCGTCCATCTTATACTGTATATGGTCATACACAAACTGCCATATATTCCTGCATGTATCCCGAAGCGCTTTTCCCTTTAGCTTGGCCGCAATCTTTTTTGTCTGCCAGAGAGACATTGGTACAGTCTGTCGGATAAGTTTGAGTGTATCTTCTACATCTGCATTCTTTTTCGTCCGATGGTCTATACCCGAAGGCTTGGGAAAGAGGTGGTCGAATTCCCATCCGCTCTTGATCTTTCTCCTTTTGTTCGCCTTGCCCTCTTTTCCTTTTTCCCACTTACTCATTCCCCTCTGTCTTTCAAGCCTTCTTGCCGCTTCCCAGTGTGATGTTATCCGTTTTGGTATAGGGAAGTTTATCATTTATAGTCGTGATCGTTTTTACTACTATACTGATCTGCCCTTTGTCTCTGTACTCTTTGAGCAGTGCCGGTACTTTTGTTGCCAGTGTCAGAAATCCTATATTTATGCGTATAGGCTCCATCTTTACTTCACTGAATTTGGGCACCTCTATATTTACATTCTGCATTTGTGAGGATGCTATGGTATTGTCGTTATAAACAATCTTCACAAAAGGTTGCTTTACTTTTACGCTTCCACCGCTCGGATTCTTTAGTGTTACATCGACCTGTAGTTCTATGCCTTGCAGGGTTATTTTATGGATCGATGCGTTGGTTACAGTTTCAAGTTCCTGGGAGAAGCGGTTGAGCTTCAGAAAATAGCTTACTCCATACAGAGTAGCCAGCGCGCCCGCGCCATACAGTATATGTCTACTCTTTATCATGGCGCTTACGTTTACGGATTCTGATTTTACGGATGCGCGTGAAGTCGCGTACCTTCGCTTTGTGTTTCAGCCAGAGCGGACTGTATATATCACCAATGATCTTGAAGCCCAGACAGATTATACCGCCGACTATTGCTTTTATCATATAGTCTATGAGAAAGGTAAGATCAATGTGTGGTAGTACATTGAAGATCGCTCCGAACAGAAATGCAATCCAATTGCTTCCTGTAATATGACTTGTTGTTGTCGTTGTGTTCATGATGTAAACATACGAGGACACCAGAACGCGACTACCGTGATTTGTACACAATGGGCTGAACGTGTACACAATGGCCAGAATTTGTACACAATGGTCGCAATTTGTACACATGTTCTTCGTGGAACATCGCACATTTATAGAAAGCCTATTGCTATGCTTAATCCTCACCTGCTGGCTGGCGATCACGTGTACAGCTCCATATTTAAGAAGCTGGCTGAAACGTTTGATAAATACAGAGACACATACCCCCCCGGGAAAGTATTATATAGATTCGGATGCCGAATGACTTCCACCAAGCCGATGCCCGCCTTTTTGCTCTCTGACTGAATAGTACTGATTTGATGGTCAGGAACTGTATTCTACTGCCAATTCAGACCACCGCCAATAAAAAAGCCGATAGCTCTCCGTCTGGGACTATCGGCTTTAGCCTAACCTGCCTATCTGTATAGGCGAGGAGCCAAATATACTCGATTCGAATTAGATTGTATATTTCTTAAAAATCATATCAAGTTCTTCCATCACAAGTACCTGGCAGTTTGCCATTGAAGTAAACGTCATTCAATTACCTTTCCGGCAGCGGAGATTCTAACCAGTTCGAATGAGTTGGAGCTACCATTTACAGGGTCATTTTTTTGTTGCTCGCCAATCATAACAAAATTTCCGTCTTTGTCTTTAATCACGTCTGCAATGATGACACCATAATAACTGTAGGAAAGAAGGACGCCATTCTTATCGATCCGCGCCACTGAGTATATCCCACGTTACCTCCCTGTAAAAATTGCGTCAATCAGTATTTTTCGCTTTTGGTCATCATTCGTATAAACAACAGAAATTTTTCCGCTATCAATGTATTTCAAATTATGATCCTCAATTAGAAGAATCTTTTT
>NZ_DATCSD010000354.1:0-49725 GCF_036568665.1 Ohtaekwangia sp. | reverse complement strand
TCCTGTTGCAGAGCAGAAAATGTTCCTACAGGTTGCAGGTATATTTTCTTTTGAACTTCATTGGGAGAAACAGGTTTGAATTTTATGTATTGTTCAAATGACTGACCCTTCTCCTCATGCTCGTATAGCCAATCGCCAGGTTGTGGTTTGCTAAGATCAACATCATAGGTCTCCAGTTTTTTAATCAACGAAAGACCGACTTCCGCTTTCTTTGACTCCGGATGATGTGAGCAGGCCACAATAATCGCAAATGCTAACGGAATTAATTTCTTCAACATGCACTATATATAACACTTCGCCTGAAGGTACGAAAAATATCTCTGTTAACTTTTTGAGAAGCTGTAACTCATGCCTGCATCATTGAACGATATCTTATAATAACAACATGATGAATGATGCGATCGTGAACGGTGCTGTTATAAAGGTAAATATCCCCGTATAGCAGAAGACAGACCAATCACTGTCTTCCTGCACGACTCGTTAGGATGTATTGAGTTATGGTGCGATTTCCATAGTAAACTAAATCCGTACGTTGCAATATAAATCAGTTGGAGCCAATACAGGAATAAATACATCACCGAAGTCAGGAAGCTTCTGCGTTTTTCTATTAACGTGTAAAGCTGTAAGATATATATAGCATAAAGCATAAAGTAGAAAGCTGAAAGCAGAGGGTGGTGCGTACTTACTTTCCACTTTAGCTTTCCACTTTTTGCTCAGAAAACTATTAGCTAGCAGTTACCTTCTCCAGGTAATTTTTAAGGGAAGTGCCCACGATATAGGTCCATCCATCGGAGAAGCTCTTCCTTGCAAAATCAGGATTGTTGGCAGGGAATGTTTCGAGACCGGTGTGCGTGAGTTTCAGTCGTGTTTGATCGCCCTCTTTAAACAGCTCGAACGTTACATGCGAGTTGCCTTCATAGTCTTTGTAGCGCCAGCTATAGGTTAGCTTCTTGCCTTTCACTACTTCGGTTACTTTACAGAGATGTACATATACCGTTCCATCGTTGCCTTTTGCTGAGAACTGAAATTCGAATCCTACTTCCGCTCTGAACTCTGCCAGATCGAAATACCATTGTTTCATTTCACTTTTGTCGGTGATCGCTTTCCAAACGGAATCAATCGGTGCGTTGTAGGTCCGTTCGATAGTGAAGGGAGTGCTGTCCATGTTTTTGTTGTTTGATGTTTGAATAACGTCTATAAATTAAGAATCACAATGCTTTCAATCCCCGTGTGCGCGGTGACTGAAGAATGCAAATGGTCACGCTTATGCGTGCGGCCATACCGTTGTAGTTGTTACTTTTTGTTACCCTTTTTCTTTTGCTGCTTTTGTTTGGTGTTCAGATATACTCCCAGGGAGTCAAGCTTTTGATTCCAGAACTCACGGTATTGTTCTACCCAGTGGGAGACTTCGTTTAGCCTGTCGAGCCGGGCTTCGCAGTAACGCTCACGTCCCTGCTGTTTGATAACAATGAGTCCGCACTCGCTTAAAATTTTAATGTGCTTGGATATAGCCGGCCGGCTCACATCAAAATTCTCTGCCACGGCATTCAGGTTAAGTGTTTTGTGAGCTATCAAATGGATAATCTCCCTCCGGGTCGGGTCCGCAATGGCCTGAAATACATCTCGTCTCATAGAGTATATGTGTAACTAATCGGTTACAAATTTATGTGAAACCGTTCGGTTACGCAAGTATTATCGTTTTTTTTAGGACAAGTTAATATTTCACACTCCGGGCAGAGTGCGAAATATTAACAGCCAAGAAGGAAAAGAGATATCAAGAGGTTGATAAAGATTGTGCCTGCGCCAGCATCTGGTAAAATATAGGTATATCATTTTCGGGAAGCACTTCTGCCTGAAACCCGAAATCTTTTAACAGGTCGATCAAAGGTTCTGCCTGTACCCATCCAATGGAACATTTTACACGCAGTATCTTATCACAATCTTCCAGATCGAAGTTGGCAGTATAATTCACAAATGTTTTATGAATGCGGTCAATCAGCATCGCTGCCTGTCGTTGTTCTGTAACATTTGTTTTAAATACTTCTATCATGGGGCGTTGTGAATTTATTCCTGATCGAATATATACTCTACGTGAAAGTCCTTATCGCGATCGTACTTGCGTGTGATAACAAGCTTAATAGTGTATCGCCTGCAGAGCAAATCTAGTTGAATTGCCCGTGACGGGCAGGGGTGTAAATGCAGCAATTCAAGGGGTTGATTGCGACAGCACATTGCTTTAGTTTTGATTTATGAAACGGGACTTCTTTCCTGCGGGATTCAGGATTTTTTTTCCGGGTTGTTTACGAAATCATAAAAACTTTTAGCGCGATGAAACACATTTCAATTTTAATTCCGAGAGGAGCGATCCTGGGAAGCCTGGAAGGTACCCGGCAATTGTTCACGCAAGTGAACCAGTTTTTAAAGATGAAAGACGTGGCTCCGTTATTTACTGTGCAACTTGTTGGGCTGGACGAAGAAACAGTGGTGAGCGGTGGCTCCTATACGGTGCATGCTGATGTTCTTTTAAAAGATGTTACCAAAACCGATCTCATTATAATACCAGCGGTAGATGGTTCTATACCGGAAGCACTCGAGGCGAATAAAGATTTTATACCGTGGATTACCAAACACTATAAAGCAGGAGCTGAGGTTGCCAGCTTGTGTATGGGAGCATTTATATTGGCATCAACCGGTTTGCTGAAAGGAAAAAAGTGCGCTACACATTGGATGGCTGCGAACGAATTTAGAAAAATGTTTCCGGATGTAGAACTTGTTACCGAACGCATCATTACGGACGAGCGTGGTATATATTCCAGTGGAGGAGCGTTTTCGTATCTCAATCTTATACTATATCTTATAGAGAAATATGCGGGACGCGATATGTCGCTGTTGTCATCGAAAGTGTTTGCTATTGAGATTGAGCGCAGCAGTCAGTCACCGTTCATTATGTTTCAGGGACAAAAGGAACATGAAGATGAACCGATCCGCAAGGCGCAGGAATTTATCGAGAGTAATTTTCAGGATAAGATCACGGTGGACCAACTGGCATCGATGTTTGCCCTGGGCCGCAGAAACCTGGAACGCAGATTCAAGAAGGCAACATCCAACACGGTGGCAGAATATATACAGCGGGTAAAGATCGAAGCTGCTAAAAAAAGCCTGGAGTCATCGCGCGAAAATGTAAATGAGGTGATGTATAAAGTTGGCTATACTGACACAAAGGCATTTCGCACCACGTTCAAACGCATCACGGGGCTATCGCCTGTGCAGTATCGCAACAAATATAGCCCTATGCTTGAAGTAAATTGATTGCTGAAATATAGTATATGAGTAACGCTGAAATTTCGGACCCACTGTTTCGCGAAGCGGTAGAGGCTATTGATGCTGGCAATATATACCGGTTAGAGAAACTCTTGTCGCAAAATCCGCGATTGGTGCGTGACCGACTGGTATCAACGTGGGATGGATATTTCAAAGATCCGTATCTCATCTGGTACATCGCGGATAATCCCGTTCGAAATGGAAAGTTACCCGGGAATATAGTAGATATAGCACGACTGCTGATACAAAGCGTGAAACGTGAAGCTCCTGAAAGTGCTGAACAACAACTGGACTATACACTCGGTTTGGTTGCTACGGGCAGAGTGCCTCGTGAATCGGGTGTACAACTGGAATTGATCGATATGCTTATTGATGCCGGTGTTATACCGGGCACAGGTATAGGGGCATTGGCACATGGTAATAAAGATGCCGCTAACAGAATTCTGGAACGCGGTGGTACTGTAACACTTGCCGCTGCTATATGCCTGGAACGAACACACGATATAGCCTGGCTCTCGCAACGTTCAGGTATAGAAGATAAGAATTTAGCATTGGTGGCAGCCGCGTTTTATGGGCAGGCAAATATGGTTGCTTCACTTCTCGGTTGGGGTGCACAGGTAAATGCATATCCCGATGGTGCCGGTGGTTTTCATAGTCATGCCACGGCATTACATCAGGCGGTATATTCCGGATCGCTGGATGCTGTAAAGATACTCGTGGAAGCCGGTGCTGATCTGCAATTGAAAGATCATATATACCACGGAACACCTTTAGAATGGATAGAATATCTGCAGCGCGAAGATGGATATGATGATGCTGCCCGTGAGCGTTTCAAAATTATCGAAGCGTATCTCCGGGAAAGAGCTAACAAATAATTACTTTAGAAAATCAGTTATCGTTTTGTTGAATGTTTCCGGTGCTTCCATGTTCAGCATGTGTGCTACATTCGGAATCATTACTTCTTTTGATCCTGCAATGGACTTGTTCAGGAAGTGACTTACTTCGATGATGAACGGTATATCTTTATCACCATAAATAATCAGTACAGGATTTTCGATTGTATGTGCGCGATCGGCTCCTGTTTCCTCAGCGAAACTTACCCAGCGGTCGTTGGTGTGTTGCTGAAGATTTTGCAGTGTAGTAGTAAGTATATATTTGCGCGTGGCAGAATCTACCTGTTCCGGAGTGCGGAACGGGCCATCGCACCAGGCTTTTGTAAAGAGCGCTGCTGTTTTTGTATGATCGTCTTTCATAAAGGCGCTATCCAATGCTGTAAAGTAATAAAGACTGATCGAGTCCGGTTTAAGAACGTCTTGCCAACCGGTAAGTCCGGGCGATACCAGTATAACTTTGTCAATCTTCTTCGGGTATGCCAATACAAGATCTGTAGCACTAGCCGATCCATACGATAATCCGATCACACTTGTCTTGACTATATGCAGGCTGTCAAGCACAGCAGCGAGTACATCTTCCATCAACAGCGTTGTGTCCATGCCTGTAGTTTTTCCGTGTGCGGGTAGGTCAACCGTTATAACACGGTGGTTGCCGGTGAGTGCAGGTAACTGCGCATCCCACATTCTGCAGTCCTGTAACCCGGCATGTAATAAAAGTACCGCGGGTCCTTCACCACGACTCTCGTAGTATACCTTTATACCTCCCGCTTGTATATAGCCGCTTTCAACCTTTTCTTTTTTCTGGCAGGCAACAATAATCAATACAAGAAGCAAGATATAGCAGGATGATGTTTTCATACGGGTGAGGTTTGGATGGTATAACAAAAATAGTGAATTGCCGATAAACCATTTATGACATGTGTTACTCTATAAAAATAAACCCTGCATTCTTTTTTGAATGCAGGGTTTAAACAGGAAATGCTTGTTATCTCCTATATAAGTATGCGCTCCTGACTATCTTCTGGCCTTGAGTGTAAGGGGAGTCCGGGGATGTGCTGTTCTTCCTCCGGAAGATGTTTTTCTGAAAGCTTTTTGTTTATACTCCTTACCCAGATCAAAAAGTTCATCCACGCTATAGGTCGATTGTCTTACAAAGGTCTTCAGATCATCGTAAGTAGTAATCTCGCCCATGTTGTAAATGCTGTACGTATAATCAGCGCTGAGTGTCGGAAAGGTATAGGCACTGAGTATAGCTGGTATTTCGAGCTTCGGTATAGATTGACTGGTTCCCTTCGGCAGGATATAGTACCACGAAGAATACTCTCCTTCCGATGCCAGTGTCAGAAAATCAAAATCACCACTGGCGGTATAGGTAATTTTGTTATCGCTAAAGCTGGATGTTACATCGCCGGTTACATCACTCACGGCAAACGAAGTGGCGCTGCCTGCCTGTTGATAA
Organism: Ohtaekwangia sp.; assembly: GCF_036568665.1. Classification (GTDB taxonomy): domain Bacteria; phylum Bacteroidota; class Bacteroidia; order Cytophagales; family Cyclobacteriaceae; genus Ohtaekwangia. Next base: position 44,052 of record NZ_DATCSD010000354.1, on the reverse strand, counting down.
TAGATATCAGGCGACTCGTAATAAAAATCCCAATAATACATCGGGAATGCAGTGCCCGGGTAATAGTAATCCAGGGTTGTGCCGTTTCCGGAAGAGCCACCTCCGAGGCGGTATACTTCATCAAAATTGTTACTTGCCGTAAGTCCGAAGATATCGATGCTGGAAGAATATGTACCTGCCGGATTAGTGATCGTAGCTTTTGTTAATGGCGTACTTACCAGTGCCAGATTAACCTGGTTGGTACCGACTTGTATACCGGAATATAATCCGTAAGTAGGAGTTGCAGAATCGTCATAGCTGAATTTTGTTACCAGCAGTTTGCTTGGGCTTTTCAACAGTTTGATCGTAGCCGATGTAGTGCTATAGTCGGATGTAACTTCTCCGTTAGCGTAGAGGTTATAGTAATAGTTATCAGCAGCATTTTTAAGTGTCAGGTTAGCATTGCCTGCATACGTCTTGGTAATTGCATTGGTGTTTCTGAAAAAGATCCAGTTCTTTCCGCGCTCAATCTGCGACCATGTCCACAAGCGACTGGAAGTTCTTGTACTGCCGGTAACAACAAAGATCTCTGTCAGGAAAAAAGTAGTGCCGCTGAAATCAGCATTTTTGAGCTGGTAGCTTTTTCCATTTTCGTATTCGGTAGATGCAAGCACTTTACCGTTCTCGTCTGAAAGAAATACAAAGCCGCGTTCTGTATTGCTTCCGGTTGTTACCAGTTGATTGGAAGGTATAGTAAAGTTGAGAAGCGTGTTACTCACAGTAAATGAAATTTCCTTTTCAGAAGCATTGCCGGATTTATCGATCACCACTACTTTAGCAGTATGGCTTCCATCCGTTACGGTATTGGAATCCCATGTCAGATCATAGGGCGTTTGTGTCAGCGAGGCACTAACCTTGCCATCAATATATAGCTTAACACTATCAACTCCTGAATCATCAGAAGCTGTTATGCTTAGAGAAACTGTATTCCAGACAGTTGCTCCATCATCAAGACCAGATACAGAAACTTCAGGAGAAGTAGTATCCTTCACCGGATCATCGTCACTGCAAGAACTTAGAAAAAGAATACTCGAAACAAAAAGGACAAAGAGTACACTTGCGCCAAGCGCGTTTTTAGTAAAATGTAACATGGTTTATATAGTTAGAATAAAGGTTCATTATTGAGGCGTTCCGGCATAGCCCTGGTAGCTATCGATTTTTACAATGCGCGATATAGGTATATTTTATACAACACGCTTATGTGCGTGGCTGAAAATATAGCTTAATATCAATATCTTCACTATCCGAAATGTTATAGATAAGTTATGTTGCTGTTTTCCTCGATAAACTCCCTACCATCTATACCTATATTTATACCACCGGTATAAGTGTTATATATTGTAAATGATCTAAGAGGCTGAAACACAAGTGGGTTAATGAATACTGAATAACGAACACGGAACATCGAATGTTGAAGTAAAATACACTCCCACGGGCAACGATTAACAATTAACGAATAACAGAATTCGAATATCGAACAAGGAACACCGACCAGCGAATGTTGAAGTACGGATAACGGTTAACTGATAACTGATAAGACTAAAGCAAAAAAAAGCGACCCGTAAAATACAGGTCGCTTTATATTTACTATCTCTCTGAAAATTACCGGGAGAGTTCTGCAAATTCTTCTTCGCTTAATTCAATGGTGCCAGCCTGAATATTTTCGTGCAGGTGACCTACTGAACTTGTGCCGGGTATAAGCAGAATATTTGCCGAACGCTTCAGTAACCACGCTAATGCTATCTGTGCTGTGGTAGCATTGTGTTTTTTAGCAATGGCACCGATCTTATCCTGTAGTTTATCCGGGCCGGATGCCAACGGAAACCAGGGTATAAATGCTATGTTACGTTTCGCGGTGTAGTCAACAACTTCTTCCCAGCTGCGATTGCCGAGGTTATATAAATTCTGCACAGATACGATCGGTACAATTTTCTCCGCCTGCTCAATTTGTTTTATATCAACTTCTGATAATCCTACGTAACGGATCTTTCCCGCTTTAACAGCTTCGGCTACGGGTGCCAGTGTTTTTTCTACCGGTACATTGGCATCGATGCGATGGAGCTGCCACAGATCAATCGTGTCGACCTTTAAGCGTTTTAAACTGCCCTCTATATTTTCGCGAATATGATTGGGATCACCATTGGGAATCCATTGACCAGGACCCGGACGATTGAAACCTCCTTTGGTAGCAATCACTACACCTTTCTTATAGGGGTATAGTGCATCGGCTATCAGGCTCTCATTGAATTTAGGTCCGTATGCTTCTGCGGTGTCAATAAAATTTACTCCTGCTGCTACTGCTTCCTGCAGAACACGTATAGCGTTGTCGCGGTTAGGTGCATCGCCAAATACTCCGGTGCCGGTAAGCTGCATGGCTCCATAGCCCACGCGGTTAATGGAAAGTGTATTGCCAAGTTTAAAAGTGGATGTTGTTTTGAGTGTTTCCATGTTACAATAATTTTAAGAATGTATAGTATAAATGAAGTATATATTAATCTGTATAGGCGGTGGCTATCGTGAGCGGTTTCATGCGTTCGAACTCTTGCAGTGTCTGGGTAAATTTCTGCGTGGCGCGTTCGTAAGCGTCTTCTCCCAACAACAATCGCAGCGGGGGATTGTTCCCCGAAGCTACAGTAAATATTGCTTTTGCGGCCAGATCCGGATTGCCGGGTTGTTTTCCGTTGCGCACAATGCGGTTAAGTTTGGCTTTGCCCGATGTGTTTCGATAGTCTGCTATATCGTTGCGTGCCATAACAAGCGAGTGATCGAGAAAGCCGGTACGGAAATATCCGGGTTCAACAATCGTAACGTGAATGCCAAAGTCTTTTACTTCTGCGGCAAGCGCTTCCGAAAATCCCTCTACAGCAAACTTGGTAGCATTATATATACCGAAGCCTGCTGAAGCGCTGAGACCTCCTATAGATGAGATGTTCACGATATGTCCTGACCGTGCAGAGCGCATGCCGGGCAATACCAGGCGTATCATTCGCAGTGCTGCATGTACATTGATCTCGAACACACGCGCTATATCTTCCTGTGTGGCTTCTTCTATAGCACCGAGGTATCCAAAGCCCGCATTGTTGATCAATACATCAATACGTCCGTAATGCTTGATGATGTTGGTTATAGTATGTTTCACATCCGCTTCACTGGTTAGATCGAGTCCGATCACTTCCAGGTTGGGATGTTCCAATTTCGTCTTTGCTTTAAAACACAATGGCTCGCGGGTCGTGGCGATTACCTGTTGATTGTGGGCCAACAGGTATTTTACAAGAGCGAGCCCCAGACCCTGAGAAGCTCCCGTTATCAACCATACTTTTTTCATGTCTTTTTTTCTTTGATGCTATAACGGAAGCAGACACGCGAAAGTGAAGATTTATACCTTTTGAAATCAAAGATGGTATTATGAATTTCAAAGATTGACAGAACTCAAAGTTCAGAGTTCAAAGTTACCCCCGACCTTGAACCTGAAACTTTGAATTTTAAACTCGGAACAAAGAACTTTTAAAACCCCGTAGCCGTTGCCAGCGCTTCTACCGATTTCATATCCGCTTGTATAGCTTCTATCTTTTGCTCAGCAAACTGGTATGCATCGGAGCCGAGGAATAAATGTAGCGGAGCATTTTCGCTGCTGGCTAATTGTATCATCACGTCAGAAGCTTTGTCGGGATCGCCCGCCTGGTTTCCGTTATATACATCCTGGTGAAGTGTCTGCATTTCGCGCACCGATTTATAGGCCTGGATCGGATGCTTCGGTACGTTGAGTGAGGAAGCTTCGAGGAAATTTGTGCGGAAGTAGCCCGGTGATACGATCGTTACCTTGATGTTGAATGGCTTTACTTCTTCTGATAAAGATTCAGATAAACCATGCAAAGCAAATTTAGTAGCGCAATATATACCAAAGCCCGGGAAGGCGCCTGTAAAGCCTCCTATAGATGCAATGTTATAGATGTGTCCGGATTGTTGCTCGCGTAAGTGCGGTAATGCTTTGCGAATTACGTTGAGTGCCCCGAATACATTTACATCAAAGTTAGCACGTGCCTCGGCATCGGTTAATTCTTCCAACGCACCGGCAAGACCATAGCCTGCATTGTTTACCACGATGTCGATGTTGCCAAACTTTTTAATGGTTTCGCTGATCGCCTGCTCTACACTTGTTTCACTGTGCAGATCCATCGCCAGCGGAAGAAACGCAGCGGATGATGTATTTACAGCACGGGTGAGTTCCTGTATATTTCGCGATGTAGCAGCAACGCTATAGCCAGCAGTTAATAATTTTTTTACTAAGGAGAGTCCAAGCCCTTTTGAGGCTCCGGTAATGAACCATACTTTGTTTTTCATAACGCAGTTTTAAATAAGAGTTGATAATTACTTTTTGTTCATGAACGATGACACAAAAGTATAGGGCTGCGAAGAGGTAGGAGTTGCGGAGGTGAAACAGATTTTTGTATAATTCAAATAATTGGATGATTGGAGGATTGTAAGATTTAAAGATTGGAAGATTAAAAGATTGTAAGATTAGAAGATTAGGGTTTGGTGGAGTTCTTCTTTATCTCCTGGAGTAAATCACTTAATAGTCTGATCTGTGTTTTTTGATTGTTTACGATCTCGTTGATTTTCCAATACCATAGAAACAAGGCACGCAAAGCGAGAAATAACAGGATGCAAAATCCAATGGCCAGAACAAATACGAATAACTCTTGGAAGCCTACGCCACTTAGAAAGACTAAAATTGATTTCATGTTTTTTTGTTTAAGTTTTTCAGATCAGCAATCCCAGTCTCCTTAAAACACATTCAACAAATACTCTGCGTGGCCTTGGAGCGCTAATGGAACTGCAACAAGCTTGTATAGCTCTTACGATGGCGTCTGTAGTTTGAGAGGGAAACACCTTTTTTATTTTGTTAACAAGGTAATCAACCTCCCACGACTCGGTACATGAAAAGAAATTGGCATCTTCGCCTTTCTTCTTTTTGTTGTCGTAATCTGACCAGTTTTCTAATACTTTAGTTAGACTCATAATTTTAACGGGTTAAATTTTTAAACTAAAGTGCGTAGTTGTAGCTATCTCTAAAATTCTTTTTTCCGAATGCGTGGATTTTGTTTCCGAAGGATATCGTTTATACCTGTATAAATAAAAATCGGATGAGAATTGCTTCCCATCCGATACCGTACGATTCTTTACAGGATAATTCTATAAAACCACTCCCATGAGTTTATCAAGTTGAATGCGCGCGGTGAGGTAATCGTATACTGCTTCGAGGTAATTGGCCTGTGCTGTTGATAGTGCCAGCTCTGCATCCGTAAGTTCCAGTCGTGATGCTATACCATTCTTATAGCGATACTGAATGATGGTATAGCTTACTTGTGCTGTTTCGCGTACTACGGCTGTTGTTCTTAAACGCTCTACCGATTCCTGGCTGCGTGCTATAACATCGTGTACCTGCGCATGAAGCTGATCTTCTGCGTGGCGTTTTACCAATGTAGCCTGTTGTTGTGTGTAAGCCGCTTGCTTTACTTTCGCCTGGTTATTAAAACCGGCAAACAACGGTACGGTTACCTGCAGGCCTACATACGAAGACGTAGGATAATACGCTTGTCCATATTCAAAGCGATTGGTTTGCGACTGCACTTGATATTGTGCTACCGCAGCCACTACCGGCTTACGAAGTCCGGAAGCAACCTTTACCGATTCGCGTCCTATATCTTCGCGCAAGCTCAGTGCTTTAAACTCCGGGTTGTTCTGGCGTGCGTTGGTATATACGGTTGCTTCGTCCGGTATAGTTTCCGGGGCAGGCACGGTGAGTGAATCGGTGAGTGAAACTTCCTGCAGCGAATCAAGACCTATATAGGTTTTCAATTGCAGCGTTTGTGTTTCTACCGCATAGAGTAATTGTGTAAGTGCCGGCTCCAGGTTTTTAACCGATGTGAAAGCGCGCAGTGTATCTACCCGCAGTGCTTTACCTTGTGCGAACAGCGAGCGTGCATCTTGCAGCACACGCTTGTTACGGGTTATACTTTCCTGCTGCAGCTTAATGCGTTGCTCCAGTACTAATATAGTGAGGTACGTTTGCTTTACAGCCGCGAGTACTTCTATCTGCTTACTGCTGGCATTGGCCTCGGATTCACTCTCCTGCAAATGTGAGCGGCGCAAGGTTGGATAAGCCTGCGGATTGTAAAGCGGCTGCACCGCTGTAACAGCAGCAGCCAGTTGATCTTTACCGCCAAAGCGGCCATAAGGAACTTTGCCACCTTCAGTTGTTTCTCCAAAACCAAAGAAGGCCGGTAACTGAAAGTAATGATTGGCTGCTGCAGTAGCATTTACCGTAGGCAGCAATAAACTGCGCGATACTACACGTTGTTGCTTGGCTTTCTCTACTTCCAGTGTACTCACGAGTATCTCCGGGTTAGAAGACTTCGCGAGTGTGATGGCATTTTCAAGCGACAGTTGTTGTTGCTGCGCCTGTGCTCCTGATGTGAGGAGCAAGGCCAGCAGCACAACTGGTATATAGATAGATTTGATGTGTTGTGATTTCATAAGGGTAATTACTAAACGATAGCGGGATGACTCGGAGCACTGGTGCTCACATCTTCACTGCCTTCGGATTCTTTTACTTTATAAGGACGTGAGAAGTATGAGTATACAGAAGGTATAACATACAGGGTAAGTACACCGGCAAATACCAGTCCACCTACCACCGCTATACCCAGCGATGTACGGCTGCCGGAAGCGGTTCCCAGCGAGAGGGCTATAGGCAGTGTACCGAAGATCATCGCGAAGGTTGTCATTAATATAGGGCGGAAGCGTGAAGCGGCTGCAGCGAGTACAGCATCTTTTACCGACATGCCTTCTTCCTTGCGTTGGTTGGCAAACTCTACGATGAGGATACCATTCTTCGTGATAAGACCGATGAGCATAATGATACCGATCTCACTGAAGACGTTGATCGATTGCCCGGTAAACCAGAGGCTGAGCAACGCACCGGTGATGGCCATAGGTACAGTTAAAAGTATAATGAACGGATCGATAAGACTTTCAAACTGTGCAGCCAGTACCAGGTATATCAGGAGTATAGCGAATACGAAAGCGAAGATGAGGCTCGAACTGCTTTCAGCATAGTCGCGGCTTTGTCCACCAAGGTCTGTCGTAAATCCTTCCGGTAAAACTTTCTTGGTAATCTCATCCATCTCTTTGATCGCTTCACCCAAGCTTACGCCCGGTGCCGGTGTTGCAGAGATGGTTACGCTATAGGACTGGTTATACCTATATATAGCAGGAGGGCTCACATTTTCTTTCATGCTCACAAGATTGTCGAGCGATACCATCTCACCATTTTCTGCACGCAGGAAGAGTGAGTGTACATCGGCAGGAGCCAGGCGTTCTTTGCGATCGAGCTGACCGATCACTTCATACTGACGGTCGTTGTATATAAAGTAGCCGTAGCGTCTTCCGCTGAGCGCGAGTTGCAATGTGCGGCCTATCTCTTGTGTAGATATACCCAGTTGTGCTGCGCGCTGGCGATCGATCGATATACCTATCTCCGGACGGTTTACTTTAAAGTCAGGATCCTGGAAACTTAACTTTTTACTTTGATATACAGCACCCATCAATGCCGGCATTACTTTTACCAGTTCGGATAACTCCGGTGCCTGCACTATATATTGCAATGGTTGTGATGTAGTAAAGCCACCAATGGTCGGGAACTGTATCGGGATGATAATGACGTTTCTGAATTTACCCGATGCTGCTACCAGCTTTTCATAGATCTGCTGTTGTGTTAATCCACTGGCGCGATCTTTCGGATCTTTCAGGAATACCCATTGGAAGCCGGAGTTTACCGGTTGCGCCAATGTACCTACCGAAGCTGCTATACCTGCGTATGTTCTGTCGGCATGCAGTTCAGGGATAGAATCAGAAACAAAGTTGTTGATCTCCTTCATCGTCTGTTCCATGCTCTCGAACGAGGTACCTTCCGGTGCTATCACTGCGAGACCAATCATCGAGCGATCTTCGAGTGGTGCAAGTTCTGACGGTAACGTTGGTGCCAGTATCCATGCAAGACCTAATGATGCTACCAGGAGTATAAATCCAACCCAGCGTGCTTTGAAGAAGAAACGGAGTGATCGTTCATAACCATTGTTCAACGCTATAAACCACGGTTCTGTTTTACGGTATAACCAGTTATGACCACTGTGTGATTTTAAGAGGTATGCACTCATCATCGGTGACAGCGTCAGTGCGACAAACGCAGAGATCAATACAGACCCCGATACCACGATGGCAAATTCCTTGAACAATCTTCCGGTGATACCACCGAGGAAAAGTATAGGAAGGAAAACGGCTGCCAGTGTAATGGTGGTAGAGATAACGGCAAAGTATATTTCATTAGAGCCCTTGCGTGCTGCTTCGATCGGCTTCATGCCGCCTTCTATCTTGGCATATATATTTTCCAACACTACAATCGCATCATCCACCACCAGACCAATCGCGAGTACGAGGCCGAGGAGAGTAAGCACGTTGATCGAGAAGTCGGCTATATACATAATGAAGAACGAAGAGATGATCGATACCGGTATAGCTACCAGTGGAATGATCGTGCTTCGCCAGTCGCGCAGGAATATAAAGATGATCAACGCTACAAGTACGAAGGCGAGGATCAGTGTTTCTTCTACTTCAGATAATGAATTACGTACCGGTACAGTAAAATCTTTACCGAGCGATATAATATAGTCTTTGGGAGCAGAAGCAACGATCTCGTCAAAGCGATTCTTGAATTCATCGACAATGGCGAGCGAGTTGGCACCACGCTGTGGCTGTACGCCCGTGCCCACACCGTAGCGTGCTACCTGGCCTTCGCCAATGATCATGGCAGTGCGTTCATTCTGTGACGACATCACGGCTTCTCCTATATCGCGGAAGCGAACGATAGCACCTTCTTTCTGCAGAATGATCATGTTGTTGAAGTCTTCCTCCGTAACAAGGCGTCCTTCTGTGCGCAGTGATACTTCGGTATTTTCACCTTCAATCCGTCCGCTGGGAAGGTCAACATTCTCGCGTTGTAAAGCTGTTTGTACATCCGCAGGTGTAAGACCGTACGCTGCCAGTTTTATAGGGTCCATTCTCAAACGCATCGAGCGTTTTCTTCCGGCATAACTGTCAACCAGGCGAACACCGGGTATAGATTGTAAACGTTCCTTGATATTGATGTTCACAAAGTCCGTTACATCTTCCAGACTTTTCGTATTGCTTTCTACGGTGAGGAATACGAGTATATCACCAGGACCAGATTTTTCAACGATGGTTGGTTCTATATCTGCCGGCAATTGCTGACGCGACTTGGATACTTTATCGCGCACGTCATTTGCTACGGCTTCCAGGTCGGCATCGAGGTTAAATTCAACCGTAATAATACTCACCTGCTCACGCGATACAGACGACATTGCGCGTATACCGTTGGCTTCAGCTATAGCTTCTTCCAGTGGTTTTGTTACCTGCGATGCGATTATATCGGCACTCGCTCCGGGATATACTGTTGTTACCAATACGATGGGCGAATCGGTAACGGGATATTCGCGGGTTCCGAGAAAGGTATAGCCTACGATCCCGAAAAGTATAAGCAAAACTGACATCACTCCCGCCAAAACCGGGCGGGATATACTTACTTGTGAAATAGCACTCATAAAATTTCTTTCTTAATATATAGGGGTGTTACCAGCTTAGTTAATGGTAACGATATGTACCGGTGAGCCGGGTGTAAGGCGAAGTTGATTGGTGGTTACAACGGTATCGCCATTGTTCAATCCTTTCAAAATCTCGATAGCACTTGCGCTACGCTGACCGATCTCTACCGGTACGGGTTGAACTACATTTTTGTGTGATACAAATACAGTATATCCACCTACCGAAGGTATAACAGCCTGCGAAGGTATAGATAGTGTTTTGTTATCATCACCCAGCGATAACCGGAGTCTTGTACTCAATCCTGGTACCAATGATCCATCCTGATTTTCGGTAAGACCACGCACCAGTAATGAACGTGTACCTTCATTCAGGCTGGCAGAGCGTGCTACAATTTTAGTAGTATAGTCACGATGACCTGCCGGTGTAGTAAAGGACTGTACACTGCCGAGGTGAATAACGTTGGTATATTTCTCAGGCACAGAGAACTGTATCTTTACCACCTGGTTGTCTTCTATATTGGTTAATATAGTGTTTACCGATACGATGGCACCCGGGTGAACATTGATGATACCAATCTGTCCGTCAAACGGAGCTGTGATCTTTGCTTTGCGGATTGTTACTTGTACTTCGCGGATTTGTGCCTGTAATACATGCAGGTTTGTGATCGCTTCATCATAGTCTTGTTGCGCTACAGCTTCTTTTTCAAGCAAGTCACGAAGACGAGTTTCATTCAGCTTCGCTAATTTTTCCTGTTGCTGAAAGCGTTCCAGTTGAGCCTGCAGGTCAGCATCATCTAATTGAAAAAGCAGATCGCCTTTGCGTACACGGCTTCCTTCTTTTACCTGAACACGTTCTATACGGCGAGTCAATTCGCTTACGATGTCTACAGTTTGATTGGCTACTACCGTGCCGGTAAGTTCAAGTTCATCTTTGATAAGACCTGCCTTAACAATAGCAGCGTCTACCGGTGTGCCGACAAAGGCAGGAGCAGATTTTTTAGTGTCCTCTTTAGAGCCGAGGTTTTCTGCCTGCGTAGTGCAGGCCGCGAGAAGAGCAGAAAATGCAGCCACGCTTAGAATAGCATATGCGGCATGCAGAAACGGGGATTTGGGAGTGATTTGCATACGGGTTACTCGTTTTATTATTGATTTATTTAAGTTTTTCGATAGGTTAAGGCGCATCCGCGCGTTGTCGATTTTTGTTTCCATGGGCTTACAACCTATTTATTAATCGAAATGTTTCGATATGTTGAAAATATTTATCGATTTTTTTCAATAAATGATTTTGAGATGATTGTCCAAACATCAGTTAGCCTTTAAGAGGCTGCTGGAAATTTGATGTACTTGTCGATTGCTTTGTTATTAGCTGCTACTTTCATGAATTGACAATACAAAAGTAGAAGGTTACTGGCAGGTGAAACTTATATAGAAGAAACAGATTATTATAAAATTCAAACAACGAGACTAAAATTGGAAGATTAGAATATTGGAAGATTAGAAGATTCTGAAATTAGAATATTGGAATATTTATACTGTTGCCATGATCTTCCTGGAATTGAAATCACGATTGAATTTGTCTGAATCTTGAAATTTTTAAAGTCTTTCAATCTTTCAATCTTTCAATCTTTCAATCTTTCAATCTTTCAATCTTTCAATCTTTCAATCTTTCCTCCATCAGTCGGTTTTGAGATCCTGGAGAAACTCTATATAGTCTTCGATTATTTTATTATTGAGATTGTACTTCACGTTACGCCCTTCTTTTTCCTGGAGTATAATTTCGGTGTCGGTTAATTGCTTGAGGTGGTGAGCAATAGATGGTTGGGCGAGATCTATAATATTGCCGAGGTCTACACAATAGAGACAATCATTTTGCTTTTTTATCTCCTTTAATATGAGGAGTCGGTTGGCATCAGACAAAGCTTTTGCAATCTTTTCGGCCTTCTTGGAATTCATGGCGCATTAAAATTGATCGGGACAAATGTACAATTTGGCATTGGCAAAAGAAACCGGTCGGTATGAAACCAACTTTGCGGCCTCCTGCCTGCGTTTGGTGTTACAACAATTTCGGTTTGGAGAAAGGTTCAAAGTAGTTGCTGGTTACTGGCTACCGGCTGCTGGAAGCTATAAGTCTAAAGCAAAAAGCTGAAAGTAAATACACGGTATTCCCACTTTCAGCTTTATACTATATATTGTGTTCTGCGCCTATCTGCAAAATCAGCGGGAAAAAAATAATTTCCGGACCTCCCGGCTCACCGTCTTTCTACTTTCAGCTTTTCACTTTCAGCTTACCGACTATGATTACTACTAAATGAATCGCGATACATCTTCCAGCCTTTCGCAGTTTTCCGCCAGAGCACCAGGAATTTGCCATCATCGAACATAACGTTGTTAGCATCGAACGATTGCCACAGCCCTTCTTCTGTTACAAACTCATCACTGAGGCCATATACTTTAGTAGTAATGAATTTGCCGTTGCGTAACCCGATGTCTTGATACGCTGCGCGAAAGAAATGCAGTGCAGCATTTGGTCCGCACAGGGCAGGAGCACCCGGAGGCATAATGCAGCAGTCGTCTGCATAGCGCTCTATAAAGATAGAAGAGTCACCTTTTACAAAAGCCTGAAAGTATATATCGTTGCTGGCGGCAATGGCTTTCTTGGCTTCTTCAAGGCTCGTTGCTGTAGTAGATTGTGCAGAGTTGCAGGCCCATAGCCCAAGCGTGGTAATGGCTACCATCATTCCGATCAGGAGTTTGATTGCTTTCATAATGTGTTTCGTTTTGTTGTTCATATATATTGTACAACAAAACTAGCGCAGCCCTGCCTGCCGGAATTGTACAAAACGGAACAGCGCTGATTATTATTGAAGCGGGTAATTATTTCTTGAAATTAAACGTACTGATATCACTGTTGAATTTTGTGCTGTACGTTTTTGCCAGGGCGTTTTTCTCCGTATACCGATAGGTAAGGTCGCAGATGCGCCACAGCAGGTAATAGTGGCTTCGTTCGTTGGGATTAAAATGATCTTCGCGTTTCATAAAGTAATACGCTACTTCCCCCAGCTCTTTGCGTTCCAGGTTATAAAGAAAATTGTTGATCAGTCGTAATTCTTCATTATAGGTTCGTGTATAGGGCGATACGATGCTGGTGAAGATATTCTCATCTTTCGCCACCAGGGTATATACCAACGCAGCGGCTATACGGTTAATAACAAATGCATTCTTCGGATACTTCTTCAGCATCTGCATAGCGTAATATAGCGTGAGATCGTATTTACCGGCACGCAACGCACTTTGTATAACCTGCATTTCGGCCAAGGCTATACTTTTATATGAATCGGTTTGTTTGTCGAACGTATGCTGCGGCACAGGATAGTTAGCTGCTGCAAGGTAGAGCTGTCGCTTTTCCAGATCGGGGTGCGTTTGCAGAGAATCATACGAAAAAACATTTGTGCTGCCTTTGCGTGAAGCATTAAAGATGTTGGCCCTGTCGTTGAGCCAGTAACTTTGAAAAGGATACTGCGGACTATCAAACGGAAGAAAGAAATCCACACCGATCGGATATTTCGGTTTCTGTTTTTCTTTGAGCAGTTCCAGCAATTCTATAGCGGCTTGTTTTTGGTAGCCTGCCCGGCCTATATATAGCAGGCCAAGCGAGTCTGCTTGTGTTTCCATGGTGCGCGAGTAACGCATTACGTCATACGCAGTGCTTCGGTATTCTTCTATTTCTTCCAGGTCTATATTCCGGTTGTAGCTGAATACCTGTTGAGCAAACTTTTTTGATTTGGCACCGAGCCGCAAGGTTCGTTCCTTTAATATCTTTTCGCGAATATGCCCCAGTGCATCATGCGCCATTTCGTGTGCCAGTACAAACGCGAGCTGGTCTTCGCTATTGATATTCGCCAGCAGTCCGATGTTGATAACAAATATACCTTTGCCATAACATAGCGCGGTGAGGGAAGCATCGTCTGCTATCAATATGAAATGCTTCGATTCGCTGGTGATTTCATTTTCCTGAATGATTCGGTTCAATACACCGTCTACAAATTGTTGCAGCGTGTCGTCTATAATATAATAACCGCGCTTAATACTCTTCTTCATATTGGCCAGCCGCTCGCTGTTGATCGACTGTACCATATTATCGTTCCGGTAATCTTTAAAATCTGTCTGCGTCTCCACAGCAAACAATTCTTCCACCCGATCCATCATGTCCTGCGAGCGGCCCGTAGATACTTTTCGGATCGTATAGTTATACGGATACTGTGCGAAGCATACTGAAGTTATCAGCATGCAAAGCAATACGTTGTATACAGTACGGAAACTTTTAAGAGGATGCATACGAAATTCAAAAATATTACCAACCTTGTTGAATAAAAAATTATTTTCAACAACAAATGCTCTCGAGGGGAATGGAATACAAGTTATTTCTGGATGATATACGATCGGTTCAAATGATATATCCCGAGGCCAAGGATACAGATTTTGTAATTGTTCGATCGTATGATGCGTTTGTGAAAACTATACAGGAAACAGGGCTTCCGGCATTTATCAGTTTTGATAATGACCTGGGATGTAATGCTGATGGAACTTTGTTACCGGAAGGATATGATGCTGCCAAGTGGCTGGTGTATGAAAGCGAACTCGATCTTTCAGCTTTGAAGTTTTATGTACACTCATCAAACCCTGTAGCAAAATCCAATATTGAATCGTTGCTAAATAACTATATCCGATTTTTGAAGAAAGAATAGCAGGTGTTGTGAAATATATAGTTACTCCAGCGATTCCATATACCGCGAGGGCGTTGTGCCGAATTGTGCATGAAAAGATTTACTGAAATATTTAGGATCATTAAAGCCCACGGTAAAGGCAACCTCCGAGATTGTCATTTTCTTTTGACGTAATAACATCTCGGCTTTCTTCAGGCGCGTAGACCGGATCAGGTCGATCACCGATAAACCCGTGAGCATTTTTACTTTCCTGAACAACACCGGTCGACTCATGCCGATCTCCGATACTAATTTTGTAACGTTAAAATCAGCATCGTTCAGGTTAACATCTAATATACCCATTAGTCGCTGGAGAAATTTGTTATCCGGATCTTCTACTTCTTCGTGTGGTGGTTGCAGGGTAACGATCTTCTGGTATTTCTCTTTAAGTTGTTCGCGCATGGCGAGCAGGTTCCTGATCTTTAGCAACAGTATTCTGCTGTGGAATGGTTTGGTAATATACTCATCGGCCCCGCAATCTATACCTTCAATCTGATGTTCGGCTGCACTGCGTGCTGTGAGCAGTATAACCGGTATATGCCGGGTGCGTTCGTCATTTTTTATATGGCGGGTAAATTCAAGTCCGTCCATAGCAGGCATGGCAATGTCGCTGATAATAACATCGGGTAAATTTCGTCTGGCCAGTGGCAGGGCTTCGGATCCGTTGGCAGCTTCCACTACATTATAATGCGTAGCAAGTATATCGCGTATGCAGCTTCGTATTTCAGCATTGTCTTCTACCAGTAATATTTGATGTGCCGATGCCCGTGTACTTTTTATGGCGACAGGTTGATCAGGACATACCGGTATATATATCGATGCAGTATGTTTTTCAGTCGTGCTATCCGGAAATATAGCAGGTGCCTCTGCTGACGGAAGATGAACCGGCAGGGTAATAACAAACCTCGTAAAACCGGATTGCCCCAGTTCTGCTTCCTGGCTTTCAACGGTAATGGCACCGCCATGCAGATCAATTATACCTTTGGTAAGCGAAAGGCCTATACCAAACCCGGCTTCGCGAACACCCGCATTTTCAACCTGGAAGAACCGGTTAAATATTTTCGGAACATCCGCTTCAGCTATACCAATCCCGTTGTCTTCCAGTATAATTTTTACGGATGAAGGTATATTGGCTGAAGCTATATCTTCTTTGAATACTGCCAGGGAAATGCGACCACCACCCGGAGTAAATTTGAATGCGTTGTAAAGTAAATTGTAAAATACTTTTTCCAGTTCATCGCGATCGTAGCGCAGGTATATAGCTTCTTCCGGTGCCGTAAAATGTAACTGAATGTTGCGGGCCTGTGCATACTCTGTGCAGGTAAAGATAACTTCCTGCAGGAGCGCGATAATATTTCCTTCGGCTGTTTTCAGTTTAAGTGTGCCTGATTCCTGCTTTTGAAAATCGAGCAATTGATTTACCAGTCGTGTAAGACGGCCGGTGTTGGATTGTATCGTGCGCAATTGTTTCTGCAAAACCGGTTCGTTTGCCTGCACATGTTCTATAGCCTGTTCCAGCGGACTAACCATCAGCGTTAGCGGTGTGCGAATCTCGTGTGCAATGTTGGTAAAGAAGTTAAGCTTGGCTTTATGAAGTTTATCCTGCTGATCTTTCTCCATTTGTTCAATCTTCAAATCGTGCACCAGCTTCCAGCGCATTTTATTGAACCGAAGCAGTGCATATACCAGCAGCAGTATAATAGCGCAATATATACCATAGGCCCACCACGTTTTCCATAAGGGCGGTAGTACGGTAATTTTCATTTGTACAGGATGTTCGCTCCACACGCCATCGTTGTTGGAGCCTTTTACCAACAAAGTATATTTGCCGGGACTCAGGTTCATATAGGTGGCAATGGGTTCACTAACATAATTCCATTGCTCTTCAAATCCTTCCAGTTTATAGGCATACCGGTTCTTACCCGGATGAATAAAGTTGAGTGAAGCAAATTCAAGGGAAAATATATTCTCGCTATGGGCAAACTCCAGGTTAGCGGTTTGTGAAAGATTGGTGTGAAGTATACTCCCGGCACCGATCGTTACTTCTTTATTGAAAAGTTTCAGCCGGGTAAATTGTAACACCGGGGGTGCTGCATTTTCGCGAATGCTATCCGGGTGAAATTTAACGATACCATTGTAACCTCCGAAGTACATAAAGCCTGCTATATCTTTGTGAAAGGAGTTGAAGTTAAACTCACTGCAGATAAGGCCATCGTTCTTGTTATAGTTTTTGCAGGTAAATGTAGCAGGATCAAAACGCGATAATCCGTTCTCGGTGCTGATCCAGAGTATACCACGCGCATCTTCCAGTATACCATTTACTGAATTGCCGGCAAGGCCATCATCCACGGTAAAGGTGCGAAAAGTATTGTCTGCTGTTTTTAGTTTCAGTCCTGTATCGCGTGTGCCAACCCAAAGCCGCTTCTGTTTGTCTTCATATACACAAAGTACATACATGTTATTTTGATTGCGCGCATTCACGTATCGTACAAATGTATTTTTACCGCGCAGTTTTTTATTCAGACCCGATACAGTGCCTATCCACAGATTGTGCTCACGATCTTCATATATATAGGTAATGCCATCGGAACTAAGCGATGTAGAGTCTGCTGCGCGATGTTCAATTTTTTCGAAAGTCATCGTCTTTCGATTGAGCCGGCAGAGCCCGCCACGATAGGTGCCGATCCAGAGGTTGCCATCCGTATCCCTTTTCAGATCGTAAATGCGATCGTCCGGCAGTGAAGCAGTATCCTGTGCGTTATGAAAATAGCGTTGGATCTTTTTACGCCTGAAATCATAAAAGTTTAATCCGTTGATTGTGCCGATCCATAAACCATTATCCTCCCGGAGCAGACATTTTATTTTATTATGACTAATGCTGTTCGCGTCATCCGGATTATGTTTGAACTGGGCAATGATCTTCCCTTTGGTATTCTGGCAAAACAAACCATTCCCATCGGTGCCGATCCAGAGATTATGCTGATCGTCTGTCATAATAGCACCGGCTATCTTATAGATCTCGCGATTCTGCTGATCCTTCAGATTGATCTTTTCAAATTGTCGCGACAGCGGACTATAATAATTTACGCCACCGTAAAATGTACCGATCCAATGCGTGCCCGATGGATCTTTAAAAATAGACCGCACGGAGTTATCACTCAGCGATAAATTGTTATCCGGATCATTTCTGAAAAAATGTGATGTGCCGCTTCTCAGGTCATACGTATATAATCCTTCCAGCGTTCCTATCCACAGCGTGTGGTTATCCCGTTGTATTACGCGTACGGTTTCAATATCGCGGCCTTCGTTGTTTTGAAAGGTGAAAGAAGTTATGTTGCCTGTGTTCGGGTCAAGTACTTTAATGCCGCTTTGCTCAGTGGCTATGAGTATATTTCCCTGGTCGTCTTCCAGTATACTGTTGATCCAGGTTTTCCCTTGTATATGAGTGGAGTGTATAGGGTAATTGATGAAAGTATATTTCCCTGAAGCTTCAACCAGTTTGCTTATACCTTTGGTTGTGCCCACCCAGAGGTTGCCGGCATGGTCAGTATATAGTGCGCGTATCTCATCATCAAGCAAACTGCTTGCTATAGTATCACTGTGCCGAAAGTGTATAAACCTCAGCGGGTCTCTTGATATCACTTTTGATAGTCCTCCGTGCGTGCCGATCCAGATCGTTCCGTTTTTTGTTTCATGTATAGCGGCAATATGATTGTTGTGCAGCCCCTCGTCTGAATCAGGATTGAGTTTGCCGCGCACAAAATTATCGGAAGCTGCCCGGTATATATTTATACCTTCGCTCGTGCCTACCCAGAGTTGCTTTTTACTATCAACCAATAAACAATGTACACTGTTGCCGGAAATACTTTGCGGGTTGTTGGCTTCATGCCGGTAAGTCCTGATCATGCGGGAGTCATAACGGTTCAATCCATCGCGTGTACCAAACCACATAAAGCCATCGGCATCCTGCGTAATAGCAAAAACACTGCTTTGCGAAAGACCTTCTTCAATGCCCAGGTGGTCGAACGTTACCTTGCTGGCCGGCTGTGCAGAAATATAGCATGGGCTGCATGCGAGTAAGGATAAAAGCATCACCATCCGGAAAAAAATCCTTCCCATAGGCTTTTTTGTTTTTAGGGTTCAAACGTTGTAGTATCCGAATTTAGAAACATTTGGTTGTAAAAGCCAGCCGGTTATTGCGTGGAGCCTGCCACATGGAAGCAGGTAAACGGAAAAAGCACTGGCGAACAGATTTTACACATTATTGATCGTTTTCTCCACCTGACGCTCCCGCTGTTGTGCTTCTTGCAATAAAATAAAGTAGTGCCACCAGTAGGTGTGGTGATGTCTGTTTTTCGTCCCACACAGGAGGGAGAGACGCGTGAACGTTTTTTTAACCTTAATGAATTGTTTGGATACCTTCCGGAAAAACCAAACCACGGATATTGACCTTGTATACAACGTTATGAATCTCATGAAACGAAAAGAAGAAAAAAGGATACGCCATACCCGCATACTGGAAGGAGTTGTTATGTTTCTGCTGGTAATGATGTTGATGACGTTGCTGGTGATCAGCCTGTAGTGGATAATGATCTGTACTGGATCGTTCGTCACAAGTATATATGTATAGAATGAGTGTGTTGATATGAGTATAAAAATTGCAGTAAGTGTTTTCTTATTAACTATAGCGACAGCGTTGCGTCCTGTATTGGGGCAGAGCATTCGCCTGACGGACCGTTGGGAATTTTATAAAGGCGATCTCGGTGGTATATGGGAAGCCATGCGGCCTGTAGGAGAAGGTGCGCCCGAGAGTGTGCCGCTGTGGGAGAAAGTACAACTGCCCCATTGCTTCAATGCTGCAGACGCTGTTGATCCGGATATAAACTATTATCAGGGACCCGGCTGGTATCGTACTGTATTATCTATTGGTAATCCGAATGAGAACGGTCGTACACTCTTGCACTTTGAAGGGGCTGCGCAGAAAACAGAAGTATATATCTATACTACAAAAGTTGGTTCGCATGTTGGCGGTTATGACGAATGGACAGTAGATATTACAGAAGCAGTAGAAGAATTTAAAAAGCTGGGAGTATATCAAAAACAATTTGGTGGAAAGATACCGGTTGCTATTCGCTGCGATAATTCGCGCGATTTGCAGATGATCCCATCCAATCTGTCGGACTTCAATGTATATGGGGGCATTACCCGCTATCTGAATCTGGTATATATACCGGCTCTTTCAGTTGAGCGGATTGCTGCTTCGCACCAGATCAATGAAAAAGGAACTGCTGTGCTGAAAATAAAAACACAGCTCTATAATCCCCACCATATTAGCAACGCTGATATAGAAGTACGCGTGAGCGACCCTTCGGGAAAAGTGGTGCGACAGTATAAATCTGCAGTGACGATAACGAACGATTCACTGCCTGCATGGACTGTTACACTGGAGAAACCGAAGTTGTGGTCGCCAGCACAACCCAACCTCTACACGGTGGAAGTTCGATTAGCTTCTGCCGCAGGTACGCATTTATACACTGAAAGGATCGGCCTGCGCAGTTTTGTCTTTGAAGATCACGGACCCTTTATACTTAACGGTAAGCGATTGCTTTTGCGCGGCACGCATCGCCATGAAGATCATGCCGGTGTTGGTGCTGCTATGACGGAGACGATGATCCGCCAGGAGATGATCATGATGAAAGAGATGGGCGTGAATTTTATTCGCCTCGGACATTATCAGCAGTCGCGCATTGTACTGAACCTGTGCGATAGTCTTGGCATTTTAGTGTGGGAAGAAATTCCGTGGTGTCGCGGAGGATTAGGGAATGATCTGTATAAGAATCAGGCGCGGGGTATGTTAACCAACATGATCACGCAGCACTATAATCACCCCTCGGTAATTATCTGGGGACTCGGCAATGAAAATGACTGGCCGGGAGATTTTCAGGAGTTTGATAAAGAAAAGATTCGTGCCTTTATGAAGGAGCTGAATGCTATAGCGCACGCGTTGGATCCTGCACGAAAAACTGCGATCCGCAGATGCGATTTCTGTAAAGACATAGTAGATGTATACTCACCTTCCATTTGGGCCGGCTGGTATAGAGGGCGCTATACCGAGTATAAAGATGTATCGCGAAAAGAATTTGAATCGGTAAAACACTTTCTGCATGTAGAGTGGGGTGGCGATAGTCATGCCGGCAGACATGCTGAAGAAACAGATGATATACCGGTAAAGATTACAACCGGAGCCGGTGCCGATGAACGTGCCGGTGATGCTTCGCTTCGTGGTGGCGCCCCGCGTGTTTCCAAAGATGGCGATTGGAGTGAGACCTATATTTGTAACCTGATCGATTGGCATTTGAAAGAACAGGAAACTATGCCGTGGCTTACAGGTACAGCGTACTGGCCGTTCAAAGATTTTTCTACACCGGTGCGACCCGATAACCCGGTGCCATATGTAAATCAGAAAGGTGTTGTTGAGCGCGACTTCACAAAGAAAGAATCGTACTATGTATTTCAATCATACTGGGCCGATAAACCGATGGTACATATATATGGACATACCTGGCCGGTGCGCTGGGGAAATGCGCAGGAACAGAAGATTGTAAAAGTATATTCCAACTGTGATGAAGCCGAGTTGTTTGTAAATGGCAAAAGCTATGGTATAAAGAAAAGAGACAGTCAGGATTTTCCGGCTGCAGGTTTACGATGGATGGTGCCTTTTGCGGAAGGCAATACTATACTGCATGTGAAAGCGCGAAAAGGTAAAGTAGTGGTAGAAGATGAAATAACACAGCAATATCAAACCGAGCGCTGGGCAAATCCTGCACGGTTAACCGTAGAGAAAGTCAGGGTAGATAAGAACATCGTAACTGTAGAAGTAAAACTTACGGACGATAAAAATATACTTTGTCTTGATGCGAGAAACTGGATATACTTTTCATTGGCAGGCGAGGGTAACCTGATCGATAACCAGGGAACTTCTTCCGGCTCGCGAAAAGTACAAGCCTGCAATGGCCGGGCTGTTATCAGCATAAAGGCCGGCACGGATAAAAATATACTCAGTGTGCAGTCGCCCGGTATACCAACCATTTTTCTGAATCTTGCAGATGCGAAGATAGGCCTTAATTAAGTTACAAGTTTCCACTCTGCAATGGGTGCTACTATAAAGTATATTTTCTTTTGCACTCAGTCAGGTGGGAACACCTGACTGCACGTAGTATATTTTCTTTTTCTTTATGTTGCGGTTGAAGTGACGTAGTGCTCTCCCTGCTACAGACGTACACCTGTCAATACGCAATATCATCATACTGATACCGGCATACCTATATATTTAAACCGTTGCGGGTGTAATTTTTATCCGATTAGTCCCTATAGGTTGTTCATCACCATCATCTGAACGATTTCTTCCTGTTTTTGAACAGTTTCTATACCCTTGAAACGGGCTGTTGTGTGCAAAATTTGGCTATGCGTCAAACGTTTGCGTGGTGTCACGCTGCTTTTGCGCAACCTATATATAGCAACGCCCTAAACCAACCCCATTATGAAAAAGAATGCACACTGTAATTGCCGGGTATACCTGTCAAGGTATATGCGGATTGTTTCCGGAGTAACAGTCATGGTAACACCGGTCGATAAATGATCAGCGAGTAAAAATATTCAAGCGTATGATGAGAACATTACCGCAGAATAGAAAACGGATCAGCACCGCAGGATGGTTCGCAATAGTACTGCTGCTGCTTGGCCACGCATCGTGGGCACAGCAGGTGAAAGGAAAAGTCTCTTCAACAGATGGTGAATCATTGCCGGGTGTGAGCATTCTGATAGAAGGCACCGCGCTGGGTACAACCTCTGATATAAATGGAGAGTATTCGATCTCGATCGACAAACCGGATGCTACACTTGTATTTTCATTTATAGGCTATAAAACACAACGCATAGCCGTGAGTGGAAAGAACACGATCGATATAGCACTGGAGCCTGATGTAGAAACACTCAGCGAAGTTGTAGTAGTCGGGTACGGTACACAGAAGAAAGTAAATATGACCGCAGCAGTGTCTACCATTGCAGGTAGTGATATTACCTCGCGGCAAGCGCCCAATACTATATCTTTACTGCAAGGGCGTACTCCCGGTTTGCAGATCACGCAGAACTCTGCTGCCCCCGGTGACGAGAGCAACCAGATACGCATTCGCGGACAAGGTACATTTAGTTCAGCAGGCAGTAATCCATTGGTGTTGATCGATGGTATAGAAGGCAGACTCGATCTGCTGAATCCGAATATGATCGAAGATATATCGGTGCTGAAAGATGCTGCCTCGGCTGCTATATATGGTTCGCGTGCAGCCAATGGCGTAATTCTGGTAACAACAAAAAAAGGAAAGGAGGGAAGGCTGAGTGTTGACTATAGCTATACCTACTCTTCACAGAATCCTTCTATCAAGATCGATCGTGTTACCAATTCCGTAGAGTATATGCAGCTGATGAATAAAGCGATCGATCACTCCGGAAGACAACCCCAGTGGCGCTATACCGATGATCAGATCGAAATGTATCGCCAGGGTGCTGTCAACAATCCTGCGCAATATCCCAGCGCAGACTGGACTTCGTATCTGATCAGAAGCGCTCCTATACATAAACATTTTCTCAGCGTAAACGGAGGCAAGGCAGGCACAACATTCAACGTGGGCTTTGGCTTGCTCGATGATACGGGGATGTTGCTGGCAACGGACTATAAACGGTATGATGCACAGGTAAATTTCAAAACCAATCTGGGCAGCCGCGTTACGTTTGGCAGTAATGTTTCGATGGCGCGAGGCAGGCGTCATGATACCGCTATCACTACCGGCACTACCGGGCCGCAGCTTATCGACTTTAATAGTTCGGAAGACCAGATGTTATCCGCATATGCAGCGCCACCTACCAGCACACCGTTACTGCCCGATGGCAGTGGCAGATATACCGCGTATGCGTTTCAGAATAAAGGTGGCAATAAAAATCCCATTGCCATTGCTACAGCAGGAGGCGGTAAAGATTTTGTGAACAGCTATATATTATTCAGCCCCTATATCAATGTGCAGGTTATTGATGGATTGACGGCCGAGGTAAAGGGCTCGGTTCGCTTTGAAGAAGAGATGAACAAAGCATTGGTTGTTTCTTCTGTTGGCTATGAATTTTTTCCGGATGCCAACGGTATATATAACCAGGGTGCTGTATGGAATGGTGGTGCCAACTCACTGGCACAGCGCAACACACGTTCCAATCAATATACTCTGTTTGGAACGCTGAACTATACCAAAACAATCTCCACTGTACATAACATACATGGGTTGTTGGGCTATCAGCAGGAGAGTTTTCGGTACGATCGCCTCGATGCGTATCGAACCAAACTCCCATCAACAGAATTGTGGGAACTTGTTGTAGCACCGGCTGCCAGCCAGACGAACGGAAGCGATGCGTATGAGTGGGCGATGCAATCTTTCTTTGGAAGAGCGAACTACGATTATGCCGGTAAATATTTACTCGAAGCGAGTTTCCGATACGATGCCTCTTCGCGTTTCCCGCCAAGCAACCGCTGGGCGTTGTTTCCATCGGTATCCGGAGGATGGCGTATAGCGGAAGAATCGTTTATGAAAAGTATACGCTGGCTGGATGAGTTGAAACTGCGCGGCTCTTGGGGACAACTCGGTAATCAGAACATTGGTAATTATCCTTACCAGAATATACTACAGATATCAACCACATCGGACGATGAAATGCTTGACTATAATTTTGCCGGTTCACTGGCGCAGGGAATCAGCAGACGTGCGATCAACAATCCGAATATAAAATGGGAGACGACAACCGTAGTTGATCTGGGACTCGACTTTGCATTGTTCAACGCCAAGTTAACAGGTTCGGTAGACTGGTACAGGAAAAAAACAAAAGATATACTTCGCGATCTGCAGGTGCCCGATCATATCGGTTTAAATGCACCAACGATCAATGATGGTATATTGGAAAACAGCGGATGGGAATTTATACTCGGTCATCGTAACCGGATCGGTCAGTTTACCTATGGTATTAGCGCTAACCTGGAAACGTATCGGAATAAACTTATCCGTTTTGGTGCGCGCGAGATCAGTGGTGTAAATATACGTCAGAATGGTCTTCCCTATAATACATACTATCTGCTGGTACAGGATGGTATATATCAGAATCAAAGCGAGATCGATAATGGTCCTACACCCTCCTATACCAGTATAGCACCGAAACCGGGTGATCTGAAATTCAAAGATATCAGCGGTCCGAATGGCGTGCCCGATGGCAAGGTTGATCTCACCTATGATCGCACAACGGTCAATGGCGTATTTCCGAAATTCAATTATGGAATGAATTTTACAGCAGGGTATAAATCATTTGACCTTAGCATTTTTATACAGGGAGTATATGGCCGAAGAACGTATGTAACCGGCTGGGGTGTATCGCCTTTTAACCAGGCATCGGCACCACCTGCCTGGTGGAAGACAAAAGCCTGGGATGGCGAAGGAACATCCAACGCTATTCCCAGTATATATGTAGACAGTGGCTATACACCCAACTCGCAAAATTCAACTTTCTGGCTGGGCAACTCTTCTTACCTGCGCATCAAGAATATTCAACTGGGCTATACATTGCCAACAGCATGGAGTCAGCGGATAAAGATGCAGAGCTTCCGGGTATATGCAGCTGTGGATAATCTGAAGACGTTTACCAAGTTCTTCCAGGGGCTTGATCCGGAGCGTGCAGCAACAACTTCGGCCCGCGCGGCTATCTATCCGCAGGCTACTATATATTCTTTTGGCGTGCGGGCAACCTTATAAAGAAATATACTATGAAAAATATATCTGTATATCTTTTGCTGGTCGCGGTATATATACTTTCGTCATGCAGTGATTTTCTGGATCGCGAACCGCTAACACAATTAAACTCCGATGATTTCTGGAAAACAGAACAGGATGCGCAGGCCGCTTTAACGGCTACATACTCAACTTATCGCACCAGTATATTTGGTTCGGTGCGAGGTGCCAACGGTGTGGCATTTGATATTGAGAGTCTTTCGGATAATGCCGTCATCACCTCCAGCTTTGCCGGCTACATGGGCATTGCACAAGGGGGCATCAATCCGAGCACGGGCGGAGCCATCAATCAGTTCTGGACAGACTGCTACAACGGTATTGCTAAGTGTAATTATTTCCTGGATAATATAGACCGGGTAAAAAGTGTTTTAACGGTAACCAACTATAACAAATACAAAGCCGAAGCGCTCTTTAACCGTTGCTATTTCTATAACGAACTGGTTCAGTTTTATGGAGCAGTGCCATTGGTGCTTGTAACACAGGATATAGACAGTGATTACAGGAGTACACCCCGCACAGCCAAAGCCGATGTAGTAGAACAGTTGTTGAATGATATAGATATAGCGATAGCGGGTTTGCCTAACGTTGCCTATACGGATGGCCACGCAGTGAGGGGAAGCGCCATTATGCTGAAGGTGCGTATACTCATGAATAACAACCGTTACGAGGAAGCGGCCGATGTTGCGTGGAGTTTGATTGGTGACGCGCAAAATCCATTTAAACTATATACAAACTATCCAGGACTCTTTTTTAAAGAGCAGGATAATAACCCGGAAATTATGTTTTCGGTAATATATACTGCTCCGGCCGATTATCATCAGCTCGATCAGTATGTGAGTAGTCGTATGTCGGTAGCACCTACGCCACAATTGCGCGATGCGTATGAAGTAAAGGATGCAGTAACCGGTGAGAAAGATCCTCGTTTGAAGATGACTATATTTCAACCGGGCGATCCGTGGATCAACAATACTAAAACGGGTACATTCTCCAATGACGGTCGCGTGTCTGAGAGTGCTATACCTTTTACCAACATGGCTTTTAAAAAATGGATCGATCCCACTCTTCGTACGGCCAACTCTTCTAACCTGAGCGACCAGGATATAGTAAAGATGCGCTATGCTGATCTGTTGCTGCTATATGCCGAAGCAATGTTTGAGAGCGGGCAAGGTGCAGACCCGCGTGCGCTGCAGGCGCTGAACGATGTGCGTGCACGCAAAGGTGTAGAGATGCCTCCTAAGACAGAATTGACACGTGATAACATACGAAACGAAAGACGTGTGGAGCTTGCTTACGAAGGACTGCGGTATAATGATCTTATCCGCTGGGAAATTGCTGAGCAGGTAATCCCGACCATTCAATATGCGCAGAACGGAAACAAGCGCAAGTTTGATGGCTACTTGTGGCCGGTGCCGCAATCGCAGATGGATATTATGCAGGGGGTGTGGCAGAACAACCCGCCCTGGCAATAATGATTGACAGAGCATACCCGTTGTCTGAACTTTTTTGCCAGAGCTTCGCGGAGGAAGCTCTGGTGTTTATTTTCATTTAACTATATATACTATATCTATACTATGTTTATACGAAACGCGGCTGCGGCCATATTGATAGTTCTATTGGTTGCTATAAAAACAGTGCAGGGGCAGGAGTGGAAAGTAACCTCTCCGGATGCAAAGATCGAAGTAACCATTTCAAATAAGTCAGGACGGCTGCAATATACTGTGCAGTACGGCAAACGGATTGCCCTGGAGGCATCGCCCCTGGGTATAGTGCGCGATGATCAGTCATTCTCCCGAAACCTCAAATTCATTTCAAAAAGAGAGAGCACGATCGATGAAGCCTATACTTTGCAGATCGGTAAAAAACTGAAAGCCCGCAATTATGCCAAAGAGCTTACGCTCATCTTTGAGAACGAAAACAAGGAGCAGGTATATATATTCTTCCGGGCTTATAACAATGGCATGGCTTACCGCTATCATTTTCCCCAACAGGAGAGTGTATTGCATAAAATTATAAAAGAAGAATCGGGCTTCGCTGTTCCGAAGGCAGCGCATGCCTGGATACAACCCTATGATCTGAATGTGCGAAAGAAACCATGTTATGAAGCCTTCTATGAAAATGGTATAGCTGCAGGGAGTGCTTCACCGAACCCGGCCGGCTGGGCATTCCCTGCATTATTTAATGTTAATGATCTGTGGATGCTGATCACCGAAGCAGCACTCGATGAACATTACGCGGGCACACACCTGGAAGACAAAGACAACCATGCTATATATACTATACGCTTTCCTGAAAAAGAAGAAGTAACAAGCGATGCTGATCCCGAGCCCGTTTCAACATTGCCGTGGTCTACACCGTGGCGTGTAGCCGTGATCGGTCCATCACTGGCAACTATACAGGAGGCTACACTTGTAACGGATCTGAATCCACCTTCCGTAATACAAGATGTATCGTGGATAAAACCCGGGCGGTCAAGCTGGAGTTGGTGGTCGGCCGGAGCCACAACAAAAGATTTCAACATACAGAAGGAGTATATAGATTTTACAGCTTCCATGCAGTGGGAGTATACACTCATTGATGCAGGCTGGCCGGAGATGAAAGGCGGCACGATGGAAGACCTCGTAAAGTATGCCAACACAAAACATGTAGGCGTGGTGCTATGGTATCATTCCGGTATGGGGCGCGAGAAAGATACTTTGAGCTATGCCAACCTGATGGCCTTTCCGGATGAAAGGAAAAAGGAATTTGAGAAGTTGCAGGCATGGGGCGTGAAAGGTATAAAAGTAGATTTCTTCGATAGTGATAAGCAGCCCGTCATGCAACGTTATATGGATATACTGCGCGATGCTGCTGCATATAAGATCATGGTAAATTTTCATGGCTCTACGTTGCCGCGTGGATGGGAGCGAACCTATCCGCACCTGATGTCGATGGAAGCTGTGAAAGGAGCCGAAGGTGCAGGGCGCCAGGAATTTTGTGATCGCGCACCGGTACATAATACGATACTTCCTTTTACGCGCAATGCTGTAGGGCCGATGGATTATACACCGGTAACTTTTACCAACAAGCGCGAAGCCAAACGCCAGACCACCTTTGGGCATGAACTGGCGCTTGCCATCGTATTTGAGTCGGGTATATTTCATTTTGCCGACAATATGAAATCATACGAGGCACTCCCGGATGAACCCAAGGAATTTTTACGCAAAGTTCCCACCACGTGGGACGAAACAAAGTATATAACCGGTATACCCGGTAAATATATCATAGTGGCGAGAAGAAAAGCCAATGCCTGGTATATAGGTGGCATCAACGGTCAGGCCGTTGCACAGGAGCTCACTTTCGATCTTCCCTTCATTAAAAAGGAAACAGTATTCGACTATATCACCGATGGAAAGGATTCCGCCACCTTCAAAACGGAGTCCCTCAAAACAAACGGAAAAGGTATAAAAATAACCCTACCACCCAGAGGCGGCTTTATATTCTATTAAACCTAAATATAGCGCTATATCATGACCTCTACTTACTCCTTACTTCTTACTCCTGTATTCAGCAGCTCTATAAAAGAAATGATATATGAAAACACAAAAGCTATATAACTACGTAACATTACTCTTCCTTTCGCTATTTATATCCAGCGCTATAGCACAAACACAACTCTCTGGCTGGCCCAAAGGCTCCGCTCCAGAAGAGATTGGTAAACGTGTTGCCGACCGATTTATAGCGACACCACACCCTAACTTTGGCAGACCTGCGCCACCGAAAGTGATTACCTACCCGGAAGTATGCGCGTGGTATGGTGCGCTCACTTTTGCGAAAGAAAGTAAAGATAAAAAACTGAAAGAGGCGCTGATCAAACGTTTCGAACCGTTGTTTACCACCGAAGCAGGCATGGTGCCGGTGCCAGATCATGTAGATTATAGTGTATTCGGCTCGATACCGTTAGAGCTATATATACAAACCAAAGAACAGAAATACCTCGGCCTCGGAAAGAGTATTGCCGATAAACAATGGGGGCCACCGGAGGGCCCGCGTGTGAAAGAAGAGTCGCACGTATTCTATCGTATGGGCTACACGTGGCAAACACGTTTGTGGATCGATGATATGTTTATGATCACCGCAGTACAGGCGCAGGCATTTCGTGCTACGGGCGATCGTAACTATATAGATCGTGCTGCCCGCGAAATGGTAATGTACCTTGATTCACTGCAACGCGATAATGGTTTGTTCTATCATGCACCCGATGTGCCTTTCTTCTGGGCACGCGGTAATGGCTGGATGGCAGCCGGCACTGCGGAGTTGCTCCGTTCATTGCCATTGGATAATGCTGACAGACCTCGGATTATGGAAGCCTATAAAAAGATGATGGCTACGTTGCTGCAATATCAAACAGCCGAGGGAATGTGGAGGCAGTTGATCGATGACGCTGCATCGTGGCCCGAAACATCTTCTACCGGTATGTTTACATTCGCCATGATCACCGGGGTGAAGAACGGATGGCTCGATAAAGCTATATATGGAGCGGCTGCACGCAAGGGATGGCTCGCACTGATATCCTATATAGATGCGAACGGTGACATTGGTGAAGTATGTGAGGGAACCAATAAGAAAAACGATCGCCAATATTATCTCGATCGAAAACGTATCACAGGTGATATGCATGGGCAAGCTCCTGTGCTATGGTGCGCCACCGCTTTGCTGCGCAAGTAAACTATACTATAACTGAAAAAATACGATGATATGAAGAAGCTTTTTTTGTTTGTTATTGTTATACTCCTGATGACTACCCGCTTATATAGCCAGGCTATAGATAAGGATGAAAAGATGAAGTGGTGGCGCGAAGCGCGCTTTGGTATGTTTATCCATTGGGGAGTATATGCTGTGCCCGCAGGTATGTATAAGGGGCACAAAGTAAATCGTATAGGAGAGTGGATTATGAATCGCGGCAAGATACCGGTGGCAGAGTATAAAACATTTGCCAGGCAATTCAACCCGGTTAAATACGATCCGGATGCCTGGGTTAAAATGGCGAAAGATGCCGGTATGAAATATATAGTGATCACCTCCAAACATCACGATGGCTTTGCGTTGTTCGATTCGAAAGTAACTACGTGGGATATAGTGGATGCCACACCCTATGGTAAAGATGTGATCAAGCCATTGGCAGAAGCGTGTCGCAGGCATGGTATAAAATTAGGACTATATTATTCGCATGCCCAGGACTGGGTAAATCCCGGGGGTGCTGCTGCCAGGAAGAAAACTACTGAAGGCTGGGCCAACCCGGATAGTACCATGATCGATGCCTATACCGAAGCACACTCCGGACATTGGGATCCCGCACAAACCACCAGAACGATGGAAGAGTATATTAATGATATAGCGGTGCCCCAGGTAAAAGAGATACTCACGAAGTATGGCGACATTGCTGTGTTGTGGTGGGATACACCTACAGGCATGACGACAGAGTTTGCTGAAAAATTTCAGGCACTGCTTCCGCTGCAGCCGCGCATGATTACCAACGACCGATTGAAACGTCCGGATTTTCCTGGTGATTTTAAAACACCTGAGCAACGTATACCGGATCTCAGCGAGCTGGATGGAAAAGATTGGGAAACCTGCATGACCATGAATGGTACCTGGGGATATAAAAGTTATGATGATAAATGGAAGACAACGGAAACGTTGATCCGCAATTTGCTTGACATTGCATCGAAGGGAGGTAATTACCTGCTCAACGTAGGACCAAAAGCTGATGGTGAATTTCCAACAGAAAGTATAGACCGGCTCAAAGCCATTGGCACCTGGATGAAAACCAACGGTGAGGCTATATACGGCACACAGGCATCACCGCTTGCCTCCTTACCCTGGGGCCGCTGCACACGAAAAGAACAGAACGGAAACACAACACTATATCTGTCAGTTTTTGATTGGCCTAAAGACGGAAAGCTCATCGTGCCGGCATTACCCAATGAAATTTACAGCGCACACTTATTAGCCGGTGGTAAAAAAGTAGAAGCCAGGAAGGAAAGCGACCAATGGATAATCGCATTACCACCAACAACCCCCGATCCTATAGCTACCGTAATAAAAGTAGAAGTAAAGGGAATTATAAAACGCTAGTAGCGAAATGAATGTTGATACGTTGGTGATTGATTGATTGCGCTCTTTGTCAGTGTCGCGCTGTTGTTGGTGCTCCTCACCAGTAACAGCGCGCAACGTACCAACGTATACACCTAAACACCCATACACGTAACCATTATCGCGTTTATTTCTTAAATTAAAGAAATATATTTCCCCGTGAAGCGATTCAGTAAATGGTTAATAGGAATTTCCATCAGTGCAATCACGTTGTTGTTTGTGTTGAATTTTTTAGTCACCTATTACAACAATACCATTATTGAAGAGAACAGGTTAATACACCAGGAAGCCGAAAGAATAAAAGTTACGGTTTCTCATTTTGCTATTGTTATTATTCATAACATCGATCTGGGGGTAAGAAGCTTTGCATTATTTCGGGAAGATAAATATCTCTACCCGTTAAAGATTGCTGTTCATAGTAAAGATTCACTGCTGGATGTTGCCGAGCAATCGTTAAAAAAGCAGGGGTATAATTTAGCAGAATTTAACCGGCTACGCGATTCCATCAATTCGTATGCAAATCTTAATTTATACCTGGTAGAACTTCTTCACCAGAATCAATTTGAAAAATTCAGGGAGCTTGCCAACCAGGATCGCGGCTATCATTTATACCTGCAATACGATGCGCTGGTAAAGAGCATTAATAAATTTGAAGACGACATAAAGGTCAATGCCAGGCAACGGTACAAAGAAGCCGAGCGCAATAATTACCTTATACAGGGAATTTTATTTTTTATCAGCGTGCCTACGTTGTTGATCACCGCGTATCATACCTATCAGAAATTCAAGTACGAAGTAGAATTACGGAAAATGGAAGTGGAGCGATCGGCACTGCTTACCACACACAATCAACGGCTGGAACAAGGTATACTGGAGCGCACAAAAGAAATAGAAGAGGCCAAAAATACATTGCAGCAGCAACACGATGAACTATTGCGCTCCAAGCGCGAGCAGCTAAATATATACTCCAAAAGTCTGCTGGAAAAATCAGATCTGATTATGCGGTTAAGTGACGAGATCGAGTTGATGAAAAAGACGAGCACAGGTCTGGACACAGAACGAATAACGAACTATGACAAGATCCTGAACACTACTATTCTCACAGAAGACGATTGGTCTAATTTCAAAAAAACATTTGAAGCTGTCTATCCGCTTTTCTTTACCAACCTCCGGTATCGCTTTCCCGAAATAACATCTTCCGAATTAAGATTGTCTGCATTAATAAAACTTAGTCTGTCCTTACGCGAAGCCGCCAGCGCCCTGGGTATCTCCGAGCAAAGCGTAAAAAAATCACGCAGCAGACTACGCAAGCGTT
The DNA here is from genome assembly GCF_036568665.1 of Ohtaekwangia sp. Lineage (GTDB taxonomy): Bacteria > Bacteroidota > Bacteroidia > Cytophagales > Cyclobacteriaceae > Ohtaekwangia. Next base: position 11,249 of record NZ_DATCSD010000354.1, on the reverse strand, counting down.
TTGAGTTGAGCGAGGATAATTCCCTGGAGAAATTTATTCGAAGCCTTTGAGGCGTTTTTGGTTATCCGCTAATCGTTAATAGTTAACCGTTAATAGTTAACCGTTAATAGTGAAACGTTCAGGTGACGCCACACCTAACTTCAACATCCGTTGATTGTGTTCCTCGTTCGATATTCGAATTCTGTTATTCGTTAATTGTTAATCGTTATTAGAGGAAGTATACTGCTTTAACATTCGATATACCTTGTTCGATATTCAATTTCTGTTAACCGCTAGTTGTTCAAGGTTTAGCGTTCTAATGCATTAAACGTAAACACCTGCCAACGTACTCACATAAACACGTATAACGCCTTACGGGGTATAGTGTATCACATTTTCCAAAACAAACATCCGTCTGGTTTTTCTGCATGTTCTATTTGTACATGAGAATGTTAAAAACCTGCTGATAGAAGTGCCTATACTCCTCGTTCTTTGCTCAAGTAAAACACACCTTCTTTGGGGCGATTCTACAGATCAGATTTTTAACTCATTGCAATCAATTTATTTATTCATGACGACTGTATTCTCAAAGTTTACGGGTATAGTATTTTGTGTATTGTTAGTTACCCGTGCATTGGCTCAGCCCGATGGCAAAGCGCTTTTTAATGGCGAGCAATCTCCCGGCCATGCGGAAGGTATAAAAAATAAAATACTAGATATAGTATATGCTCCTAAATCGGCAGCGCAAAAGCTGGACATATACTTTCCGAGTGAGGGCAATGGCCCTTTTCCGGTGATCATCTTTATTCACGGAGGCGGTTTTGAAATGGGGGATAAAAAAAGCTTTGAACTTCATCCGGCATTGCAGGGGTTGAAGCATGGCTATGCCGTTGTGAGCGTCAACTACAGACTTAGCGGTGAAGCTATATTTCCCGCGCAGATACAGGATGTGAAAGCTGCTATCCGTTTTCTGCGCGCCAATGCACGCACCTATAAACTCAACCCCGATAAGTTTGCCACATGGGGTGCATCTGCCGGTGGCAATTTATCAGCCATGGCCGGAACAACAGGCGATGTCGCCGAGTTTGATGATGCCAGTCTCGGAAATATACAGCAAAGCAGTAAGGTGCAGGCCGTGGTGGACTGGTTTGGTCCTATAGCATTCAATGAAATGGATCAGCAATTCAAAGCCAGAGGTAAAGGTCGCGCGGATCATAATAATGCAGCATCACCCGAATCTAAATTGCTGGGTAAAGCAATCACAGCAATTCCGGAGTTGGTGAAGCGTGCAAATCCTTCTACCTATATATCGAAAAATGATCCGCCATTTTTTATTGAACACGGCATGGAAGATCCTCTGGTTCCCACAGAGCAATCTGAAAATTTCTACACCGAACTGGTTAAAGTACTTGGCCACGACAAGGTAACACTGGTGCTGCTCAAAGATACCAGCCACGGAGGTAAACAGTTTAACAGCCAGGAGAACCTCGATAAGGTATATGCCTTTCTGGATAAAGCACTACAATAGAAGTATAGGGTAAATATGACTAATGTGTAAATGAACAGACTAACCAAATTAACCGACTATGAAGTAGCAAGAAAGAGTAAATGAACCGTGAAGAAAAAGACCACGAAAAGAGGAGTATATGATCTAACTAACCTATCGAATCATGAATCAAAACAAAAATTTGAAAAGACGAAAATTAGGAGAAGCATTCTTGTCGCTGGCAGTGATATGCCTGGTCTCCACCACTATATTTGTAGCCTGCCAGGATGATGATGCCACGGCCACCTCGGCAACAGTTACAGGCTTAACCTGTAGCTCGGCTACATTTTCAGCTGAAGCAACCAGTGGAGTGTCATACTCGGCAACAGCTTCTGTACCCTATAGCGGTGGCAACGGTGCTGCCTTTAGCGCAGGCTCTGCTATAGCTTCTACCGGAGTAACAGGTTTAACCGCTACACTGGAAGCCGGTACATTAAGCAGCGGCACCGGAGGTATAACCTATAGTATCAGTGGTACACCGAGTGCATCGGGCACAGCATCCTTTGCTATATCATTCGGTGGTCAATCCTGTTCATTATCTTTATCGGTAGCGAGCTCTTCCATTTCGGTAAGTGCTTTAACCTGCAGCTCTGCTACATTCTCTGCAGAAGCAACCAGCGGAAGTTCTTATTCCGGCACGGCTACTGTTCCCTATAGCGGTGGTAATGGCGTATCGTATGCAGCAGGTTCAGCTATAGCTTCTACAGGTGTAACCGGTTTGAGCGCTACATTGCAGGCAGGTACATTGGCGAGCGGATCAGGAAGCATCACCTATACTATATCTGGTACACCGGCATCATCCGGTACTGCTTCGTTTGCTATATCTTTCGGAGGACAGTCCTGTACATTGGCATTAACGGTAAGTGAAACAGTGGCCAGTACAAGCTGTGATTCAGAGAGTGGTGTTTCCAAAATTATATGTTTGGCAGAAGCATTCAAGGCAACGCTTTCATCTTCACAGGTATCAACCGTGCAGTTAGACTATACATTCTCCAATGCAAAAACATGGTCTAATTTACCGGCAGCATTATCGCCCCGTATAGGTATAAAACTGGGGAGCTTAAGTTCAACACAATTAGCAGCAGCAAAAGCCTTGATCGAAGAGATGACCGGTACGGTTACCAACGAAGGTTGGGATGAAGTAAAACAAGTATGGGCGGCTGATGATTACCTCAATGCCAATGGTGGTGGCAGCGACTATGGTTCCGGTAATTATTATCTCGCATTCCTCGGTACACCTTCTTTGTCCGGCACATTCGAGATATTGGAAACAGGACACCATAAGACGGTAGCCAACACCTATATCAACGGGGTGCTGGTTGGTGCTACACCACACTTCGAAGCGGTTGAGCCGGTATCCTTTACATCGGGCTCAACAACCTATGCACCTATCAGCCAGGAGCGCGATGCGTTTGTAACCTTGCTGGCAAGTTTGAGCAGCTCTCAGCTCAGTTCAGCAAAATCAAGTTCAACCTTTACAGACCTGGTATTGGTGCCGGGTAAAGAATGGCAGTTCCCTTCAACATCAACCGGTTTGCTATGTAGTGGATTAAGCTCCGATCAAAAGCAATTGTTGTTGAATGTGATTGCTACCTATACCAACGACATTGATGATAGCGATGCAGCGGCTTTCCTCTCGACCTATACATCCGAGCTGGATAACACCTATATACTCTATAGCGGTACAACAGCCATGACTACCAAGTATGATTACTTCCGTATAGATGGTCCGCATGTGTGGATCGAATTTATCGTGGCCGGTGGAATTGTGTTCCCTTCCGGAGTACATTTCCATTCTATATGGAGAGATCGCTCAACAGATTATGGCGGAACGAAAGGGTAATATGTATAATATAAAAACGGGATGGTGGCTTCTGTTTGTTCTGATCCTTGGATCAGGACGGGCAGGAGCCCATTCTTTACCGGACTGCAAAGCGCAATTAACGATCCATGCAGAGCAGGTGTTGATGCAGTTTAAAACTCCGCTGGAGATTTTAGAGCTCGCCTCTAAAATGCATATCGATCTGCGATCAGGGCAATCGGTTGATAGCCTGAAGCAATATCTCCTGAGTCATATTTCAGTTTCGGATTCGCTGCAGAGTAATTGGTCGATCACTGTTGGAAATATATATACCCAACAAACAAATGATGTGAGAGTAGGCGATTACCAGGAGATAGTTGCTGAAATATACCTCGTGCCAACCAACGTAAACAGTTTACGGAATTTTACATTTCACTGCGACTTGGTAATTCACCAGATACCCAATCAATCTATTATATTTTCGATAGAGCAAGACTGGCAAAATGGTGTTACAAAAGATGATGGCCGACAGATCGGAGTAATTGCTGTAGATATACCCACGGGAAAAATATGGCCGTTGAAAGTAAAACTGGAAGAAGGCAATTGGTTTAAGGGTTTTAAAGCCATGTTCGCTTTAGGTATGCAGCATATTAAAGAAGGTACCGATCACCTGTTGTTTATTATCACTTTACTCTTGCCCGCTTGCCTGCTGGCAGAAGATAAAAAATGGTCAGGCTATGCCGGCTTGAAATATAGTATAGTAAAGCTCTTGAAAATTGTTACGGCATTTACCATTGGTCATTCCATAGCATTGCTCATAGGTGTTTGGGGCTGGATATATATACCGCAGCAGTTTATTGAAGTAATGATAGCCGTATCGATACTGGTTTCGGCTGCTCATGCTGTGCGACCTGTATTTTATCATAAAGAGATTTTTATAGCCTTCGGCTTTGGCTTTATTCATGGCCTGGCTTTTTCGCAGACTTTACAGGAGTTAAATCTGAGTAATGTTGACCTTGCCTTGAGTGTGCTTGGTTTCAATGCAGGCATTGAAGTGATGCAGCTTTACATCATCGCGCTAATTATACCCTGGTTTATCATGCTGAGTCAGACAACGCAGTTTATATACTTTAAAAATACTTTTGCATGCCTGGTAGGCCTTGCTTCTGTCGGGTGGATCGTGCAGCGAATAACCGGCGCAGATAATTTTATCAGCACACGGGTTGATAAAGTATTTTTGTTTTCTCCCTGGCTAATGGCAGCGCTTGCGCTATTGGCTGCTGTGCTATATACCTTGCAAAAGATGTCGAAAAAATACATCTGACGTTTAATCTTCGGATCAGAGAAAAGTATCGCGTGAAGGTTGTTATCTTCTTTCCACTTCACAGAGCCTGTAAATTTCATCATACTTTACGCGGTACTGTTTTTCTTCGGGCGATAGCATAGTCTGTGAAGAACCAGTCATAGCCCCGTTTTTCAAAATGATTTTTACCGGCACATTAAATTAATTTGCCTCAACTCTTTGAGGCTGCGCTTCAGCATGTAGCTATATACCTGCAGGAAAGGCAATACAGCAAATTATCCCATCTATATATCCGATTGCTTTGCTATTCAATAAGTTGTTTGAACAAGCACGATGTTGTCAGAGAGGTAAATGTATATGTCTATAGAAGGAAAGCTTACATCTATTACCCCATCCTCGGGTGTTGAAACAAACTTACTTTATACAGTAATTTGTATTTTGTGCCTCTGCTATATTTTTCTGACAACCGGGTTATGTTAAAGGTAAAAAAAGGAGTGTTATGAAATTGAAGAATTATAATGGCTTGTATGAGCAGAATATTCCGTTTGCGTCACCATTCTATATATACTCGGAGTCTATCCGCGACCGGAGTGGTTTGTTTAATTGGAAAGTTGCACCACACCTGCATATAAATCTATACCAGGTATTCCTCATCGAAAGCGGATGGGTAAAAGTAGATACAACTTCGGGTATCCATGAACTGGAAGCACCTGCTGCCATTGTTATACCGCCCTGTGTTGTTCACGGGTTTGAGTTTGATCCCGGTGTAACGGGTCGCATCATTACGCTGTCTGATATTTTTGTAAACGAAATACTGAAGCATGTATCCAATATACAGCTGCGGTTAAAAGACATCAGCGTGATAACCGAGTTTCAGCAAGCGTCTGATTTTACAGAACTGGTTACACTTGCGCTCAGTATAGATGATGAAGCTTCCGATACACAGGTTGAAAGAGATTTCGCAGTAAGATCGTTAGTTGGTTTGTTGATCGTGAAATTATTCCGCTTGATGTCGGTACCGTATTTTAACCCGACACGCGGAAGTCTGTACAAAGACTACTATCGTGATTTTCAGGACAGCATGAAGAAGAATGGTGCGTTCTCCAGGAGTGTTGCCCAGTATGCATGCGAACTGAATATAACACCGGTACACCTTAATCGTGTGTGCCAGGCTGTGGCGGGTAAACCTGCTTCATGGCTCATACAGAAGCATGTAGTGCGCGAAGCTCAAAACCTGCTCCGCTATACTTCTCATTCTGTTTCGGAGATAGCCTATCAGCTTAACTTTTCTACGCCCGAATATTTTACACGTCTTTTCAAGAAACATACGGGCATGACACCGGTATCTTTCAGGAAGTAGTAATATATAGATATACCGTACCCGATATATTTACTTTAGAGTATATAAAAAAAGTCCTGGTAATTTATCAGGACTTTTTTTATTGGAAGGGGCTGTTATTTGCCTGATGCCTGGCGAGCCTTTTCAATCATTCCTGCCAGGTTATCGGCTGCTTGCTGGTCTGTCAGGCGCGGATCATAGCCGATACTTTCAAAGCGTATGATACCTTCGCCATCAATCACGTACTTGGTTGGCACTCCGATCAAACCATATTTTTTATAGGTTACATTTTGAGCGCCATCTTCGCCTTTTTCATCGAGTATAACCTTAAAGGTATATTTCTTTTCTTCCAGTAGTTTGGTGATACGTGCTTCTGCGTTTTCTGATTTCTCGCGTGTATCAATAAAGAGGAATACTACATTCGGGTCATTCTTATATTTATCAACCGTCAGTTGAAAAGCCGGGAACGATTGGAGGCAGGGAACACACCAGGTAGCCCAGAAATCAATCACCACAATTTTTCCTTTATAATCAGAGAGTGATACAGTATTGCCATGCATATCTTTTAGCTGGAAGGAAGGTGCCGGTTTGTTTGTAGCACTGTCTCCTTCTGTTCGAATGTAAGTTGTATTAATGCCTGCCTGCGAAGTGATGCCAGCGCACAACATGGCACCTGCGAGTAAAAGAATAAGTCTGCTTTTCATGAATAGAGTATTAATTTGGGTTTCAATTTTATTTGTTGGGATCATTACCGGTACATGCTCAGAAGGTTTCACGTTGGCGGAATATTTTTTTTTGAGCAAGTATATATGCGATGATCCATAGCTTTTACGTCCTGCAAAAAAATCAAAAGTATAATAGTGTGCAGATAAATGTGATGATGTAAAAGTAACTTTATTGGTTTCAGATACAGGCCAATCTATAGTATACTACTATAATAGAATAATCGTTACTGTCGGAATTGTTCAAGGTCGAAGATAGCAGGTTTAGACAAACCGGGTCGGTGTTCTGCGACTGTTTACGCAGCTCTTATACCTGTGTCGTTAAAGATTATTCTGATTTTTAATCCGACATATGGAAGATTTCACTTTTTTTGAAACCTGTAACGTTTATTGCTGGTAACGGAGTAATATTCTGATTTCTGAAACTTTGCCGATGGATACTGCAAATTCACATCTCGCTGTTGTTCAGCCTTTGCTGGATTACTTTGATACACTTTTACCTCTCAACAAAGAGGAGCGGGAACTGGTTATAACAAAGTTTCATCCTCACCTGTATAGAAAGCGACAGTATGCTCTGCAGCATGGCGATGTTTGCCAGCATTTTCATTTTGTCGTGCGCGGCTGTTTACGTCTCTATAAAGTAGACCATGAAGGAGCGGTGCATGTTTTGCAGTTCGCCACAGAGAATTACTGGATCATAGACCTCACCAGTTTTCATCGTACAAAACCATCGGTACTAAATATAGATGCGCTGGAAGATACAGTAGTATTGCGTATTGCCTATAAAGATCTGATCGACCTGTATGTAAACGCACCCAAGTTCGATCGTATTTTTCGTGTGCTCATGGAAAATCATTTCATGCAGCAACAAGAGCGTATAGCACAATTGTTTAGTTCTACCGCAGAGGAACGTTATCAATCTTTTCTGGAAGACTATCCGCATCTGCTCAATCGTATTTCACAAGTACAGATCGCTTCCTATCTCGGAGTAACACCGGAATTTCTGAGTCGCGTGAGAAGCAGACGAAGCAAGGGGAGTAAAGAAAACCCTTAATCCAGATCAATACTTTTTCTTAAACTCGGTCATTGGTGCTGCGTGTGAAGTTGTAGTTGTTTTGAAGTATAAATCATTCAACAAGCAACAACTAAACTTTACAAATTATGACAACGAACAAATCAAAAATTGCTGTCATTGGCCTGGGAAATATAGGCAAGATAGTAGCCGCTAACCTGATTAAGAGCAATCGTCCGGTAATTGTAGCCAGCAGAAAACCGGATGATGCAAAATCATTCGCGAAAGAGTCAGGCGCACTGGCAACTCCACTGGAAGTATCAACAGCGATCAAGGAAGCAGACATTGTAGTGATGGCCGTATGGTTTGATACAATAAAAGAACTGGTGGGTAAATATACTTCTGAGCTGAAGGGCAAGATCATTATCGATCCGTCAAATCCCATTGCTCCGGATGGCAACGGTGGTTTTAAAAAGATCATTGGCGAAAAAGAATCGGCTGGTAAAATTATAGCCCAATTACTTTCCGGAAATGCAAAGCTGGTAAAAGCTTTCGGCTCATTAGCCGCAGCATCATTATCGGGTCAGGCCTATACTAAACCGGAGAAGGTCTTGTTTTACACAACCGATGATGCATCGCTGAAAAACAAAGTAGAAGAACTGATCAAAGACAGTGGCTTTGAACCGCTATATGCAGGCGGGGTTGATCAATCTATCCGCATAGAAGTATTTGGCGACTTGCATGAGTATGGAGCACTCGGCAAAGTAGTAACACTGGCCGAGGCAAAGGCGAAAATTTAATGTATATATACTTTCATACGCACAGGCTGCCTTAACGGGTGGCCTGTTGTTTTATATCACTTGTGATAACATGCAAGCCAAAATAATATGTGCTGTAAAGAAATATTTGCTATCTTATTCCTGCTTTGTGCCTGGTCTGCCTTACTACCCTTGAGCCGCGGAGAAACACCGGTATATTATGGAGGTTAATGAACGAGGATAGCAGGAGGCAGCATTGTTTGAATGAAATTTTGCCCTGCTTCCAGTTGATAACTTCATTACCGTGATTAACTACATCTCCCTGCTAAAGTCCAATCCGCAATACTTCCGGCAATTCACGTGCAGGGAGTTACTCTTTCTCAGCTACGATTGCCCGGTAAAACAAACCAAGCTCGCCAAGTGGTCGGAGTATAATTACTTCTACTATGTATTGTCAGGACAGAAGGCATTGCATACACCGCGTAAATCGTGGTTGCTTACTGCCGGTACATTGTCGCTTGTAAAGCGCGGTGCCTGTTTGGTAGAGCAGTTCTTTGGTGAACCGTTTTGTATTGTAGTATTTGTGCTGCCCGATTCTTTTATCTCGCGCTTTGTAGTAAGCAATAAAGAACAGCTTCCGGTAATAAATGCTTCTTCTGTAAAAGACGACCTCGTTCTTCCGGTAAAGACTAACGACATGCTGCATAAGTTTTATGAATCTATACTTCCGTACTTTACAGCAAACACGCCACCTTCTGAAAAACTGATCGAGCTAAAATTTACCGAGCTGCTGATCCACATCGTAAACAACCCGGAGAATGTTGAGTTGATTACCTATATGCAGGAAGTAGCAGCACAAAAGAGTGTAATGCTCGAGCATGTAATGGAAGCTAATTTTCCTTACAACCTCACGTTGGGTGAATACGCCACACTGTGCAACAGAAGTCTGTCTTCTTTCAAGCGCGACTTTCAAACTATATATAAAACAACTCCGGGTCGCTGGCTGCTGAAGAAACGACTCGAGCGAGCTGAGCAACTGTTAACGGCTACCGGTAAACCATTGCCCGATGTTATGCTGGAGAGTGGTTTCGAGAATCAGGCACATTTCAGCAAAGCGTTTAAAGCATACTTCGGTTGCTCGCCCGCCAATTACAAGCGAACGCTTCTTCATGATGTTGCCTGAACTTCTGAACAAAAAAGTTGACCTTTTAGGCAAAGGGTGTTAACCTATATATACCAATCTTTGAATCGATAAAATACTAATCGATATGAAAAAAATCCCCCTCATTCTTTGTATCATTTTGCTGCTATACCATTACCCCGGTATAGCATGGGCAGAAGACCACTCCGGAAAATTACTCACGGACTGGATAAATGTTCACTTGAAACTGGTTCGCTCAACCAAAGGTGTTGGGCACGTGGCGTATTCCCGGCATTTTGTTTACTCGGCCGTTGCGTTCTATGAATCGTCTATTGCAGGTAGTAAAGTATACCATTCACTTACGGGGCTGGTATCAGACCTGTCGCTGAAGAAACTTCCTTCAGATGCTATAGTTCCTGCAGCAGCAGCCAACGAAGCGTATGCAGCCATGTTGGTATATTTCTATGGCAGGAATCTGAACCATGCTATAATAGATTCTACGCTGGCAGCAAACCAGGTATTGCTGGAGCGATCCGGAATTACAAAAGATGCGTTGCTGGCTTCCGGTACTTTTGGTAAACGAATAGCAGAAGAAGTTATAGCATGGGCCGAAATGGATAACTCCGATAAAGCCAATGCTGCCTATACACCTCCTGCAGAAATAGCCTGGTGGCAACCTACACCGCCAGCTTTCGCTAAAGCAGCGTTGCCTTACTGGCAGGCAAACAGACCGATGGTAGCGGGTAGTACAACCGATGTTGTGCGAACAGCACCTCCTGCATTTTCAACGGACCCGGCATCGGTATATTTTGGTATGGTAAAGGAAGTGTTTGATGTATCGCAGACATTAACCAATGAGCAAAGAAATATAGCGTTGTTCTGGGATGATTCACCGAATGGTAAATTTCTTACTGTGCCCGGGCATTGGTCTTCTATACTGGCGCAGGTGGTTGCATCCAATAATATTCCGCTGCAGAAAGGTGCAGCTGCGTATGCATGTATGCATTTGTCACTCTATGATGCTACTATTGCTGCATGGAAGGGTAAATATACCTATGGCGTAGTTCGGCCGGTAACGAATATACAGCGACTAATAAAGAAAGAATGGATGCCGCTGATTGAAACACCGCCTCACCCGGAATATCCTGCTGCACATGCTACGTTGTCATCGGCAGCAGCAACAGGATTAACCGTTGTATTAGGTGATCGCGTTGCCTTTACCGATCAAACGTATTCATACCTGGGCATGGCTCCACGGAAATTTACCTCTTTTACAGATGCTGCCCGTGAGGCCGGTATATCCCGGCTATATGGAGGTATACATTACCGTTTCTCTATTGAACAGGGATTGCTCATTGGCAAAGAAGTGGCAGACAATGTAGCAAAGGCCGTAAAGCTCTCGAAGTAAATTTAGCATCATATTATATTGAAGGCCTGCTATATCTGAGTATAGCGGGTCTTTTTAATATATACTATATCTTGCTAGTGCGAAGGCAGCGACAGGACGGGTATAAATGCAGCAGTACTGTTTTTCACGGAAGGATCTGCATCTTTCAGAATGGTGTTCAGTTTTTCCTTTAATGCATTAGCACGTTCTGTGTCGTGTAGCTGTTGAGCAGCCTGCCATTCACCTTTTAGGGAGTGAATA
>NZ_DATCSD010000353.1:0-35280 GCF_036568665.1 Ohtaekwangia sp. | reverse complement strand
TGTGTACTCACCACTTCAAAAGTTTTTCCTTCTGATATACCTACCGATGTTTTTACTTTCACCGAATAGTTACCCACTGCCAGATCGGAAGGTATAATTACTGTAACTACTTTACTGGTAGCGGTCGCTATATCTGCCTGTGTACCGCCAAACATTACCTTGGTGGCCGTAGAGAAATTTTTACCGCGGAGCAGCAATAGCTGATCCGTTATATTTTTAGTCGCCACTACCTCATCAATGATCGGGTCTGTTTTCGGATCCACCGGCTTTGTTTCGAGTACTGTGAACGACATAGTAGCAGAGGTACCGCCATCGGCCACTACCGCTACCGTTGTGTTGCCCGGAGGTAAACCGGCTGGCACCACCGTAAGCATTTCTGTATCGGTTTTTGTTACGATAGATGATTCCGTTGTACCGAATAACACCACCGAAGCTGTAGCGAAGTTTGTTCCCTGTATATATACTTCATCGCCCACCTGGCCTTCGGCTGGCACCAGTTGTGTAATCTCCGGCTTTGCTTTCTCGGGTTCGCTGCAGGTAGACAATGCTATAACAGCCCATAGTAATACTATTGGAGAGAGGATCTTGTAATGCTTCATGACTTTTATCGTTAATCCTGACTTAAGTCGTATAAAATCCGATTGGCCCTTCGCTCCAGTTCCTGCAATCGCTTATCCAGCCTGATCACTTCTTCGCCTATATCTTTGGTTAATTCACGCTTTACTTCATTCGGCCGCTTCACGCGGTTATTGACGATATCATTAATGGTTGATACTTTTTGATTGAGCGTGAGAATATTTACACTATGCGTTTCGCCCAAGGCATAGTCCATTAAACTTTTAAACTCGAGCGTAGTAACATCGCGCTTCCAAAACATGCTAACATATTTCTCATACGTGAGTCTTTCTTTATTAAGTTTTTCGAAAGCACGGTTATACTGTTCCATCGCATCGGTAAGTTTACCCAATGCCTGCCTGCTCTCCAGCGCCTGCGGAATTAAAAACTGAAAAGCATCTTTCAGATCTTTCGCTTCATTGATATAGTCGGTAAGTGTATTCGAGATCTCCGGGTAAGCTTCATCTTTACTGGTAACGGCTACACTGCGATTGATCATCACAACAGCAGAATTCATTTCTGATACTTTCGATTTAATGAGTGCTCGCACTTCAAATATATACTCCCCCACAAAGGCGTTTACATCTTTCAGCACATCCCAGATTATTACGCGATCCGTTCCGGGCGTTACCGCATTGCCTACCCCGTTACCACTTACATGACGAAGCTCCTGTGCATATTGATCTTTAGAACAATACAAGGCCACTTCAAATAACTGATCTTCTTTAAAATCTTCGATGTTATAATGAACAATGATCTTCGTGCCAACAGCCTGTGGTATAATGTTGGTTAAGCGCTGCGCATGCGCACTACAGACTATAAAAGCCATGACGCAGGTAAGTACAGGCAGAATAGTTTTCATACAAACAGAGAGGGTTATTTAAAGTTACGCCATTTGAGGGTTTGTAAAAAATGATTTTAGTAAATTTCATATTGAAAATTTACTGCACACTGCAGGCAACAGCCTATAGGCTTGTCTTTGATAAGTAAAGCCTGTTAATGCTTTGCGAGCAGGGCGCTAACATTACCCTCTCATGTTACGATTCCTTCTTATCACTTTTTACATTGCAATCGCAGGCAATACTATTGCCCAGCAGATTATTAAAGGCCAAAGTAAACCTGCCACCTTTAATATTGTGCCCGTAAAAGATACCGCCACTACTTCATCCATTTCTATTACTACCAGCCTGGAGTTTTACAAGAACGAAAAGAAAACTGCGCTGATCATTGGTAACGGCAACTATAAAAACGGTCCGCTAAAAAATGCTGTGAACGATGCGCTGGATATAGCCACAGCTCTCAGTGAAAAAGGATTTAAAGTAATTCTGAAACAGAATGCCAGTCGTGCCGATATGCGTGATGCCATTCGGGAATTTGGCAGCGAGATAAGCGAAGGTGGCGTAGGATTGTTTTATTACTCCGGCCACGGTATACAGGTTGATGGTGTAAATTACCTGGTGCCCATCGATGCCAACATTGAAATGAAAGCCGAGGTGGCCGAGGAGTGCATCAGTGCTTCTGCTATATTGCGGGTGATGGAGTACTCCAACAATCGCATCAATGTAATTATACTCGATGCCTGTCGTAATAATCCATTCAGGAGTTTTTCGCGCTCGGATGAAAAAGGTATAACCAGGATGGATCCACCGAAAGGAGCTAAACAAGGATCGATCATTGCGTTTGCTACAGCACCGGGCGATGTAGCTTCGGATGGTGAGGGAAGAAACGGGCTATATACCTCGAAACTGCTGAAGTATATAAATGCACCCGACCTTACGTTGGAAGAAGTTTTTAAGAAGGTGAGGATTGATGTATCCACGGAATCCGCCGGACGACAGATTCCGTGGGAGAACAATTCGCTTACAGGCGATTTCTTCTTTACAATCAAATAATTTTTATAGACCGTACTGATCGATCAGGTATATCAGCGATGCCATAGACGCGGCACCGAGTTCCAGCTCACGCTTGCTTACTTTATCTATCGTATCTTCCTGTGTATGGTGATAATCAAAGTAACGTTGTGAGTCAGGCAAAAATCCGATGATCGGTACCCCTTGCGCCTGCAACGGTCCTATATCTGCTCCGCCTCCTTCGTTATCAAAACTATATAATCCATAAGGTTCCAGCAGTGGCTTCCAGCTTTTGATTTTTGTACGCACCGCTTCGGTTGCCGTCATGGTAAAGCCACGAGGAGTAAATCCTCCATCGTCTGACTCAACAGCTGCTATATGTTTTTCTTTTTTCAGCTCTGCCTGGCGTGCATATTCAAGACCGCCACGCAAACCATTCTCCTCATTCATAAACAACACTACACGAATAGTGCGTTTGGGTTTATAGCCAATCACTTTAAAAAGTCTGAGCACTTCCATCGACTGTACACAACCGGCACCATCATCATGCGCGCCTTGAGCCAGATCCCATGAGTCCAGGTGACCACCCACTACAATAATTTCATTGGGAAATTCTGATCCTTTAATCTCCGCTACAACATTATAGGAAGGTGCATCGGGCAAAGTTTCGCAGTGTGTTTCAAAGTAGAACTGTATATCTTTCTCTTCTTTCAGAATTTTACTCAACAGGTCAGCATGCTTCGTGCTGATAGCAATAGCCGGGAGCTTGGCTATATTTACTGTATAGCGAAGACCTCCGGTGTGGGGATAATCTTCCTGGTTCAACCCCATGGAACGAACGATAACACCGGTTGCTCCATACTTGGCTGCTTCTGATGGGCCCAGTGCGCGCTGCTCAACGGCACCGCCATACGCCTCAAACGTATTGAACTTGCTAGGGTCCATCGGACGATTAAAGAACACGATCTTCCCTTTTACATTTTTTTCTCCCAGTTGTTTCAGTTCATCAAAGCTCTTTACCTCTACAATGCTGCCCGTTACTCCGGAAGGCCCAGTACCTACAGACATACCCAAGGCACATACATTCATTTCTACTACACCTCTTTTCTTGGAGTTGATAACACGACCAACTTCTTTTTGTCCGCGGATCCAGTGTGGTACCATTACCGGTTGAAGAAAAACAGAGTCTGTAAAATTATCGAGCTCGTGTCGCCCCCACTCTACAGCAGCCGCTGCACCGGGTGAACCACTGAGGCGCGCGCCTATAGTAGTGGTTAGATACTCGAGCATGGAATAACTTTTCCCTCTCGACAGCTCTTCGCTGTAAATTTGTTTAATAGCCGAAGCATCATTGGATTGTGAATATGCTGCCGAGTAACATATCACAAACAGGCATAGCAAAACTATTCGCATATAGGTATATAGATTGATGTAGTAGTTAGATTAGTGTAGCCGACTTTAATATATACATGTGATGATCAGGATTGCTGTCGTTCAAAATCAGGATGCCCTCCATCACAATCTGCTTCGTGGTAAATTTTATTTTCTGAGTAGTTTCTACTTCCACTACTGTTTCCGGACCTGCTGCACCACAGAAGAAGCACAGATTAAACGGCCAGGCAGAAAGCATAAACTTACCTTGCCCGCCCATTTCTTCGAGCGGAATTATATACCCTTGCAGTCGTATCTTTTTACCATTGAAAGTTTTCAGATGCTTGCTGAAAACAGGTACCTCCACCTCATAACCGTTCTTGTCTTTCTTATTTTCAAAACCAACCTGCGCCAGCACCTGCCAGAAATTCTGTTCCTGTGCAAACACGTGTGGCGACAAGAGTAGCAGAATAATGAAAAGACTTTTTTTCATGAGGCTCCAAGTATAATCATAAGTTTTGATGAACGGTATACCGCTTACATTTTTGAACTGATTATTCCCGTAAATCGTTTTCAATAGATGCATACGCATTTGTTCAGCAAGTTCTAAACATCGAATTTCGCATCCATCTAAACCGTACCATGTATGGCCTTTCTTTTTGACTCATTCGAAAACTGGAAACAGTACAGCATACAACACAACATGCCGCTCCACCAGATTGTGCTGGAGTATGAACGCACCCAAAAAAACAGAAGTGAAAAAGATACATGGGATGGTCTCGCCAATGCATGGCAGGTGATGAAGGAAGCTGTGCGCACGGGCCTCGAAGAAGATATGACTTCGCGCTCGGGCATGATCAACAACGGTGCAAAGAAAGTATACCGCTACCCTACTGCTGTTATATCCAAAGAGTTTCAACAGCTTATAGCACGGGCGCTCGCAGCCAAAGAAGTAAATTCGTGTATGGGCAGAGTTGTGGCTGCACCTACTGCCGGTGCCAGCGGCATTATGCCGGGAGTATTATATACTTTACAAGAGATACATCAGATCGATGACGAGAAAATACTCGAAGCAATGCTGATCGCTGCTGGTATAGCACTCATCATGGAACAGAAAGCATCTATAGCAGGTGCTGTTGGTGGTTGCCAGGCCGAAACAGGAACAGCTGCTGCCATGGGAGCAGGAGCTATAGTATATTGTTTAGGCGGAGATATAGACCAGATATTTAACGGTGTGGCTATAACAGTACAGTGTATGCTGGGGCTGGTGTGCGACCCCGTTGCAGGACTTGTTGAGATACCGTGTGTGGTACGTAACGCCAGTGCCGCTGCTATTGCCAACAGCTCCGCACAAATTGCGCTTGCCAGTGTAAGCAGTGTTATACCGGTAGACGAAGTGATTGAAGCGATGGGCGAAATTGGATCGAGTATGGAAACGCGCTATAAAGAAACTGCACTCGGAGGATTAGCCGCTACTAAAACCGGGCAAGCTATAGCGAGAAAAGTTTTGATCCACACGATAGAGATGCTGCCGGATGAAGATGTGAAATAATTTTCCCACAGACCTCACAGAAATTTCACAGATATATACTTAGCTATTTTGTTTTGCCGCGTCCCGATAGCTATCGGAAGTAATTTGAGGCAGATGAAGTGCGGTAAAAGCTATTTTATAGCATCGGGCAGTACTTCGTTCCCGAAGAAGTAAATAGCGCTGCTAAAGATTACCGACCATACGGCCGCGCTGATAAACATATATAGGATAAGTTTATTGCGGGGTGCACCGAAGCTCAAGGCGAGTAATGTGCCTCCTATAGGCGTGAGAAAAACTGGTGTAAGGGCCGCGACACCAGGTAAGCCATATTTTTTCCAGATGCCTACAAATTTCCTGTTGCGATCGGAGAAGCGTTTTCTCTTGGCAAAAAATTTATCTACAATCCTGGTGCGCAGAAATTCTCCGAAGAAAGCAAAAGCAAATACAACGGTCATCATACCCGCCACAGTTGCCAGAATGGTAGTAGCCAGTGTAAGGTTAGCGGTATATCCTGCAAGCGGACCAAATATAAATTTGAGCATGCTCGAAAAGTAAACCGGTATTGCTTTGAGGATCTCTTCCAACATGGAGCTATATACGTATAGAGGTTGTTTTGGTATTCAGCTAATTAATGTTCCTGTAAATCTAAATCTTCGAGCCGTAGCTTAGATCTCCGGCATCACCGAGGCCGGGAACTATATAAAACTGTTCATTGAGATGTTCATCTATCGCACACGTCCAAAGTGAATAAGGTATATTTACATGTTGTGTTACAAATTTTATTCCCTCCGGAGCTGCCACCAGCGAAACAATATGCAAATGTTCGGGAGTGCCTCGTTTTAAGAGCTGTTCTACAGAATCCATTATAGATTTGCCGGTTGCCAACATCGGATCGATCAGAATTACTTCACGTCCTTGCAAATAAGGGGTCGAAACATAATCCAGTTTTATTGTTATCTCGTGCAAGCTTTCGCGTCTGTAAGCCCCGACAAAACCGGCCTCAGCCTGATCAAAAAAATTAATAAAGCCTTGAAAGTATGGGAAGCCTGCGCGGAGAATTGTTATCAGTAAAGGTTGATGCTTAAACACATTGATGCGCGATTTACCCAATGGTGTTTCAATAATGCGGGTGGTATATTGAAACTTCTTCGAAACCTCATACGCCATAATTTCACCAAGTCGCTCCATATTCTTGCGAAAGCGCATGCGATCTTGCTGCAGCGTCTTGTCTCTCAGCTCCAGAATAAATTGATTAGCTACCGAGTTTTGCTCGCTAAGGTTAAAAACCATAAGTGTCACTTTTTTCTAATCAAAATTTAGAATAAAGTTGCAGAAGAACTATCATACAGGTGAATTAAAATAAATGTATGGGAGTTGAAAGGCCAGTGCTGGATTAAGAAAGAGAGTCGAAAGACCGAAAGTCAGAAAGATGTGGTAGCAAGTATTCCTATAGCACGCCAGGATGGATTTACTGTATAATATAAATAGATATCTATAAATATAAAGGAAGGAATGAGTCTGCAGAACGAACACCGCTTTCGGTCTTTCAGACTTCCAAACTTTCCGATTTTTACCTATGAAATTACTCAAACAACTTTGCGAAGTACATGCGCCCTCCGGAAACGAAGTTCGCATGAAAGAATTTTTACTGAAATATATTACCAAAGAAAAAAAGAACTGGAAGGTAAAGCCTACCGTGTATCATGGCGATGAGTTTCAGGATAACATTATTCTGAAATTTGGCAAACCCCGCACAGCCATCTTTGCGCATATTGATAGCATTGGTTTTACTGTGCGCTATTTCAATCAGCTTTTACCCATTGGCAGTCCGGATGCCGAGATGGGAACAAAGCTTGTGGGAGAAGACAGCCTCGGTCCTATTGAATGCGAACTTGAATTTGATAAAGAGAATCACGCGTTTTATAAATTCGGCAGGCAGATAGATCGCGGCACCGAGTTAACCTACAAAGTAAATTTTCGCGCGGATAAAAATTATATACAATCTGCGTATCTCGACAATCGCCTCGGAGTATATAATGCATTAAAGGTTGCCGAAACCTTGAAGGATGGTGTTATTGTATTCAGCACGTGGGAGGAACACGGAGGCGGCTCCGTGCCATACCTGGCAAAATTTATATATGAGCAGTGGAGTATAAAGCAGGCGTTGGTATCAGACATCACGTGGGTATCCGATGGTGTAGATCATGGCAAAGGTGTTGTAATCTCGATGCGGGATCGTAACATTCCGCGCAAAAGTTTTATTGATAAGATTATTGCTATTGCAAAAAAACATAAGGTAGATTTTCAACTCGAAGTGGAAGGCATGGGCTCCAGCGATGGAAGAGAATTACAAGTTTCTCCCTATCCGTTCGACTGGTGTTTTGTTGGTGCGCCTCAACACAATCCGCATACACCAGATGAACGTGTACATACTCACGACATCAAGAGTATGATTGAGCTCTATAGCTGGCTGATGAAAGATCTTTGATGCTAGAAATCGAAAGTATAATTCAATATCCGTGAAGTAATTTTACCGAGAGACCTATCTATTTCCTGGTATTGATTATCGTTCAAGGAGTATCCGGTAGCTTCTTTGGTTTCCGGATCGATGATCCAATATTCCTTTACTCCGAATTGTTCGTATAGTTTTTTCTTTCTGATCTTGTCATGATTCTCATTTCCTTCTGACAGTACCTCCACGATAAGATCGGGCACACCATGAATGTGTCTCTCGATAATAGAAAGTCTGCTCGCTGAGACAAATACTATATCTGGCTGAACTGCATTCAGATGCTCATCCAGGTAAACATCAAAAGGAGCTACGTAAACTTCGCCCGTTTTTGTTTCCTCTGTAAAGAGAATCATTTTAGAAGACAGAATTGCTACAATTCGCTGATGCGAACCGGATGAGAGATGGCGACATATAAATACTTCCTTCAATTAATTCTGCTAACGTTCAGGAAGCTGTTTATATACTTCCATTATGGTTTTGGGTGGATGTGACAACAGGTCGTTCATCTTTTCAAATTTAAACATAAAACCCCTTGCACGGTCAGTTTTGTTTCCAGAATTTATCGGTCCAAACCTTGAACTATATACTATGACAACTACGCGAAGAGATTTTATCAAAACAGCAGCGCTTGCTGGCGTTGGCCTATCTATGTTACCAGAGTCTATGGCCACTGCAAAAGATAAAGAACAAAAAGTACGACTGGGCTTTATCGGTGTTGGCCTTCGCGGACAAAATCATCTTGAACTCGCTCTAAGAAGAAATGATATAGAAGTAGTGGCGCTCTGCGATATTCAGCAGCGCATGATCGACATGAGCAAGGAACTGGTAAAACAATCCGGAAAACCTATGCCGCAGATTATTCTCGAGGGCCCATACGGATATAAAAAATTACTGGAAAATAAAGACATCGATGCAGTGATCATTGCTACACCGTGGGAATGGCACACGGTAATGTGTATCGATGCGATGAACGCCAAAAAATATGTAGGATGTGAAGTGATTACCGGCATGTCGGTTGAAGAATGCTGGGAGCTTGTGCATACTTCCGAACGTACAGGCATGCCGTTGATGATGCTGGAAAATGTTTGCTATAGAAGAGATGTGATGGCTGTATTGAATATGGTGCGCCAGAATATATTTGGCGAGATTATTCACTTGCAAGGCGGCTACCAACATGACTTGCGCGAAGTAAAATTCAACGATGGAAAAAATCCATACGGTGGTGGAGTTGAGTTTGGTGAAAAGGGATTTTCAGAAGCAAGCTGGCGAACGCTGCACTCGGTTAATCGTAATGGCGATCTTTATCCTACCCATGGTGTTGGGCCGGTTGCCATGATGATTGACATCAATCGCGGCAATCGCTTTACCGAGTTGGTTTCTTACTCAACTAAATCAAGAGGCTTGCATGATTACATTAAAAAAGTAGGCGGAGAAAATCACCCGAACACAAAAGTTGAATTCAAACTTGGCGACATTGTTACTACGATGATCAAGTGCGCAAAGGGAGAAACTATATTATTGCAACACGACACAAATTTACCGAGACCTTATTCACTGGGTTTTCGCGTGCAGGGCACAGAGGGTATATGGATGGATGTAAACAAGTCTGTCTATATAGAAGGCAAGAGTAAAAATCCCCATCAGTGGGACAGTGCCAATGAATGGCTGGAGAAGTATGATCATCCTCTCTGGAAAAAATACGGTAACGATGCTGCCGGTGCTGGTCATGGTGGCATGGACTGGTTTGTATTAAATGCTTTTGTTGAAGCCGTGAAACGAAAAGTAAATACACCTCAGGATGTATATGATGCTGTAACGTGGAGCGCTATCACACCACTCTCCGAAACTTCGATCAGACTCGGGGGAGAAACCGTTGAGTTTCCTGACTTCACACAAGGCAAGTGGATGTATCGTAAAAATGAATTTGCCTTGACGGATGCATATTGATTATAAGCCTGTAATGGTTCGCATGTTATTGATTGCAATACTGGTATTACCTTTCAATACCAGTATTGCTCAAAAGACTTTTTCTCAGCGCTTGTGTGCCGCTGCTATAGAACTGACGAAACAATCTGTAACATACGATCCAACGTATTTCTCCATTCCATATCCCAATGGCGATGTTCCTGCAGACAGAGGTGTTTGTACCGATGTAGTTATACGCGCTTATCGTAAACTGGGCATTGATCTGCAAAAGGAAGTACATGAAGATATGGCAAAGAACTTTAAGGTATATCCAGCCAAATGGGGACTCCGGTCAACAGATACAAACATCGATCACAGACGCGTGCCCAACCTCATGACATTCTTTTCGCGTCATGGCAATACACTAAAGATTTCTCAGGCTGCCGAAGATTATAAACCCGGAGATATAGTGTCGTGGGATTTAGGCGGTGGAATTACGCATATTGGTATCGTGATCGATCAGCGATCGTCCGACAATCAACGACATCTCATTGTACATAATATAGGGCGAGGTCAGGAAATATCAGATTGTTTATTTCAATACACCATCATAGGTCATCATCGCTATATCCGTTGATTTCAGAGAATTAGAAATTCTGGAATCCGAACTCCTAAATTCTTTTATCTTTGCGCTCCCTTAACCAAAGGGACGGCTATGCAGATTAAAGATTTACAGTTTAAGCAGTTTATCAATAAATCCAAAATCCAGGATAAGATCAGAACCCTGGCCGAGCAGATCAATGCTGACTATAAAGACAAGCAGCCTGTATTTTTACCGATATTGAACGGCTCGTTTATTTTTGCTGCAGACCTGATCAAGCAAATAGAAGTACCGTGCAAGGTATCGTTTGTAAAAGTTTCTTCGTATGGCGGTGCCGTTAGTTCCTCTGGCCAGCTTAAAACATTAATAGGTCTTGAAGCAAGTTTATTCAACCAGGATGTTATTCTGGTGGAAGATATAGTGGATACTGGTCTCACCCTTCAAAAAATCATTGAAGAGTTGAAGGGCCTCGGAACAAAATCGGTAGAAGTAATTTCGCTGCTGCGCAAGCAACCGGCCCGCGATAAAATGATCAATGTAAAATATGTAGGATTTGAAATAGACCACGAATTTGTAGTGGGCTACGGCTTGGATTATGACGGCCTGGGCCGGAATCTGAAAGAAATTTATAGAGCTCTGCCGGCTGCAAACAGCGCACCACCAACAGAGGCAGTATAAAAAATCGATAGTACCGGATCGTAAATCGATTTCTGATTCCTTATCTTCGTCAGCTAAACAAAATCCAAAAACCCATCTCAATCACCAAAACCGTAAAGTAGAAATGATTAACATTATTCTCTTTGGCCCTCCGGGCGCAGGCAAAGGTACCCAGAGCACCAAGATCATTGAGAAGTATTCGCTCACACACATTTCAACCGGAGATCTTTTCCGTAAGCATTTGAAAGAAGGAACACCGCTCGGTCAGCTTGCCAAAGGCTACATGGATAAAGGTAATCTTGTACCCGACCAGGTAGTGATTGACATGGTGGATGATAAGATCAAAAACAGTGGAAATATTTCGGGAATAATTTTCGATGGTTTCCCGCGTACTATCCCGCAGGCTGAGGCTTTGGATAAACTTCTTGACTCCAAGAAAGCTCCTATAAAAGTATTGATCGAATTAGTAGTTCCGGAAGAAGAATTAAAAACTCGTCTGGCCGATCGAGCTGCGAAAGAAAATCGTCCGGACGATGCAAAGCCGGAAGTAATTGAAAACCGTATTGCAGTATATAAAGCTGAAACTGTAGCGGTAGCAAAATATTATAAAGACCATAACAAGTACGCTTCTGTTATCGGTGTGGGTGATATTGAAGAGATCTTCAAGAACATCTGCCGCGAGATCGACAAGAGCTTATTAGCATAATCTATACTACGCGCGTGTCTGCTCCCAATTTCATCGACTACGTTAAATTTTGTTCCCGCTCTGGCCACGGTGGTGCAGGATGTTTACATTTTCATCGCGAAAAATTTATTCAGAAAGGTGGTCCTGATGGCGGTAATGGTGGTCGAGGTGGACACATAATTCTGCGCGGAGACTCTCAGCACTGGACGTTGCTTCATTTGAAGTATCGTAAACATGTTATTGCCACCAACGGTAATCCGGGCGAAGAGCAGGACAGAACCGGTGCTGATGGTAAAGATGAAATTATACCTGTGCCGCTCGGCACCGTAGCACGCGATGCTGAAACAGGCCAGGTGCGTTGTGAGATAACCGAAGATGGCCAGGAATTTATTCTGACTCCCGGTGGTCGCGGAGGAAAGGGCAATGCATTCTTCGCTACCTCTACACATCAGGCTCCGCAATATGCACAGCCCGGCGAACGTGGTGTTGAAGAGTGGGTGGTGCTGGAATTAAAATTACTGGCCGATGTTGGTTTGGTAGGTTTTCCGAATGCCGGCAAATCAACTTTACTTTCTGTTGTATCGGCAGCTAAACCTAAAATTGCTGATTATCCTTTTACAACGCTGACGCCTAACCTGGGCGTTGTATCCTATCGTGATGAACGCTCTTTTGTAATGGCCGATATTCCCGGAATTATTGAGGGCGCTGCAGAAGGCCGCGGACTTGGTATTCGCTTTCTGCGACACATCGAACGAAATTCATTACTACTGTTTCTTATCCCCGCAGACTCGCGCGATATTAAGACAGAGTATAATATACTGTTGAATGAATTGAACAAATACAATCCGGAGTTACTGGATAAAAAACGATTGCTCGCAGTTTCAAAATCTGATATGCTGGATGATGAACTGAAGGCCGAAATGAAACGCGAACTTCCTACCGATCTGCCTACGATCTTTATCTCTTCTGTTACCAACCAGGGCATTGTAGAATTAAAAGATCTGATCTGGAAAAATCTTCACTGATCATTTCAACAACAGTGGCCAGGCATCTTTATAAATGTCAGTTTGGCATTAAAATACCTTTGGCAAAATTGTTGACATTTGCGCTCTGACCTAACCAGTAAATAAGATCCGAGAACCAAAAAGGTGAAGAAATGGCTATGAATCAAAACGAAGAAATACTTTCAGAAAACAACGAAGCAGTTGCTGACAATCTGCCTGCTAACGAAACTCCTGACGTAAAGCCAGAAGTGAAAGAAAGCGAAAGCCAGAATGAGTCAAAACTGCAAAGCGAACTTGCTGAACAAAAAGATAAATATCTGAGGTTGTATTCTGAGTTTGAAAATTTCAGACGCAGAACATCCAAAGAAAAACTGGAGATGATCCAGTCGGCCAACGAGCAACTGATTAAAGCGTTGCTTCCTGTAGCCGATGATTTCGAAAGAGCAGAGAAAGCTTTCAAGGGAACAGAATCAAAAGACCTCGAAGGAATTTTTCTGATCTATACTAAATTCAAAAAGATACTTGATCAATCCGGAGTAAAAGTAATGGAAGCAGGCGCTGGTTCGGAATTTAATCCGGACTTGCACGAGGCCATCACACAAATTCCGGCACCCGATGAAAAGCTGAAGGGCAAGATCGTGGATGTAGTTGAAAAAGGATATTTACTCAACGACAAAGTGATTCGTTTTGCTAAAGTTGTTGTGGGCAGTTAAGCCTGCACTTCTGCACGTTACACTTTCAACAATACTTAACACATGTCTACCAAAAGAGATTTTTACGAGATACTGGGTGTAAGCAAAGGCGCTACACAGGAGGAGATCAAGAAAGCTTACCGGAAAGTAGCGATCCAATTCCACCCGGATAAAAATCCCGGCAACAAGGAAGCAGAAGAAAAATTCAAGGAAGCTGCAGAAGCCTACGAGATATTAAGCGATGCCGACAAACGTGCCAAGTACGATCGCTACGGACATTCCATGCCTGGCAATGGCGGTGGTTACGGTGGTCATCACATGAACATGGAAGATATCTTCAGTCAGTTCGGAGATATTTTCGGAGGAGGAAGTCCGTTTGATAGCTTCTTCGGAGGAGGCAATGCTTCCGGGGGAAGACGCCAGCGAAAAGGCACCAACCTCCGCATCAAACTAAAACTTTCATTGGACGAAATTGCCAATGGTGTTGAAAAGAAATTAAAGGTAAATCGCCTTGTAAGAGCGGAAGGAGTAACTTTCAAAACCTGCCCTACCTGTCATGGTACCGGTCAGCTCAAGAAAGTGGTCAATACCATGCTGGGCCAAATGGTATCAGCAACTACTTGCTCTGCCTGCGATGGTTCCGGCCAGATCATAGATAAACGTCCTGCAGGTGTAGACAACTCAGGGCTTGTTTCAAAAGAAGAAGTTCTCAGCGTAAAAATTCCGGCTGGTGTAAGCGAAGGCATGCAACTCGCTATGTCAGGAAAAGGAAACGAAGCTCCGGGTGGTGTTGCAGGTGATTTGCTGATTCTGATCGAAGAACAGGAAGACAAGCACCTGAAGCGCGATGGCAATAATCTTATATACGAACTCTATATAAGTGTTATTGATGCCGCGCTGGGCACTTCGGTTGAAGTTCCTTCTGTTACGGGCAAAGTAAAAATCAAGATCGATCCGGGTACACAAAGCGGAAAGATCCTTCGACTCCGCGGTAAAGGACTAAAAGATGTCAACGGCTACGAAATTGGCGACCAGTTGATTTACGTAAATGTCTGGACGCCTAAAAAACTGACATCAGAAGAAAAAGCAAAACTGGAGAGTCTGCGCGACTCCCCCAATTTTCAGCCGCACCCTGAGGCAGGAGAAAAAGGCTTTTTTGAGCGCATGAAAGAATATTTTAATTAAAAATATTATCCATTTCTCCCCATTCCCCGTTTTAGTAGCTAGCTAAGGTGGGGAATTTTTGTTTAATATCGTGTTTAACCTTACACCATGTAACCTACGGGTCATGAGGCCGTAATTATTCAGCATGCATAAGAAGATTTGGTTAACATGTTTCGGAATTGCACTGGGGGGGATCGTATGCGGACAGATCAAGAAGCAATTTACGGTAGAGGATACCCAATCGTGCGATAATATCAGGCTTAGTCTCAAGGCCAATAGTGGCAATTGCTATATAAAACCCAGTCAGAATCCGGAGATACTCAATGTCTTCAGTAATCAGACTGAAACAGCGTACGCACATAACTTCCGCAAGGAGGTAAAAGGAAAAACCTGCGAAGTACTCCTTAACCTGGAGGAAAATCAATCAGAAAGTCTGGGTCAATCTATTTCAGCGAACTTCTTCGGATCGGCAGAGAAAACTACCAGCGATAAACTCTGGAAGATGTACCTCACCGATATGAAGCCTTACTTCCTTGAACTGAATTACGGTGTAGGAAATGCCAATGTAGATCTCTCCGGTCTTGCCATTAGAAAGTTGAAGATCAGCTCTGGCAGTGCTAATGTAAATGTAGGCTATGCTTCATCGCTGGAAAACCAGATCGACATGGATACTTTTTCTGTGAAGGTCGATCTCGGTTCTGTAAATGTGAAGAATCTCAATTTATCACGCACACGCTTTGTATTGGCGGATGTCGGCTTCGGCAACATGACATTGGATTTCAGCAACAAGCCACTGGTAAAGAATCGTGTGAAGGGCAGCGTAGGAGCTGGCAACTTAACTATTATACTTCCTCAGAAAGAAACTCCTGTATTAGTCAAGATTCATGACTCATGGTTATGCAGTGTAAAAGTACCCTCAAGCCTTACCAAGATCAGTGACGATACGTTTGCCAATGCCGCTTACAATAAAGATCCGAAGAGTGCCTCACTTACCTTCGATCTGGATGTATCCATGGGCAACATCATCTTTAAAGAAAGCAATCAGCAATAACCTTTGCTGACTTTTTTGTTTCCAATATTTTCAAACTTTTAGTTCGGTTCCAGTAATTCTTTTCCGAGTATTGATACTAACTCGTGGTATCAAACTTAACCCTATTACGTGGAAGCCCTAATTGCCAACAATGTAACTAAGCGTTACACCAATCACGTAGCGCTGGATCAGGTGAGCATCACCATTCCACAGCAAACCATTTTCGGATTGCTCGGACCCAACGGAGCAGGTAAAACAACCCTTATCCGTATCATCAACCAGATCATTACTGCCGACAGCGGAGATATATCTATCTTCGGAGAGAAGCTTGAAGCCAGGCATGTAGGCTCCATTGGCTATTTACCGGAAGAACGGGGCCTCTACAAAAAATTAAAAGTTGGCGAACAACTCACTTACTTCGCTCAGCTAAAAGGATTGAGTCGCAAAGATGCTATCGATAAAAGTAAAGCCTGGATCAAGAAGTTTGAGATCACTGATTGGTGGAATAAAAAAGTAGAAGATTTGAGTAAAGGGATGGCGCAGAAAATTCAGTTCATCAGTACTGTGATGCATGAACCTCGCCTCATCATTCTCGATGAACCTTTCTCCGGATTCGATCCTGTAAATGCTCAACTCATCACAAAAGAAATTCACGAGTTGAAACAAAAAGGCTGCACGATCATCTTCTCTACCCACCGTATGGAAACAGTAGAAGATCTCTGCGATCATATAGCGCTCATCAACAGATCCAAAAAAATACTCGAAGGCTCCAAGAAGCAAGTAAAAGAAGCTTATCGCAGCAATACCTATACGGTTGAACACAAGGGTACTTTTACATTACCCGGACAATACGAATTACTCGAACAAAAGAACCTGGAAGACGACACCTACTTCAAATCACTGATAAAAGTAAGTCCCGGCACAAGTCCTAATCAACTGATCCGTGCCCTCACAGATATAACCGAAGTACACAGCTTCTCCGAAAAAGTACCCACTATGAGCGAAATATTTATCACGTTAGTAAAAGGAGGTTCCGATGAATAAAATATGGTTGATCGTTCAGCGCGAATTTCTGAATCGCGTACAGAAAAAATCATTTTTAATTGCCACCATTCTTATCCCACTAATCTTCCCTGCTATTATAGCCCTGCTGGTATATATCGCCCAGGAACAGGAAAAGAACAAGGAAAAAGAAATTATATACTATATCGATGAATCAAATCTCTTCAAGCCTGATTCATCCAAGTATATATTTAAAGAATTTCAGGGCTCACTGGCCGATGGCAAACTTGCCTATAAAGCCAGCGATGACTTTGGCTTCTTATATATACCGGCTATAACTCCCGATAAGCCGGAAGGCATAACGCTATATACTAAAATCTCACCAAGCATAGAAGACATTTCAAGTCTTGAAAATATGTTTGAGGCACAATTGAAAGATATGAAAATGCATGCCTTGAAGATCGATCAAAAATTACTCGACAGTCTCAAAACAAATGTAAAGATCCATACTGTTAGCGGCAGCGAAGAAAAATCCAGCAACTCATTTATACTGGCTGGTATAGGTATGGCCGGAGGTATATTAATGTATATGTTCATCTTCATTTATGGTGCGCAGATCATGCAAGGCATCATTGAAGAAAAAACAAGCAAGGTTGTTGAGGTTATTGTTTCGTCCGTAAAACCTTTTCAACTGATGATGGGTAAGATTATAGGCCTTGCATCGGTAGGGCTACTGCAATTCCTTATCTGGATCGTGCTGATGACTACTTTAACCTTTGGTGTTCTAGGAGCATTGGGCATCGATCCTCCACAACAACAAGCCATGCAACAAATCTCGGCTGAAGCGGCCGCTCAACAAGCCGCAGCAACCTCTGAGTTCTCCAGGAACATGGACTTGTTTATGTCTTTACCCTGGGCCTATATAGGCTCATGCTTCATCTTCTATTTTCTGGGAGGATACCTGTTATACGGAGCGTTGTTTGCTGCTGTGGGTTCTGCAGTAGATAGCCCGGCAGAAGCACAACAGTTTATGTTTCCTATTACCATCCCGATGTTGATCTCCTATATGAGTTTGTTCATGTTTATATTAAAAGATCCTCAGGGGCCTATCAGTGTGTGGCTGTCTATCATTCCATTTACCTCACCTATTGCTATGATGGGGCGTATAGGATTTGGCGTACCTCTCTGGCAGCTTATTCTTTCGCAAATACTATTGATCGGAGGTTTTGTATTTACCACATGGGTGGCAGGCAGAATTTACCGTGTAGGCATTCTTATGCATGGCACAAAAGTGAACTACAAAGTATTAACCAAGTGGTTTATGATGAAGAATTAAAAACCATTCATACATCACAACTGATTATAAAACCAGGTGTATCGTTACATCTGGTTTTTTTATTCTATTTTTCACCGCGCGAATGAGCAAGAAACCATCCATACCCGGCCTCGACTTTTATCAAAGCAACACTACTTTCAAGTGGATTGTATTGGTAGTATCCATATTGATCAGCGTTGGTTCTATATACTACACCAAGATATTGGTGGATCAGTTAAAAGGCCGCGAGCGACAACAAGTACAGCTATATGCCAAAGCCATCGAGTATACCGCCAACGAAGAAGACACGTATGGCGATGTAAATTTTATAGCACAGGAAATCTTATTTCAGAATAACTCTATACCCATTGTGCAGGCCGATGCGAATGGTAAAGTTTTGTCATACAGAAATCTCGACATGCCCGAATCATGGCCACAAAAAAGAAAGGAAGAATTTCTGCAGAGCGAGATGAACGTGATGCGGGAAACATACGACCCCATAACCGTTACGTTGCGCGATCCGCAAACCGGGGAAGTATTCGGCACGCAATTCATCTACTATAAAAATTCATTTTTACTCAAGCAGCTTATTGCTTATCCCTATATCCAGCTATCGGTTATCGCATTGTTTGGGTTTATATCTTTCCTTGCCTTCAACTACTCCAAGATGGCCGAACAAAATCGCGTATGGGTAGGGCTTGCCAAAGAAACTGCGCATCAATTGGGCACGCCTATATCATCGCTTATGGCATGGATGGAAGTGATCCGCGAAGATTCGGATATGCAGGAGAAAGGCGTTGTTGAAGAGTTGGAGAAAGATATACAGAAGCTACGCATTGTTACCGAACGTTTCTCTAGCATTGGTTCAACACCTACGCTAAAAAAAGAAAACATCGTAACGCTTATCAACAACGTTGTGAATTACCTGCGGCCGCGGGTTTCGTCCAAGATCAGAATGGAAGTTTTTACTTTATCCGATAACATTTTTGCCAATGTACACGCACCGCTTTTTGAATGGGTAATTGAAAACCTCAGCAAAAATTCTGTTGATGCCATGGGCAACACGGGCACCATCGCTATCAAAATTCTGCGGGGTAATGAAGGAAAAGTTTTTATTGATGTGTCTGATACAGGCAAAGGCATTCCCCGTTCCAAGATCGATTCAGTTTTCCGCGCAGGCTTTACTACCAAAAAGCGAGGTTGGGGCTTAGGGCTCACATTGGCCAAACGAATTATCGAAACTTATCACAACGGCAAAATTTTCGTAAAATCTTCCGAGGAGAATCAGGGCACTACATTCCGGATTGTGCTGAATGCTGCCTGATGTGCTCTGACGCGTATTCTCATGTGTTCAAACAGACCGCAACGAAAGCTTTAATTAACCTTAATAATTAAGTCAGGCGGCCTTTGTACTTCGTTCGTAAGTGCCTACTTTTGCGGTCGATTTCAGAACCCTGATTCATAAAATAACATACAATGGCAAATATTGGAAAGATCACCCAGGTAATCGGCCCTGTAGTAGACGTAGCCTTTGATGGCGAAGGTGCTAAATTACCAAACATCCTTGATTCCCTCGAAGTAACAAAAGCTGATGGCACCAAAGTAATATTGGAATGCCAGCAACACCTTGGCGAAGATCGCGTTCGTACCATCTCTATGGAAGGAACAGAAGGTCTCGTTCGTGGTATGAAGGTTACAGACACCGGATCACCTATCAAAATGCCGATCGGTGAAGATATCAAAGGACGTCTTTTCAATGTTGTTGGCGAAGCTATAGACGGTATCAAACAACCTAAAGGTGACCAGTCTCTTCCTATTCACCGCCCTGCTCCTCTTTTCGAAGATCTTTCAACTTCAACTGAAGTTCTTTTTACAGGTATTAAAGTAATCGACTTGATCGAACCGTATGCAAAAGGTGGTAAGATTGGATTGTTCGGTGGTGCCGGTGTAGGGAAAACCGTATTGATCCAAGAGTTGATCAACAACATCGCGAAAGCATACTCTGGTCTTTCTGTGTTTGCGGGTGTGGGTGAAAGAACACGTGAAGGAAACGATTTGTTGCGCGAGATGATTGAAGCTGGTATCGTGAACTATGGTGATGAATTTATGAAATCACTGCACGCTGGCGGATGGGATCTTTCAAAAGTAGATGAGCAAAAACTGGCAGACTCAAAAGCAACCTTCGTGTTCGGACAGATGAATGAACCTCCTGGAGCACGTGCTCGTGTGGCGTTGTCTGGCCTTACCGTTGCAGAATATTTCCGTGATGGTGACGGCAAAGGAAAAGGTCGCGACATTCTCTTCTTTGTAGATAACATCTTCCGCTTTACACAAGCAGGTTCTGAAGTATCAGCGTTGTTAGGTCGTATGCCATCTGCCGTAGGTTACCAACCTACACTGGCAACTGAAATGGGTGCGATGCAAGAGCGTATCACTTCTACTAAAAATGGTTCTATCACATCGGTACAGGCGGTATATGTACCTGCCGATGACTTGACTGACCCTGCTCCTGCTACAACTTTCGCTCACTTGGATGCAACAACCGTATTGAGCCGTAAGATTTCTGAACTTGGTATATATCCTGCCGTGGATCCTTTGGATTCTACATCACGTATCCTCCGTCCGGAGATCGTTGGTGAAGAGCACTATAACTGCGCTCAACGTGTGAAAAACATTCTGCAGCGCTATAAAGAATTACAAGACATTATCGCCATCCTCGGTATGGACGAATTGTCTGACGAAGATAAGCAAGTGGTACACCGCGCAAGACGTGTACAACGCTTCCTGTCGCAGCCATTCCACGTAGCAGAAGCCTTCACTGGTTTGAAAGGTGTGCTGGTAGATATTAAAGACACTATCAAAGGCTTTAACGCGATTATGGATGGTCAATACGATCACCTGCCTGAAATGGCATTCAACCTTGTTGGTAGCATCGAACAAGCGGTTGAGAAAGGTGAGAAGATGTTGGCTGAGGCTAAAGGCTAGACTAAAATTGAAAAATTGGAAGATTGAAGGATTAGAATATTAACTAGTCTGTCTTTTAATCTTTCAATTTTCTAATCTTTCAATCTTACAATCAAAGATCACTATGCATCTTGAAATATTAACTCCGGAGAAAAAAGTATTTGAAGGCGATGTTACCATTGCCACATTTCCCGGTGCTGACGGTTCCTTTCAGATAATGGACCATCATGCTCCACTCATCAGCTTGCTGAAAGAAGGAGTTGTAGAGTATAAAGGTAAAGATGGCGCACACCAGATAACTGTTACCGGAGGTGTGGTGGAAGTTTTGAAAAACAAAGTTATACTGCTGGCCGATGGTATAGCAGCGTAAACTATATATACTCACCAAAATGAATAAACCCCAGGTGCATGCCCGGGGTTTATTTTTTTATATATACTTCGGTTCGAGTTCACTGTCGCACGAGCCACTTGACAAGGAAGACTACACCAACCACGATTGAGATAACACCCAATACCCAGAAGGCCTCGTTTATCCCTCCGAACAAAGACAAGGTCAGGCCTACGGCACCAAATATGATAGCCATCTTCAAATCATAGTCCAGCCCACCCGTTGCGTTGGCTGCTGCTATATGATCGCGACTTCGTTTGGCAACCACATATTGTTTGAACTGCCTTCTAAACTCCTGCCTAAATTCTTTGCGTTGCGTTTTTGAAAGCTCGCGGTATTTTTTGGCTGCTAATGCAGCGTGTTCTTTTTCCGCTGTCGATATTTTTTTCTCTGCTAATGTCGAAGCTGTATTTTTTGCTTTCACAACCCTGCTATTGGAGGTCGCAGAGGCTTTTGAAGTCTTTACATCTTCAACACTCAGATCTTCTTTTGTAAGTATAACGGGAGCGGCACTTGCTACCAGCATTCGTTCTTCCAACACAAGCGGGTTAGCATCATCTGTAAATTGTTTCTGCTGTGCTTTTGTACGATGGGTTCGGCCACTGTTATAATCGTAATAATCAAAATTATAGGTATACCTGGGAGAAGAGCATGCCCATAGCATCAGGACTGCTCCCGCCAGTACTAGAATGTTTCTCATAGACCACTATCTTTTTGTCTTTCGAAAAGCAGAAATAATCCTGCCAACGGAGCGCTTTTCGAATTCCCAAAAGAAAGTGAACTGTCCTAGAAGAAAGCCATACGCCAATAAGATGACGTTGTATAGCGGAAGAATAAATATATAGTATAAAACAGATGCGAACGTTGTGTTGCCATTTTCTCCGGCCAGAAACCCCAGGATCGGTTTTTTGATAAACAGTACTGTAAATCCTGTGCAGGCAAAAACTACAAGAACGATAATTACCTGGTATATACTTCCCAGCTTCCACCGTTGCTTCAGTTTTTCCATCCAAGAAATGTTCGCCATACTTATGTGTTTATTCAGGGAAATATTTCCACAACCCCATATCCGGAACAGAAGCTTCAAATGTCACCGGCTCTTTTTTTACCGGGTGTACAAACGAAAGTCTCCGGGCATGAAGATAAATACTTCCGTTATCCGTTGGTTGATCATCCCCATATTTTATATCTCCCCGAATAACACATCCTATACTGGCCAGTTGTACGCGTATCTGGTGCGGGCGACCTGTAACCGGGTTTACCTGTAACAACCAACACCCGGTGGCCGATGCTATAACTTTATACCGAAGCTCAGAACGTAATGCACCCAACGTTTCTTTTTTAAATGCCGTGGTTTTGTTTTTCTTTTCATCCTTCAAAAGCCAGTGCACAAGTGTATCTTCACTTTTAGGAGGCTTGGATGAAACGATAGCATAGTATGTTTTTTCTGTTTCCTTCTCGCGAAACAAAGCATTCATTCGCTCCAGCGACTTGGATGTGCGTGCCAGTACCACTACACCGCTCACGGGCCTGTCGAGCCGGTGAACAACACCAAGAAAAACGGCTCCAGGCTTATTATACTTTTGTTTGATATACTCTTTGCACAGCTCAACCAAGGGTATATCTCCGGTTTCATCACCTTGCACCAATACTCCGCTTGCTTTATTTACAACCAGCAGGTGGTTATCTTCAAAGAGTACACGAAAAGGTTCTGTTTTAGTCATGCGTAATGCGTGAGATCAAACTTCTGAAAAGTTGGTATATTTATAAAGATTTTTTCCCAATGGATGTAAAAACATTAACGATTGATCGCAGCAGGGAGTGGACCGTTGACGACTTTCTTCAATTGGAAGAATCGAATACCCCTTGTGAGCTAATCAACGGAGAACTCGTTATGTCGCCAGCGCCAACCCCGCATCATCAAAATGTATTGGGCAATCTTTATTTCATTTTGAAAAAGGAAGCAGGGAGAATAGGTGGAGCTATTTTCTTTTCTCCTATTGATCTATACATCGATCGAAAAAATGTATTTCAATCAGACTTGGTTTTTATATCTGCTGAAAAAAGAAGTATCATCACCGAGCGAGGTATAGAAGGAGTACCCGACCTGATCGTTGAGATCATCTCTCCCCCTAACATCTTTACCGATCGCAACCGAAAGAAGAAAGTATATCAACAGATTGGTGTTCGCGAATACTGGATTGTTGACCCGGCCAATCATACTCTCGAAATATACAGGCACGATCAGGCAGATGCCGACACACCGCATCTATACCTGGTAAAAGAAGGTGTAGTCTCTTCTTCTATACTTTCCGAGGTAAAATTTGATCTCAAAGAGATCTTTACTTTCTGATTCTAGAATTCAGAAGTAAAATGAAACTCTATATCCGGAAAATTATCCTGCACCATCTTTAGCCACGCGCGCGACTCTGCCATAAATACCAGCTTGTCATCTTTATCGCGGGCTATATGTCGCTGTTTAGAGTCGATAAACTCAGCAAGCTTCTGCGGATCTTTACTGCTGATCCAGCAGGCCTTGAAAATATTCTGTGGCACAAACTGACAGGATGCACCGTATTCATTTTTAAGACGAAACTGAATTACTTCAAACTGCAGAGCACCTACAACACCCACAGCTTTTTTCTTGCCAAGCTCGTAAGTAAACAACTGCGCCACACCTTCTTCCATCAACTGCAGTAATCCTTTTTCAAGCTGCTTGGTTTTCATGGCATCCATGTTAACCACTTCTTTAAATATCTCCGGTGAGAAGCTTGGTATACCGGTATACATCATCTTCTCTCCTTCTGTGAGTGTATCGCCAATCTTCAGGTTGCCGGTATCATACAGACCTACTATGTCTCCGGGCCATGCTTCATCCACAGTCTCGCGATCTTGTGCCATAAAAGCGGTAGCATTGGAGAAGCGTATACCTTTCTCCTGGCGAACATGATAGTAGTTACTACCTCTTTCAAATTTACCAGAGCATATACGCAAAAAGGCTATACGGTTCCGATGCTTCGGATCCATATTGGCGTGTATCTTAAAAATGAATCCGGAGAATTTATTCTCCACCGGTTCCACCAGCCGTGCCGTTGTTTCGCGCGGTGCCGGGTCTGGTGCTATACGAATAAATGTATCCAGCAACTCCTGCACACCAAAATTATTCACAGCACTACCAAAGAAAACCGGAGCAACTTTACCGGAGAGATAATCCTCTACATTAAAATCAGGATATACTCCTTCTATTAGCTCCACATCAGCACGCAGTTGTTTTGCGTTGTTCTCACCAACATAATCGTCTACGATAGTATCGTTGATATCTTTTATTTCGATTCCCTCCTCTACTGTTGTTTTACTCGGAGTAAAGAGGTGAAGACTTTTTTCGTACAGGCTATATACACCTTTAAAAGTTTTACCCATACTAATGGGCCAGCTCAGCGGGCGAACTTTGATGTTCAGTTTTTCTTCAACCTCATCAAGCAGTTCGAATGGATCTCGTCCTTCACGGTCGAGTTTGTTAATGAAACATATCACCGGAGTATTGCGCATGCGGCAAACCTCCATCAACTTCTCGGTTTGTATCTCTACACCTTTCACACAATCGATCACCATGATTACACTGTCGACTGCTGTTAGTGTACGATAGGTATCTTCAGCGAAGTCCTGGTGACCGGGCGTATCAAGCAGGTTGATCTTTACATCTTTATAGTTAAAACCCATTACCGAAGTAGCAACGGATATACCTCTTTGCTTCTCGATCTCCATCCAGTCGGAGCGCGCGTGATCTTTTATTTTACTCGACTTCACAGCACCGGCTTTCTGAATAGCACCACCAAAAAGCAGCAGCTTTTCGGTAAGCGTTGTTTTTCCGGCATCGGGGTGACTTATAATTCCGAAGGTTCTTCGTTTAGATATTTCTTGTTCGAGACTCATTGTGTAGTGTTAAAGCGCCAGTTCGTGTAACCGTTAATGGTTAATGGTTAATGGTTAATGGTTAATGGTTAATCGTTAATCGTTAATCGTTATGAATGCACGAGGGTAATACCATCTGCTGCAGATAACGAAATAACGGTTAACGATTAACGGTCACCGGATAACTGAATAGCGGTCGCAAAAGTAAGAAAATCACCTTTTCCTTGTCACAAGGATTTTGCTTTGTAAAGAAAATCAGGAAATCTTTACAGACTTTCCCCCCTTTGATAAGTTTTTTAACTTTTCTTTACAAATGACTTGGACACCAAAGCCGTTACCGCCTCCCCCCGATATTGAAAGCAAATCTGTATTAAAGAAGCTCACTCTTGCTCATAGAGCTCTTGCAGAGTTTAAAGGTATAGCCTCGACTATCCCGAATGAGAATATATTAATCAATACACTTGCTCTACAGGAAGCAAAAGACAGTTCTGCTGTTGAAAACATTATTACAACTGATGACGAATTGTTTAAATCAGAGCTCAATTTCGAAGGACTTCAAACCATCGCGGCAAAAGAAGTTCAGAATTATGCGTCCGCTCTTAAGAAAGGCTACGCTCTTGTTAGAGAATATGGTTTACTTACCAATAATCATATTTTAGAGATACAAAAAACATTGGAGCTGAACGAAGCCGGATATAGGAAAGTGCCAGGAACAAACCTTAAAAATGCCAGTACCGGAGAAGTCGTCTATACACCACCTCAACATTACGACACAATCTTAGAATTGATGGCTAATCTTGAACAGTATATAAACGATGATACATTAAGTACCGATGACCCGTTGGTAAAGATGGCTGTACTTCATTTTCAGTTTGAAAGTATACATCCTTTCTACGATGGCAATGGCAGAACCGGCAGAATCCTGAATATCCTATACTTGGTACAAAAGGATCTTCTTCAATTTCCTATACTATACCTCAGCCGACACATCATTCGAAACAAAGCTGCTTACTATAATTATTTACAAGGTGTACGCGATAAAAATGATTGGGAGAGCTGGATTCTTTTCATGTTGGAAGCCGTGGAGAGAACTTCTGTAGAAAGCATCCTATTAATACAGAATATAAAAACGCTGATGATGCAATATAAACAGCGTATTCGCACCGACTATAAATTCTACAGTCAAGACCTGCTAAACAATCTCTTTAAACACCCCTACACCAAAATCGAATTCCTCCAAGAGGATCTGAAAATAAGCAGAATCACAGCAGCTAACTACCTTAATCAACTCGCTGAGGATAAATTATTAGTAAAGAAGAAACTCGGAACAGCGAATTATTACATCAATGAGCAGCTTTATCAATTATTCGTTAATGCACAATAACTAAATTACGTATGCACTACAGACGATTTGGAAGAACAAACTGGAACGTAAGCGAAATTGGATATGGTATGTGGGGATTGGCCGGCTGGACTGGCTCCGACACGCAGGAAGTAGATGAGTCGCTGGCTCGCGCCATTGAGCTTGGCTGTACTTTCTTTGATACTGCCTGGGGATATGGCAGCGGTAAGAGCGAAGAGATTCTCGGTCATGTGATGAAACAACATCCCGGCAAAAGACTATATGCTGCCACCAAAATTCCTCCTAAAAATTTCAAATGGCCGTCCAAACCGGAGTATACCCTGGCAGAATGTTTTCCGGCTTCACACATCATTGAGTATACCGAAAAAAGTCTGAAGAACCTGAAGGTTGATTGTATCGATTTGCAGCAGTTTCATGTGTGGGAAGATGCCTGGGCTAACCAGGATGACTGGAAAAACGCTGTGGAGAAATTAAAGCGCGAGGGTAAAGTGAAACACTTTGGTGTGAGTGTGAATCGCTGGGAACCAGACAACGTACTGGATACACTACAAACCGGATTGATTGATACCGTGCAGGTGATCTATAATATTTTTGATCAGGCTCCGGAAGACAATCTCTTTCCGCTATGCCGTAAGCTGGATATAGGAGTAATCGCCCGCGTACCGTTTGATGAAGGGACTCTCACAGGGATGCTCACCAAAGAAACCGTTTTCCCAAAAGATGACTGGCGCTCCACGTACTTCGTTCCTGAAAATCTTCATTCAAGTGTAGATCATGCCGATGCCTTGAAACCGCTAATACCAGCCGGCATGACGATGGCCGAAATGGCGCTGCGATTTATACTCTGCAATGACGATGTGCATACCATTATACCCGGCATGCGTAAAGTTCGAAACGTAGAAGCGAATGTTGGCACCAGCGATGGCAAGAAGCTTCAGGAAGCACTGCGATTAAAACTGAAGAATCATCGTTGGGACAGAACGCCAACAGAGTGGTCACAATAGTTCAGATATACTTTTTAAACCCTGACTTGGGCTGTCAATCTGTCATCAATTTTACTTCAAAACCCGGTTGGCATAACCCTTGAAGATGGGGCCTTGTACTTTAAGTTGTAACTGAACTAAACACCAAAAATATTATGGGAAAAATTATAGGAATAGATTTAGGAACTACCAACTCGTGCGTAGCCGTAATGGAAGGCAACGAGCCGGTGGTGATTGCAAATAGTGAAGGCAGGAGAACAACGCCTTCTATTGTTGGTTTCCTCGACAATGGAAAGGGCGAGCGTAAAGTTGGTGACCCTGCTAAACGCCAGGCGATCACGAATCCAAAAAATACGGTACAATCGATCAAGCGCTTCATGGGTAAGAAGTTTGATGATGTATCGGAAGAAAAGAAAATGGTATCATACCAGGTAGAAGCTGGTAATAACAACACGGTTCGCGTTCGTATAGGCGACAGGTTGTATACACCTCAGGAAATATCTGCCATGATTCTTCAGAAGATGAAGAGCACTGCAGAAGATTACCTGGGTACCTCTGTATCAGAAGCGGTTATTACCGTGCCTGCTTACTTCAACGATGCTGAACGTCAGGCAACCAAAGAAGCCGGACAGATTGCAGGTCTTGATGTAAAGCGTATCATCAACGAACCTACCGCTGCAGCGTTGGCGTATGGTCTTGATAAGAAACACCAGGATATGAAGATCGCTGTGTACGACCTTGGTGGTGGTACATTCGATATATCAGTTCTTGAATTAGGTGATGGTGTGTTTGAGGTAAAATCTACCAACGGTGATGTACACCTTGGTGGTGATGACTTCGACTTGCGTGTGATGAACTGGCTTGCAGAAGAATTTCAGAAAGAAGAAGGCGTTGATCTGCGTAAAGATCCGATGGCACTGCAACGCCTGAAAGAAGCTGCTGAGAAAGCTAAAATAGAATTATCAAGTTCTTCTGAAACAGAAGTGAATTTACCATACGTAACTTCTGTAGACGGAGTACCTAAACACTTGGTTAAGAAATTAACCCGTGCCAAGTTCGAGCAATTGGTTGATGACCTCGTGCGCAGAACCTTGGAGCCTTGCCGCAAGGCTGTAGAAGATGCCGGTGTGAATGTATCCGAGATCGATGAAGTAATTCTGGTAGGTGGTTCTACCCGTATACCCCGCATTGTAGAAGAAGTAGAAAAATTCTTCGGCAAGAAACCATCAAAAGGTGTAAACCCCGATGAAGTAGTTGCAGTAGGTGCAGCGATTCAAGGTGGTGTGTTGACTGGTGAAGTGAAAGATGTGTTGCTGCTGGATGTTACTCCGCTTTCATTGGGTATTGAAACTCTGGGTGGGGTGATGACCAAGCTGATTGAATCCAATACAACGATTCCTTCCAAGAAATCAGAAGTATTCTCTACTGCGGCTGACAATCAACCTTCTGTAGAAATACATGTATTGCAAGGTGAACGCCCGATGGCAAAAGATAACCGCACAATCGGACGCTTCCACTTATCAGATATACCACCGGCACCTCGCGGTATACCGCAGATCGAAGTAACATTCGATATTGATGCCAACGGTATATTACATGTATCGGCTAAAGATAAAGGCACTGGTAAAGAACAGAAGATCCGCATCGAAGCATCTTCAGGTTTAACAGATGCTGAGATCCAGAAGATGAAGCAGGAAGCACAAGCGAATGCTGATTCTGATAAGAAAGTGAAAGAACGCGCTGAGAAAATCAACCAGGCAGATTCACTGATCTTCCAGACTGAAAAGCAACTGAAAGAATACGGTGATAAACTTTCTGACACCAACAAGGGTGCTATAAGCAGTGCACTTGAAAATCTGAAGAAGGCACATCAGGCACAAGATCTGGCTGGTATAGAGAACGCCATGAATACGTTGAACGCTGCATGGCAAGCTGCTGCTTCTGAAATGTATCAATCAACCGGAGGTGCTCCTGGCGCTGAAGGTCCCGGGGCAGCAGATGGTGGTGCTAACACAGGCAATGCATCCAACAACGTATCAGACGTTGAGTATGAAGAAGTGAACGACAAGAAATAATCTTGTCTTACAGCATAGTGAATGGTTTAAAGCCCTCTGGTTTCCGGAGGGCTTTTTATTTATACAGGTATAGCAAGAAGTATAGCATGGTAAAATTGCAACGACTTTCATTCTACTAACATTAGTTTGCAATGCACTGAAAAAGAAGCAATTGTTTGTAAAAGGTTAGTATTCATCATTAATTATTTTTAATCGCTTTTTATATTTGCCCGCTTTAAAAAAATATACCGCTTATGCTTATCATGAAATTCGGAGGCACCTCTGTGGGAAAGCCTGAACGTATGAAAAAAATTGCCGAACTCGTATTGAGCACTCCCGGCAAGAAGATCGTTGTACTGTCAGCATTATCCGGCACTACCAATGCATTGGTTTCGATAGGAGATCATTTGCTGGCCGGACAAAAAGCAAAAGCGGAAGAAGTTATTGTTGATCTTGAAAAGCACTATGTCGCTTTCATTAAAGAACTATATGGCACGGAAGCTTTCCTCGCTATAGGACAAGAAATTGTTAGTCGCTTCTTTATATTCATTCGCCTGTTGGCAGCCGGACAGTTCGATAACAAGAGCTATCGCGAATTGTTGGCTCAAGGTGAATTGATCTCTACTGAATTATTCTATCAGCATTTACAAGAGCGCAAGATCAGTGCACGTTTGTTACCGGCACTTTACTTCATGTCCATCGATGAGAATGAAGAGCCCGAGCTTGAAAAAATATCCGAGCGTCTCAAGCCTCTGTTGAGTTCGCTTAGCAATATCGAAATCATCATTACCCAAGGGTATATCTGCCGCAATCACCGTAATGAGATCGACAACCTGAAACGCGGTGGCAGCGACTATACGGCATCCCTTATCGGTTCGGCTATACGCGCTGAAGAGATCCAGATCTGGACAGATATAGATGGCATGCACAATAACGATCCGCGCATCGTAAAGAAAACAGTTCCTATATCTGAGCTTACATTCGATGAAGCCTCTGAGCTCGCATACTTTGGAGCCAAGATTCTTCACCCTTCTACCATTGTGCCCGCACAGAAGTATAATGTACCCGTGCGTTTGAAAAACACCATGGATGAAAAAGCATTCGGTACAATTATTACTAGCAAAGGCACGGAAGGTTCGTTCAAGGCGATCGCTGCAAAAGATGGCATCACAGCTATCAACATCAAATCATCGCGCATGCTGATGGCCTACGGATTTTTGCGCAGAGTATTTGAAGTATTCGAGAACTATAAAACTTCTATCGATATGGTAACAACATCAGAAGTTGCTGTATCACTCACGATCGACAACAACACCCATCTCACTTCTATTGAAAACGAATTGAAGAAATTCGGAACCATTGAAGTGGATAAAGATCAAACCATCATCTGTATAGTCGGCAACAAGATCACAGAACAGAAAGGCGTTCAGAATAAAATCTTCAATGCGCTGGCAGAGATACCGGTTCGTATGATCTGCAGTGGCGGTAGTCCTAACAATGTTACCGTACTTGTTGATAAACAGTACAAAGAAAAAGCACTCAATCTTTTGAACGAGGGTCTCTTCGGACTGAAATAAATGTATCCTTCACCGCTCTTTCCTAAACGGGGAGAGCGGTGATTTTATACCCTCCTGTACTCGAAAACCCGTCTCCAATCCGGCAAAAAACCGCTTTAACGCCCTCAATTTCTCATTTTTTAAAATAGTTCTGAGAGGAATAAGGCAATCCGTTAACTTTGAGTTTTTAGCAGCACTTGCAATAAATGGTTTTCGACATTTTTCTAACTCTGTTTCTGGTATTTCTGAATGGCTTTTTCGTGGCAGCAGAATTTGCCATAGTAAAAGTCCGATCGTCTCAAATTGCCCTTCAGGCAGGCAATGCCCGGAAGAAAGCAGCACAAACAATCATTGACAACCTCGATGGATTTCTGGCCGCTACGCAATTGGGTATAACACTCGCCAGTCTCGGGTTGGGCTGGGTTGGCGAAGACGTAGTCTCCAAAATCATCCTCAACGTTATCAGCATACTGGGCTTTACGATAACAGAAGCGCTTGCACATCGTATAGCCATACCAGTAGCATTTGCTACATTAACCGTGTTGCATATCGTGTTTGGCGAGCTGGCCCCTAAATCGCTGGCTATACGTTACCCTACTTCTACAACACTCGCGGTTTCTGTACCGCTGCGTATATTTCACATTGTATTCAAACCTTTTATATCGTTACTCAACGGACTCGCCAACATCATTCTGAAACTGTTTGGTATAAAACCTGTAGCCGAGCATGAAGAGATACACTCGGAAGAAGAACTGAAGCTGATCATTGCCGAAAGTGAAGAAGGTGGTGCCATTGAAAGCAACGAACGCGAGCTGATCCAGAATGTATTTGATTTTGACGATCGTATTGTAAAACAGGTAATGGTGCCTCGCATCAAGATATCAGCCATCAATGCAAATGCTTCTCTTGATAGTGCTATACAAACTGTATTGAAAGAAGGTTACTCACGCTACCCGGTGTTTGAGAATAACCTTGACGAGATCAAGGGTGTTGTGCACTCCAAAGATGTAGTGATGCACTACATCAACAAGACGAATAAATCGCTGGTAGAGATTGTACATCAGCCTTACTTTGTAACGGAGAATAAACCGATCGATCATCTGCTGCGCGACTTCCAGAAGAAGAAAGTACAGATGGCAATTGTTATCAGCGAGTATGGCGGCACCATCGGTATTGTTACACTCGAAGATATACTCGAAGAACTTGTTGGAGAGATACAGGACGAGCACGATCATGAAGCACAGATCGTAACGCTCACCGACAACACTTACCACGTAATTGCTACATCATCCATACACGATATCAATAAAGTATTGGATGTTCCTTTCCCGGACTCAGAAGAGTATGATACCCTGGCAGGATTATTACTCCTCCACAAACCACAGGAGATGCGCGAAGGTGCATCGTTCGAGCTGGAAGGCTATAGAGTGCGCATCATTAAAATGAACCGCACACTACCTGAACTGGTTGATCTGGAGTTACTCAATCCGGAGCACAACACGCCCATGGACTAGATCGCGAGCCTCGGGACCTATACTATAGGTACACTATATTTACTGAACCAGCTCCTGGAGCGCTGTTTCAAAAGAAGCTTGTGCTATACCGGTTTTCTGGCTGTTCGCATTATGTGTTCTTACCAGTGCCTTGCGAATAGTCTGTGCTATATCAGCAAAGATCGAAGCATCATCCATCTTTACTTCACTTTCCATAAAGTAGGCAAATACACGCGCCATGCCGCAGTTGGCTATAAAATCAGGAATAACCGAAAATTTCTGATCGGCATATAAACCTGTAGCACCAAAAAA
Organism: Ohtaekwangia sp.; assembly: GCF_036568665.1. Classification (GTDB taxonomy): domain Bacteria; phylum Bacteroidota; class Bacteroidia; order Cytophagales; family Cyclobacteriaceae; genus Ohtaekwangia. The sequence continues at coordinate 2,321 of NZ_DATCSD010000353.1, read as the reverse complement.
TATTTCCGGATCGGCAAATGGAACATTGGCTCCACATGAAATTACCTCCAGCGAAGAAGACATTCTGTCAACCTGATCTTTTGTTATCAATCGCGATGCGGCTGCCGGTATAAATATTTCAAATTCAAGATCCCATATTTGTTGGTTCACCTTTTCAAAGGAAAGTATATCCGAAGACACCAATTTGTTCCCCTGGCGATTTACTACTAAATGAGTGATTTCTTCAAGGGTAAACCCGGCCTCGTTAATTACTCCGCCTTCATGACTAATGACACCTACAATCTTTACTCCCAGTTGCGCCAAATAAAATCCGGCTGCGGCTCCTACATTTCCCCATCCCTGCACAACGGCACGTTTACCCGCAATGTTACCGCCCCACAACTCGTAATAATGTTTTACAGCTTGTGCTACTCCATAGCCGGTACACATATCTGCTACAGTATATTTCTTTTTTAATGACGGAGAGAATTGCTCGTCTTCAATAACTTTTACAACACCTTGCCGAAGCTGGCCGATGCGATTTACTTTCTGCGCTTCTGTAGGTTTATAGTGCCCGGTAAATACACCTTCCTGCGGATGCCATATACCTACATCTTCGGTTATCGGTATCACTTCGTGTATCTCATCCACATTCAGATCGCCACCGGTGCCATAGTAATATTTTAGCAACGGCATAACAGCGGTATACCAGCGCTGCAATACACCGGCCTTGCGAGGATCAGAAGGATCGAAATTTATACCTGACTTTGCTCCTCCTATAGGCGGGCCCGACACGGTAAATTTTACTTCCATGGTTTTTGCCAGCGACTCCACTTCACGCTTGTCAAGTCCTTTGCGCATACGTGTACCTCCACCGGCAGCACCTCCGCGCAACGAGTTTATAACCACCCAGCCTTCGGCTTCTGTTTCGCTGTCTTTCCATTCAAATACAACCTCGGGGCGTTTGTTCTCGAATTTGTGAAGCAGGTCCTTCATGGATTTTTAAGATTGGAAGATTTTAAATTAGAAGATTGAAAAATTACGAATGCGCTATATATAGTATAGATTAAAGACCTATGGTTAGGCCGGAGCTGCTGTTGCGGGTTGCGTGAGTAACGCTTTGCAAACAATTTACTTCTCCGCGAACGCGAAGTATACCGAGGAAGGCGAACACCAATGCCTCTTTGAATTTTACGATGTCTTCCTCCGGAATGATAAGCGTAGCATGATCGCCACAGAGCTCCAGTAATCGCAGTATAAAAAATGAATTTAGTGCACCTCCTCCGGTGCAAAGTACTTTCGCTTTTTCTTTGCTGGAAAGTATAACACTGGCAATTTCTGCTGCAGACGATTCTGTAAAAGTTCGAAGTCGGTCGTTGAGTGAGATGGATTCGTTATCAAGTAATGGCTGTATCTGTTTCTCGAATATTTCACGTCCGAGCGATGGCCTTTTTTTACGAAGCCCACTATATACTTTCGCCAATGCTTTCCACAGGCTGTTATTTACTTCTCCTTCCTGCGCCATAGCACCATTCACATCAAATTTTTTTCCGGCTTTGGAGGCCAGGTAATTCAACCCCATGTTCATAAAGCATACATCGTATGCTATCCTCTTTCCCTTCACATCCATCGAAAGGTTTGCTATACCCCCCAGGTTCAGGCAAACATCGTATTCGCTAAACAGAAATTTATCACCGGCAGGCACCAGTGGAGCACCTTCTCCGCCCAGCAATACATCAAGGCTTCTGAAGTCGTACACAACGGGACGGCCACTGGCCGCGTGCAATGCCTGACCACTGCCTAACTGAAACGTAAATCCTTTGTCGGGCTGATGAAAAACTGTATGACCGTGCGATGCTATAAAATCTATCTTCAAAGAATTTTTACCAATGAAATCTGCACAGGCTTTACCCAGAAATTTTCCATAGGCAACATCGAGAGCAATGAGTTCTTCGCCTGAAAGTTTTTGTGCAGATGATAATTTACTGATCCACGCTGCCGGATATTTTATGGTTACGGCTTTACCAATGGAGTAACTCCAGCCGCTATCTTTTTTGTTGAATTGGCAATAGGCAATATCCAATCCATCGAGTGAAGTACCCGACATTAATCCGATAACTTTATAGTTGTTCTTCGAATCCATATTTTTGAGCATCGTTATGCGTTGATCAATCTGTTTGTGGTGCTTTGTTATACTTTAGTAAGTGTACCTCTAACCGATTCCGATTAACAGATAACCATTAACGGATAACATTCTATGAATATAGTTGTCGATTACGGTAACTCGTCTGCCAAGGTAGGTATTTTTGATCAGCGAACGCTGAAGGAAAAGCATGTCTTTC
>NZ_DATCSD010000352.1:0-3829 GCF_036568665.1 Ohtaekwangia sp. | reverse complement strand
AGTGCTTTAGGCGTAAAGTTCTTTTCAAGCGCTGATAAATTACTGGAACCTGTAGGAAGAAATTTATCCTCTATCCATCGAATCGATGCCACGCAACTTCACCCGCGCATAGCCGATGTACACATGACTATATTTTGTGATGTAGATAACCCGTTACATGGTCCGCAGGGAGCAGCTAATATTTTCGCACCACAAAAAGGAGCGGATAGTGCAATGGTTGCTCTGCTGGACGATGGTCTTCAACATTATCAATCTATACTGGAAAGAACTTTTGATAAGCCGGTAAATTTTCCGGGAGCAGGTGCCGGTGGCGGATTGCCCGCATCGTTGAAAGCCTTTACCAATCTCACCGTTCGGCCCGGAATGGATTTCATCATTGAATATACCCGGCTCGAAGAGCAAGTACACCAGGCAGATGTGATCATCACCGGTGAAGGCAAAGTAGATGAACAGACCTTATCCGGAAAAGTAGTGAGTGGCGTAGCTCAACTGGCGCGCAGGTATAATAAACCCCTTATCGTGATTGCTGGTAAATGTGAACTGTCGCCCGAGCAGGTAACAAAGCTGGGCATCCAAAAGGTGATCACACTCATCAACACATCTTTAACAGAAGATTACGCCATAAAAAACGCCTCCTCACTACTAAAACAACGCATTCTGGAAAATCTGGAAGCATTTTTCATCTCCTGAAAAGTCCATTTGCATCCCTCTCTGTGACGCCTTAACTTTGCACCCTTAGTAAAATTTTTCTGCTGGTATTCTGCGTTAATCCGCGAGATCTGCGGGAGATAAATTTCAACAGACATTCAACACCATGTTCGATAATTTAAGTTTAAAGCTGGACAAAGCCTTTCAAAACCTGAAAGGTCAGGGACGCATCACCGAGATCAACGTTGCCTCTACTGTAAAAGAGATTCGTAAGGCCCTCATTGATGCTGACGTTAACTATAAAGTTGCCAAAGAAGTAACGGACGAGATCAAGGAAAAAGCAATGGGTCAGGATGTACTCACGGCTATCTCTCCCAGTCAGTTGCTGGTAAAAATTACCAATGATGAACTCACCGGCCTGATGGGTGGCCAGAGTGAAGATATCAAGATCGATGGCAATCCGGCTATCATTCTTATTGCCGGTTTGCAAGGTTCGGGTAAAACAACCTTCTCCGGTAAACTTGCCAACTACCTGAAACGCCAGGGACGTTCGGTATTATTAACAGCCTGCGATATATACCGCCCCGCTGCGATCGACCAGTTGAAAGTACTTGGTGAGCAAGTGGGTGTTGAAGTATATGCCGAGCCTGAGAATAAAGATGCTGTGAAGATAGCGAAAGCTGCGATCGATCACGCCAAGAAAAATAATCACCGTGTTGTTATAGTCGATACAGCCGGTCGTCTCGCAGTGGATGAGGAGATGATGAATGAGATCGCCCGACTGAAAGAAGCGCTCAATCCTTCTGAAACATTGTTTGTGGTTGACTCCATGACGGGTCAGGATGCTGTGAACACAGCGAAAGCTTTCAACGACCGACTCAACTTCAACGGTGTTGTACTCACCAAGCTTGATGGTGATACACGTGGTGGTGCTGCTCTTTCGATTCGCAGAGTGGTAGACAAGCCTATCAAGTTTGTAAGCACAGGCGAGAAGATGGAAGCAATAGATCGCTTCTATCCCGATCGTATGGCGAGTCGTATCCTCGGCATGGGTGACGTGGTAACACTCGTTGAAAAAGCTCAACAAGCTTTCGACCAGGAAGAAGCTGCGCGACTCAACAAGAAAATTCGCAAGAACCAATTCGACTTCAACGACTTCCTCTCTCAACTCGAGCAAGTGAAGAAGATGGGTAACATGAAAGATCTGTTAGGCATGATACCCGGTATGGGCAAAGCCATAAAAGATGTAGATATAGACGACAACTCTTTCAAACCCGTAGAAGCCATTATCCGCTCCATGACATTACAAGAGCGCGAAAATCCAGACCTCATCAATGGCAGTCGCAAAGATCGCATTGCTAAAGGAAGCGGCACCTCTATACAACAGGTAAACCAACTCCTCAAACAATTCAGCGACATGCGCAAAATGATGAAGACCATGAACAAAATGGGCGGAGGCAAACGCGCACTCTCTGCTTTGAATCCGTTTGGAAGATAAAGATTTTGTTTCTCATCCCGATGGCTATCGGGATTGATTTACACAGATATATACCTATAAATAAAAAACCGCTGCTATTCAATGTGAATGGCAGCGGTTTTTTTAGTACCTTCTAATCCTCCTATAGTGGATCGACAATTTCACACTGGCCTAATTCGACCTTTCTAATATATAAAGTGACTCCTTGAAGAGGATTAAAAGTCATTTAATATTAGAACATTCCTTACAATTTATTTTAACCGTAAGCCCATGTTCACCAAGAAGTTCTAATAGTTTCTTGCAGGATATTTCTCTTTCAACTCCATCTTGACTTAAATAGATATTGTAACATTTTTCTTCATAATGGTAATAGCAATACGCTGTGACCACAACTGAATCTTCTACAAATTGAAAATTATCTTGTTCAATCTCAAGGCCGAACCAGCTAGTGGTAAGCAATTTCATAGCGTGGCGAGGATAACTTCTCGATTCGTTATACCAAAACAAATAATCACTTGTCTGGAAACTCTCTTCGATAAGAGGAACGCCCAGTTCTCTGCGAGTATCATTAAACGATCTTCCAAATCTAATATACCCAACATTCTTTTGGTAAATCGCCAGCAAAACAAAAACAATTAATGCAATCAATACAAGTATAAATGGCTTTTTCATAGTCGACCCAATTCCAAGAAAACATACACATATACATAGCCAGGTTCCTTGATAGTAACCTGCTTACTGAGCAATTGATGTTGTGCTTTGGTAACCGAACCTATCTCTTGAACATAGTCGGATGACAGTTGTTGAAAAGCTAAGTCAATCAAGTTATAGTCTTTATCAAACACAAGAATGGATTTACAACATCACACCGGCCTATTTCGGCCTTTCTAATACATGAAAAAAAACCCCTTTAAGAGGATCAAAGTCATTTATATTAGAACACTCCTTACAATTTATTTAACTGTAAGCCCATATTCATCAAGAAGTTCTAATAGTTTTCACAGGATATTTCCCTTTCAACTCCATTTTGACTTAAATCCACTGATGGTCTTACTCATAGATTTTTGTTTTTCCTCCCGATAGCTATCGTGACAGACATATACTTATAATGAAAATCGCTGCTATTCAGAGATGAGTAGCAGCGGTTTTCATTTATAGGTAGTTTCATCCCTCGTTTTTATCGCTTCTTATATCGCTTTAACAAATATCGATACATGATATACCAGAAAAGTAAAAACACACCTATTTGAACGATAAAAGCAAACATACCAGCACCTTTCCCTCCTCCATACAAAATACCAAAGCCTATAAAACAAACAGGTATCGTTACTACGTCAACCAATAATATTATTATAGAAAGAATCTCATTTTTCATAGCACTTGAAGTCGATGCAAATAGTGCAACTGTTCCGATCCCTACATAAAGCACAGATATGTAAAATGAGTTTTTACGCGCAAGTTCTTCAGCCTCTTCTATCTCCATTATTCTGTTCAGGTTTAGATGGTTTATTTATAACACCAACATTACTTATTCCATACCACGTACCTATATCAAATGCTGCGTTAGGATCTGCAAGTTATTATTTTAAAAGGATACAAAACAGAACATCTTCACTGGCCATAACAAAAGAACCCAGCACACAAGCCGGGTTCTTTCAAACATTCACTATCTAAAAACTACTATTTTTTTACCAACCGTTTATA
>NZ_DATCSD010000351.1:0-5964 GCF_036568665.1 Ohtaekwangia sp. | reverse complement strand
AAGGGATTTACTAAATTTAATTTTATACAGAGCACGTATGAGAAAAATTTTTATTGTAAGCAGTATAGTAGTCACTGCGCTGCTTTTGCTTTGGAGCTATTTCTGGCTGCCGGCACTTTTTGGGTTTGTAATTATAGGGCCTGTAATAGGCATGGGCATTCAGGACATGGTGCAGAAGAAGCAATCGATCAAACGAAACTTCCCGATTGTAGGAAGACTCCGCTATGTATTTGAAGATATGCGTCCCAAGATACAGCAGTATTTTGTTGAGTCTGATACTGACGGATCGCCTATAAACCGGAACGATCGTTCTGTTATTTATCAACGTGCCAAAAAGCAGGTAGACACTACTCCGTTCGGTACACAACTCAACGTCTATGCGGAGGGTTACGAATGGATGAGTCACTCCATCGTGCCACTGGATTTTCACAGCATGGATCATAGCCCGCGTGTAGTGGTGGGTAATAAAGATTGCAAGCAACCTTACTCTGCCAGCTTACTCAATGTTTCGGCCATGAGCTTCGGTTCATTGAGTGGCAATGCAGTGGAAGCTTTGAACTCCGGAGCGAAGATTGGTGGCTTTGCCCATAATACAGGCGAAGGCGGTATAAGTCCTTTACACGTAAAGAATGGCGGAGATCTCATCTGGCAAATAGGCACGGGATATTTTGGTGCGCGCGATGAAGGCGGTAATTTTTCTCCGGAAGCTTTCAGGAAAAATGCACTGCGCCCGGAAGTAAAAATGATCGAGTTAAAATTATCGCAAGGTGCAAAGCCCGGTCATGGTGGTATATTACCAGCGAAGAAAAATACTCCGGAGATTGCTGCTATCCGAAATGTAAAACCAGGCACAACGGTTTTCTCTCCACCTTTTCATAGCGCATTTAAAACGCCACGCGAGATGGTGCTTTTCATCAAACAACTTCGCGATCTCTCGGGTGGTAAACCCGTTGGTTTTAAACTTTGTCTTGGTCGCAAGAGTGAATTTATATCCATCTGCAAAGCCATGGTAGAGTTGGATACATACCCTGACTTTATAACCGTAGATGGTGGTGAAGGAGGAACCGGTGCAGCACCGCCAGAGTTCTCTAACTTTGTAGGTATGCCCTTGCTGGACGGACTGGCATTTGTAGATAACATGCTGAAAGGCTTTGATATACGCAAGCACGTACGAATTATAGCCTCCGGAAAAATACTCACCGGCTTTCACATGATACGGGCTATAGCACTGGGTGCCGACATGTGTAACAGTGCCCGCGCCATGATGATGGCTATAGGATGTATACAAGCACTTGAGTGTAATAAGAACACATGCCCCACCGGTGTTGCAACGCAAGATCCTTCCCTCGTGAGAGGTCTGGACATTGACGACAAGAAAGTGCGTGTGGCAAACTTTCATAAATATACCATTGAAAGCTTTGTTGAATTACTGGCGGCATCCGGGTTGGATAATCATCGTAAACTGAACCGCCACCAGATAAGCCGAAGGGTATTTATGAATGAAATAAAAACGCTGGAAGAGATTTACCCATCTATACCGGTAGGCTCTATGCTGCGCGATGTACCCGAACAGTATAAAAAATCGTGCGAGTCTGGCAGTGCCGATAAATTCTAAAATTTTTTGTTTACGAAACAGGTGATCCGCATTTACTGGCTCACCTGTTTTTCTTACTTTTGGCAAAACCAATATTTTAAGAGACAGTGCTTCGTAAGTTTTTCCCACTCGATAAAAACTATGTTCTTGAAGAGGCACAACTTGCTCTTGAAAATTCGTTGCTTCAGTATCTTGTTGACTATGTAAAGGTTGAGTATCTCATGCGCTTCAACGCGCTGGGGTTAATGGACGAGCCTGCTCAAAAAATCCAGAAGCACATCAGTTCTGATTACCAGCAGCTTCATGAGTTTTATCTGAACCTGGCAGGTGTATACCGGTATAAGAACTATAGCGACAACCAGCTGGAATTTATTTTCGATGGCCGCGATCCAAAGGAAAAATATCATGAAGAGTGGCCTTCAACCTTCCGCCAGTGGGTAAAAGAATTTTGTAAACACGATCAGTTTATCCGGGCTATACTCGAGCTCACCGTTTTCTATCCCGAAGACTATACGCCACAGATGGCCGGCCTGCGCCTCAGTACATTTATCACCAAGTTTTTCGAATTGAAGGTAGATGCGCAGAAAGGAATAACGAAGGTCAAAGTTGCATGAACCAAGACTAGTCGCATCGTCAAAAAGAAAGGCCAGCCATATCAGGCAAATCTCTTCTCTACCAGCTCCATAAATTCATGAAACTCCTCGCTGTCACGATCCCAGGTCGAGGCATATTCTTCATCTATATACTGTAGTGCTGTTTGAACGTTGTCGAGCTGATCAAGACGATCTATAGCTTTGCTGAATAATTCAAAGTCGCCATGGAATAACACCTTGGTAAACATGAACTTCTGGTTGATCGTGAGACTATCTTTAATCTTCATGATCTTCTTGAAGTTACCCGCCAGCATTGGTTTGGCTTCGCGACCCATGCGATCGTTAAGACTTGAACCTTGTTGTACCGGTGTATTATGATTCGGGCGATTCTGTTGAACCGGTGGTTGCTGCTTGGGTGGTAATGTAGTGTTAACTCGCGGAGGCTCAGGCTGGCGCACTTCCTGCACAGGAGGTTTTACCTGGGGAGACTTGGATACATAGAAGCGAGCAGGATCGAGCGGTACAACAGCAGAAAACTTTTCAATATACTCTTCTACATCTTCCGGTGTAAAGTTTACTTCTTCCAGAATCTGATCAAGTATAGCAAACGCCTCATTGCCCGAAAGTTCTTTTGCACCTTTCTCGTCCAGTTTCTGCAGCATACGCTCCAGCGGAGCCTTATTTACTTTCAGATATTTTATCTCTTCGCGGAAAGGCTCAACTTCAAGCTTGTTGTTTTTTCCGGTAACAACCATGGAGAAGAAATCGTACGGATCGAAAATGGCAAGCAACGTATGGCTAGACGCCTTCTTTAGCAAGGGAGCAAAGTGCGCACGATCGATGGATATATTCTTCGAAAGAACACCCATAAAATTTTCGAGTGCTTCCTTTACATCCGGGTTTTCGTAATCGAAATAAGCGCTCTTCAGTTTTTTAGTTTCCTCTTTCCAGGCACGGAACAACTCACGTACAACAAACAGATTTACCTGCTGAACGTTGCAAAGATTGAGGATCTCCGGCCCGCTGATTCTATCCCTCGAGGAAAAAAATCCCTTCAGCACATTCTCAGCATATGTATCTCCGTAGAGGGCTATAGCTTCCAGACTTATCTTTTCATCCATGCTTGGTATTCGATTGATGCGTTTTAACGGCCTTAAAGATATTAATTTGACACGAGAGATTTGTAAGATATAATACTTTAGACAGTTAGATTTGAGAACTTGTTATACCGATATGCCTCGGGTTGCCTCCCATAATATCATGCCTATGCTTAATTTTAGCGAATGTTTATAGAACCCCACTTAGGAAGCAGACGCGAACAAGGGCGCGGTGGATGGATTGAAGTTATAGCCGGCTGCATGTTCTCCGGTAAAACGGAAGAACTTATCCGCAGGCTCAATCGTGCCATCATTGCCAAACAGAAAGTTGAGATCTTTAAGCCGGTAATAGATAAACGGTATCATCACGAGCAAATTGTTTCGCACAACGAAAATGCTATCCGCTCTACACCGGTAAATTTCGCCAGCGATATTTTACTTCTGGCAGGAGATTGTGAAGTGGTGGGAATTGACGAAGCACAGTTCTTTGACGATGCCATCGTAGAGGTATGCAATACATTGGCCAACGGAGGCAAGCGTGTAATTGTAGCGGGTCTTGATATGGACTACGAAGGTAAACCGTTCGGGTCTATGCCTTACCTGCTGGCTGTGGCTGAGTTTGTAACAAAAGTACATGCCATCTGTACACAAACCGGTGAGCTTGCTTCGTTCTCTTTCAGACTTTCGCCAAGCGAACAACAAGTAATGTTGGGTGAGCGAAAAGAATATGAAGCACGCAACAGACAATCTTTTATGGAAGGCATGAAGGCCAGAAAAAAGAACGGATAACGCATGCACCTCTCACAGCAACCTTCCTGCATTTATACCCGGATGAAGATATACCTGTCGCGGTATATTTACTCGCGCTGCTTTTTACTCCTTACTTCTTACTTCTTACTTCTATCTTCGTACTCTCCCGCCCAGGAAATTCCCATCGGCACCTGGCGTATGCATATATCGTATAATTCCATTCGTAGTATAGCGTTGGATGATCAATACGTTTATGGTGCAGCCGTGAACGGTATTATGATGCTTGACAGAAGTGATAAAAGTATATCTACATTCTCTAAACTGAACGGACTAAGCGGTACTGCCATTACCTATATACAGTACGACCCCGTTACAGAAAAATTACTGATCGCCTATGGAGATGGCAAGATCGATGTTATAAAAGATCACGTTGTTACTTCACTCGATCCGCTGAAGAACACTTCTATTACCGGCACCAAAAGTATAAATCATATAGCTATACATAACGGCCTCGCGTATCTCTCTTCCGACTTTGGCGTGCTTGTTCTTGACCTCGCTCGCTCAGAAATAAAAGAAACCTGGCGAGACCTCGGTGCCTCCGGTGAAACACTGAAAATTATAGCGAGCACATTTAAGGGCGACAGCATTTTTCTGGCTACACAAAAAGGAGTTCTGGCTGGCGATTTACAGGACAACCTGCTCGACTTTAATAACTATAAACGTTTTGATGCAGGTATATTTAGCGGAGCCATTCAATCTATTGCTGTGCTAAATGATATAGTATATGCAGCTATCAACGCATCGGGTTTGTATAGTTACTCTTCCGGTAGTTGGGTGTTGCAAAGTTACTTTAATGGTTCAACGTTTCAGTTTTTGAATGCCTCTGCCAATAATTTGTTGGTAGGTGTTGATGCTAAACTATGGAAGGTAAGCGCAACCAATGTATTAACGCAAGTTACCGATACGCGTATTCAGGATCCGCTGTTTGCTATAGAAGAAAATGGAAAGCTGTGGATTGGCGATGATGTAAACGGACTGCTCTCCGATGCGAGTGGTGCGTTTACGAGTTACATCTCCAATGGCCCAACGCAATCTTCTGCGTTTCGGTTAAAGTATAACGATGGCGTTGTGCGCAGTGTTGCCGGTGGCTATACTTCGGCTTTTGTAAAGCTGAACAATGCCGGATTGATTGATGAATTTACCAATGGCTCGTGGTCTGCGCGTGCAACCACCGCGACTGATATTACCGATATAGCTCTTAATGCTCAGACTGGTTCACTCTATGCGGCATCTTTCGGTTGGGGTGTAGAAGAACAAAAGAAAGATGGATCAGCTATAGTATATGATCAAACAAACAGCACGCTGGTTAATCTTAACCCTCCCGGGAAATTTGTAAACGTTACTGCTGTAGAGTCTTCCACCGATGGATTGTGGGTGGCAAATTATGGTACACTTAATTCTCTGCATTTGCTTGGCGATGATAACACGTGGCAGTCATTCCCCGCGCAAAATATACCAGGCCGTTACCCGGTAGATATAGCGGTTGACCAATCGGGTTATGTGTGGATGATAACCAACCCCACGCAGGGTGGAGGTATATATGTATATGATAAAACCAGTGGAGGCTATGAATATATAACCGACCAGAGCGGAAGCGGAGGTTTGCCAAGTAAAAACGTTCGCTCGATAGCGGTAGATCGCGATGGACTGGTGTGGGTAGGAACAGATATAGGCGTAGCGTATTTCTTTGGTCCGTCAGACGATGCCGTTAAACCTATATATGATAGCCGGTTTCTGTTGCGCGATGATAAAGTTACGGCTATTGCCGTAGATGGCGGCAACCGTAAATGGATGGGAACGGAACGCGGTGTATGGTTGCTGAACCCAACAGGCGAAGCACTGATCTATAATTTTACAGCAGAGAACAGTC
>NZ_DATCSD010000350.1:0-15976 GCF_036568665.1 Ohtaekwangia sp. | reverse complement strand
CTATATATTGGTGTCAGATCAGCAAGCCAACCAGTTCTTTATCTATACCCGTGAAGGCCGTGCACAAAATCCGCACGACCATCAGCTGAAAAAAGTGGTGAAAGTATCTGCGCAGGAAAGCGATGGCTCGGATGTTACCAGTACATCACTCAATCATGAATTTGCCAAAGGATTATTCGTGGTGATGTCTACCGATAAAACATTTCATTATTACCGCTGGGAAGATATAGCGGGTAATGATCTCACCATATCACCCAACGGAAAATAATCTATACCTGCTTTACCTGTCTGTATGAACGCTCAAACACTTACCAATCGCTTTCACAAACTGAAAGACATCCTGAGGATCCTGTTGCTCGCAACGGTACCGCTGGTGGCCCAAAGCGCTTCCATCAAAGGAAAAGTTACCGATGCCAATTCGGAAGCTTTGGTAGGAGCACACGTGCTTGTGCAGGGACAACCACACTATGCTATAGCCGGGCTTGACGGCAGCTATACTATAGCCAACCTCGATGCTGGTAAATATACCCTGGTGATCAGCTTTATCGGGTATAAAGAATTACAGCAGGAAGTAACGATCCAGAATGCCAGCGAAGTAATTACACTCCCGGTAATACTGGAAGCAGACCAGACACAACTGAACGAGATTGTTGTTACCGGACAAGCCGAGAAAGGCTCGGATACAGAAGCCCGCACCATTGAGCGAACATCGGCCAACACCATCAATATCATCTCGGCAAAAGCTATAGCATTATCGCCCGATATTTCAGTAGCCAATGTTGTGCAGCGTGTATCCGGACTTTCGGTTGAACGCAACAGTAACGGTGATCCGCAATATGCCATTGTGCGCGGTATGGATAAACGGTATAGCTATACATTGATCAACGGAGTAAAAGTACCAAGCCCTGATAACAAGAACCGCTACGTTCCGCTGGATATATTTCCTTCCAATTTACTGGAGCGACTGGAAGTATATAAAAGTCTTACGGCCGACCAGGAAGGCGATGCTATAGGCGGTGCAGTAAATATGGTAATGAAGAGTGCCCCTGCCGAACGGCAAATAAAAAGTGACTTGCAGTTGGGGTATAACTATATCAACGTCCGTGAGGGATTTGATAAGTATAACGCTTCTGTTGTAGACACTAAATCTCCGCGACAGGAATATGGCACTACCTATCAGGCACAGCCCAGCGATTTTACAAAAAAGAACCTGGAGACGAACAACATCAAGCCTATACCCGATGCCCTCGCTTCGCTTTCATACGGCAATCGCTTTGTGCACAACAAGCTGGGGCTTATGGTGGGAGGAAGTTTTCAGAACACCTATCGCGGCACCAAGAGTTTATGGTTTGATTATGATACCGACAAGTTTGGTTCAAACTTACCATCTCTCCGATCGGTGCAGGATCGGCATTACTCTACGCAACAGATTCGCGGAGCGCTGCACACACGCCTCGACTATAAGATCAACGATCAGCACGAGCTGAAACTATATAGTGGCTACTATAAATTACTGAATCACGAAACACGCGAGATCAAAGAAACATTTCTGGATGGCCGTAACTACGATCCGAGTGCAGGCGATGCTATACTGCAATATAGTACGCGTACTAAAACAACAAACCAGGCAATCTTCACTACATCATTACAGGGAAATCACAAACTGGCTGAACCGCTTACATTGAATTGGTCAGGAGTATATTCGCGCGCTACTAATGATCAGCCCGATAATGCACGTTTTATTCGCAACGGTGAGCTGAAAGATTTTGTAGAGCAACCTCAAACTGTAGAGCGCAGAAATCCACGCCAGTGGATGAACAACACTGACATTGATCGCACGGGCTATATCAATTTTATTTTTCAACCTTCATCATGGCAAAACAGTTTGCTGAAGGCCGGAGGAATGTACCGAAACAAAAACCGCGACAGTTACTTTAACCGCTACTTCTTCGATCCGAATCCGGGCCTGCAAACACAAGGACAACAATGGAATACATACTCTGATGTCACCTGGGAAATTGTAAACCCTGCCGGTAGCGCTACCGATGAATTGAATTACAAAGCACACGAAAATATACGTGCTTATTACCTGCTCGGTAAGCTGGATATAAATCACCTGGAAGTAAATACCGGTGTACGGGTAGAGCATACCGACCAGGGATATACTTTGAAGTCGCCCGAGACAGGCCAGGCACCCGACAGCAGCCAGATATATACCGATGTATTGCCAAGCCTGGGTATAAAGTATAAACTATCATCGAACACCAACCTGCGCTTTACATACTATCGCGCTATATCTCGCCCGGGATTCTTTGAGATCGTGCCCTATACGCTTGAAGATGATGGTTACCAGGAACTCGGCAACCCGGGATTGAAAAGAGTAAAAGCTGATAATATAGATCTTCGCTGGGAAAATTTTCCAAACTCAACCAATCAATTACTCATCGGTATATTTTACAAGCGCATACAGGATCCGATCGAGTATGCTATTGTGCGCAGCGGGGTAAACAACACACCCTCCCTGCAACCGAATAATTTCGGTACAGCGCGCAACATGGGTCTTGAAGTGGACTATACAAAATATTTCAGCAAGTTTGGCGTACGGGCAAACTATACGTATACCTACTCACGCATCACTACTTCTAAAGTTATCTTCGTTCGCGAGAACCCGAACGACAACACCAGCGATCTCATTACCAAAAGTGTAAACGAAACACGCCCGCTGCAAGGACAAGCCAAGCACATCGGCAATCTTTCCTTGCTCTACAAGGATCAGCAGAAAGGATGGGAATCTCAACTCTCCATGGTATATACCGGTGAACGACTCGAAGCTACATCACCTTACCTGGACAACGATATGTATTCACGTCCCATTGTATTACTCGACTTCTCATTGGAGAAACGCATCTCCAAACGCTTTGATGTTTTCCTGAAAGCAACCAATCTGCTGAACTCCAGCTACGGAGTATATATCAAAAAACCGGTATACCAGGACGAAGGCAATGTAGTACAGTATCCGTACCAGGACGATCCTCAACACAAAACACTGGTGCGCAGAGATCAGTACTATCAATCCTTCCGTATGGGTATACGCGCTCAATGGCATAAAAACGATTAACAATAAATTTTAACTCAATTGATGTTCTAGTATGAAAACACTACTCAACAAATTTATCGCACTCACTGCTATAGTTGCCTGCGTGCTGATAGCAAGCTGTAGCGAAGATGAAGACAAGAAGCCAAGTGCTCCGCTTGTTACATCGGATGTATCTACCCTGCCGATCAAATTCGGAGATGCCAAAACGTTTACTGTTAGCGTATCGGCTGCCGGAAGAGTAAAAGATATTACCGCTACAACGGATATAGGAACAGTTACCGTAAGCGACATTACCGGTGTAGGTGAAGCAACCGGTACAGCCAAGATCAATTATACTGCTCCGTTTGATACAGGCTCCGGTAAGATTACCGTTGTGGTAAACGACCAGGCTGAACAGCAAGTAACCTATATAGTAAGTGTTGATGTTACCGAGCAACCTCCCGTAGAACTTACTGCCGGAGATGTAGATGGTGTATGGGGTCCGTCACGTACCTATATTGTGCGTGGCAACCTGCGCGTGCCTGCCGGAAAAACACTTACAGTAAAAGAAGGTGTTACCGTAATTGTAGATGGCGATGGTACACAAGCCAACAGCCCGGAGATTGATGTAGAAGGTAACTTCTATAGCTATGGTACAGCCGATAAACCGGTTGTGTTTACTGTGGCTGATGCCAAGCAGACAAAAGAAAATATATTCGCTGGTTTGTGGGGTGGTATATTGGCTACTTCTACATCGCAGGAAATGGTAGTGCTCTATACGCACATTGAATATGCCGGTGCACCTGCAGTAGCCGGTAGTACCATTGTTACTTCCGGTGAATTGAAAGAAGGTGATCCCCGCTTCGGACTATATTTCAACAACCCGAACGGTGAGTTTGTGATGATGCACTCTACGATTGCCTATACAAAAGACGATGGTATGCGCATCAACCAGGGTAAACTGCTGATCGCGTACAACACCTATATCTACAACGGTAAAACCGGTGGCGAAGCAGTGAACATCAAGAGTGGTTCATTGGGAGATGTAGCCTACAATATATTCTATCAACCTGCTACGAATGGTGTAAAATGGTCTAACTCTGATGGACGCACACCGCAGATGGATGTGAATGTATATAACAACACAGCGATCAACGGAGGCTGGCGCCAGACAAAAGCCGGTCGCGGTGGTTCTTTCAACCTGGAGAAAACCGGACGTGGCAAAGCGTATAACAACATTGCCGTGAACTGTAAATATGGAACACGCTTCCCTAAATCGCCTGACAATCCGGATGTAGCCAACTGCTCACTGGGATATAATCTATACTATGGCAACAACGATGTGATATCGGCTGAGTTTTATCCTTCTACCGGTTCTGTAGTGAAGGGCGATTTTGAAACGGGCAACGATATATCGGGTGCTACCGGAGCAAACGATCCTAAATTTGTAAACTTTGATGTAACTGCTTTCAACTATCAGACAGCAGCAAACGCTGATAACCTGGATTATCCTGCAACTATGAACTTCGCATTGAAAGCAGATTCTCCAGCGCTGAACAAAGGCAAAACAGGATTCGCTACAAAATTCACCAGTCATACCGTTGGCGGCACCACCTATAATGTACCGGCACCTGCTGCATATATAGGTGCACTTGGAAATTAAATAAGATATAGTTTGCTATGCAAAAGAGTCTTCGGTTATTCCGGAGACTCTTTTTTTTGTTTAACGGATAGAAGAGTATATATCTTTGTGAAACTCTGTGTCTTCTTTGTGTTCCTCTGTGCAACCGGATTTTGGTTCCCACAGAACTCACAGATTCACACAGAATAAATGCATTTGTTCCCCGCTGATCGCGCAGATTAACGCAGAAAATTCAAGCAGTATGCTGAAAGTGGAAAGCTTAAAGCTATAAGCAGAGTGTATTTACTTTCTGCTTTAAACTTTCAGCTTTACGCTTACACTACGATAGTGCCTTTCCAAAATCGCGGATAACGTTGTCCATTTTTACAATGGTGGTTTCGAGTATATCTACCAGTTCCTGTATACTTCCTTCGGTTTGGAGTTCGTGGCGGATCAGGGTTACCAATCCCAATATAGTAGCTACCGGGGCGCGCAGCTCGTGTGAATTTCTATAGGAGAGTGAATCGAGCATCGCTAAATTATCATCGAGTTGCTGCTTGATCGCTTTATAGCGTGTTACATCTACAATTGTACCTACCAGCTGGCATATATCTCCGTTCTTATCCCAGCGTAATACAGAATCGCGCAGTGCTACCCAATGGTAGCTTCCACTTTTGTCACGAAGCCGGAATATACATTCCACTACCTGCTCCTTTTTCGACTGGCGGATTTTTTCAATGTGCTTCTCAATGATCCATGCATCTTCCGGGTGTAGTATCTTTTGAAAGAAATGATTGGATACATTTTCAAATTCACCTTCATCATACCCGAACGACCGCAGTATACGCCACTGTGAGTGAATGATCTTCTGATTGAGAAAATCATAAACACTGGTTGACGAAAATGAGATACGCATAATGCCCTGTATCAATTCCGTTTTGCGCGTCACCTCGCGCTCCAGCTCTTCTATACGCTTGCGCTCGTGTATATCTACATTGATGCCGAGTATACGAAGCGGCAGCCCGTGCACATCGCGTTCGGCAATTTTCATGCGCGATGAAAACCATATATAGTCACCATGATTGTTCAGCATGCGCACTTCCGTTTCGAACGAATCGATCGCTGTATTGGAAAGTTTATGAAGTATACTTGCGCGATCGTCCGGATGAATGATCGAGAGCCATCGCTCCCGATCCCACGAAGCAAACAGATCAGCATAGCCCAGTGTTTTTAGCCAGGCAGGATTGGTTGATACCGTATCTGATGACGCCTGGTATTCCCACCAGCCCAATGAGGTAGCGACTAAAATTTCTTCAATTTGTTCCGGGGTCATAACAGGTAGCGGTTTGTTCAGGATTAAGACTTACAAAATACGAAATTGCCCGGTGAATTACCGATTTACTTATTTCAGTGGAATAATAGGAATGAATGATGGCTGTACGAAAGTTTACAGCGTTACTCTGCAGCCGGTATATCTCCCGGCTCATCGTTACCTCTGGGGGAAGGTTTGCCGGGCTGGATGCCAATGCTTTTACTCTTTACGCGATTCAGAAACTCATCGCGATAGTTTTTACCGATGCTAATACTCTGCCCGTTAATCTTTACACAATTACCCTCTATAGCTTCTACCTTATGAAAGTTTACAATGCTGGAGCGATGTATCTGGATGAACTGATTGCCCGGCAAAAATTCCAGCAGACTCTTTAGTGAATGATAGATCGTGTGACTCTCGTCTCGCAGCCAGATGCGCACATACTCATGCAGGCTCTCAATGTATAGTATATCGTTGAGATATACCTTTACGATCATTTGCGTGCCCGTTTTTATAAAAAGATAATCCTCTCCCTTCGATATGCGCGATACTTCCGCTATATCATCTTTCCGTTCAACCTCACGTGCTTTCGCCTTCATGCAAATCATATCTCGCACTTTATTTATGGCCTGCATAAAACGTTCGAAATAGATAGGCTTCAGCAAATACTCCATCACATCCAGTTGATAGCCCTCCAGCGCATGCTCGGAATAAGCGGTGGTAATAATGATTTCCGGTTTATGCTTAAGCGTGCGAATGAAATTTATACCGCTCAGCTCCGGCATGTTCACATCCAGAAACATCAGGTCTATTTTTTCGTCCTGCAAAATCTGCATTGCCTCAAAAGCGCTTTCGCATTGGCCAACCAATTCCAGGAAAGGTACTTTCTGAATATACCCTTCCAGAAGCTGGCGCGCCAGAAATTCATCGTCAATAATCAGGCACCGGATCGTCAATCGAGTTTCAGTTTAAGTTGTACTTCAAATATACGTGTATTTTTTTCGAGGCGCAGCGTATGCTTGCCGGCATATAGCAACGCCAACCGATGTTTTACATTTGTAAGCCCTATACCGGTTTGGTTATTGTTCTGAATGCTTCTCTCGCGAAACGAATTGATAATGGTAAAGCTCAGCTCCTGCCCTTCTAGATGCAAGCGCATTTGTATAAATCCATCGCCATTGCTATATATATCGCTGTGCTTAAAACTGTTTTCTAAAAAATTAATGAGCAGCAATGGCACAATGCGCAAACCATCGGGACTGCCTTCTATACTAAACTCTGTATTGAGCCTGCGTGCACTTTTCAACTGATTCAAATCCATATAGTTGCGCAGGTATTCAATCTCTTTCTGCAGCGGCACACGATCAGCGGCACAATCGTAGATCATATAGCGCATCATCTCCGAAACTTTACCTACCATGGGCGCGGCATTCTTCGAGTTTACCTGGCACAGCGCATATATATTATTGAATGTATTGAACAGAAAATGCGGGTTTACCTGGCTCTTTAAAAATGCAAGCTCCGATTCCAGTTGAATAGACTTCAGACTTTGCTCCTTGCGTATAGTCGCGATCCGTTTACGATACGCCCACACACCGGCCAGCACTACACACAACCCGGAGGCTATACGAAACCACCATGTAGCGTAGAAGGGCGGCTTGATCGTAATCTTCAACCGAACAGGATTGAGGTTCCACACACCATCGCTGTTGGAAGCTTTTACTTTAAAATAATACGTGCCCGGTTCCAGGTTGGTATAATTCGCAAAACGGATATTGGCATTGCGGTATATCCAGTCTTTGTCAAATCCTTCCAGCATATAGGCATAATTATTCTTCTTCGGGTTTACAAAATGCAGCGCCACAAACTCAAAAGATACCGAGCGTTGCTCCGGTGTAAGGATAATTTCCTCTTCGTTCATGAGTCGCTCATCGATCGCATCTACATCAAATGCTTCTGCTTCCGAGAGAGGCTTATCAAACACCTTCAGGTTTGTAATGGCCACTTGTGGGGGTATAGCATTATCGGGTACAAAGTCGGGATGAAAGATGGTGATACCATTTATACCTCCGAACATCATGACCCCGGCATCGTTTTGAAAAAAAGCATTCTCCGAAAACTCATTGCTTTGCAGGCCATCGCTCTCATCGTAGTTGCGAAATGTTTTACGGACCGGGTCAAAGCGCGAAATTCCCTTTGTAGTACTCAACCATAAAAATCCATGACGATCTTCCAGTATACCATATACCAGGTTGCCCGGCAAACCTTCATTCACAGTATAATTGGTAAACTGGTGTCGCTGCGGATCAAACTCGCACAAACCATCGGCCGTAGCAAGCCAGATACGCCTGCCGCTATCGCGCATAATATCAAATATATTGTTGGAAGGAAGACTGTTCGCTACACCCGGTTCCGATCGTATGGTGGTGAATTTGCCAGTCTCCTTGTTATATATACACAGCCCCTTCTCTCCTGCCGCCATCCACAGGTCGTGATCATCATCGAGTAGCAGTTCGCGCACATTCTCAATTACGAAACCGTTTTCTTTGGCTGTCTCGCGCGAATATATAGTATATCGCTTCACTGTCGGATCAAAGTTCAACACTACATCCCACCCGGCCATCCATATCGTTTTATTGCGGCCACCTTTAAAAGAATATACCCGGAGTTTATCCAGCGGTATATCTGCCGGCATATAACGTGTAAAATCACCCGTGCCGGCATGATACAGACTATAGCCATCATAATGCCCAACCCATAGTTGCTTGTCAGCATCCGTCCACAAAGCGCGGATAAAACGGTGGCCTATACTTCGTGCGTTATTGGGATCCGGCCTGTAGAGTGTGGCATCTCGATGGTTCTTTTCTATTTTCAGCAAGCCTTGCTCGTTGGTGCCTGCCCATAGTGTTCCCTGTTCATCTTCTAACAGAGCACGCACCGTTCCGATGGTGAAAGACCGCTGCGGAAGCTGCACTTCCTGTATATGATCAAATTTATACCGGAACTTGGAATAGGTATATACACCGCTGTTCTTTGTTCCAACCCATATCACATTTGAGCGGTCTTCAAACACATCGTAAATCTCTTCGCTGTTAATATGATCGAAGCTATCAGTTGCCCGCAGGTGACTGGTAAATATATAGTGTCCGTTGGCCTTGGTTGCTGTAAAGAGCCCGTCAAACCGGGTAGCAATCCAATACCGGCCGTCTGAGTCGCGAATGACCTTGCGGATGCGAATGTTCTTCGTGTTATAATTACTCTTTATCTCTTTCAGGTAATGATCAAACGCTGTAAGCAGGCTTGCATTTCGTTCACGCTTTTGCTGATTCAGTATAGCCGAATCAATTTTGGGCAATACGCTAAAAGCATCTTTTGCAGCATCGTGCTGCAGGCGGTATCCCAGTTCAGACTGTATATATAGTCCCTGCTTATTTATATAAAGTGTATCAGGTATTTCGAGTTCGTGCCCCGCCACGGCATCTAAATAATAGGTATAGAATTTACCACTGCGTGGATTATACCGGTTCAACACACTGCTAAATTCATCGTACAGCCAGAGCTGGTGCGACTTATCTTCACGTATATGCGTAATGCGATTATTGGAAAGGCTGTTGGACTTTAACTTATCATGCCGGTATATTTTAATATCATAACCATCAAAGCGATTGAGTCCATCCAGCGTGCCAAGCCATATCATACCGTGGCTATCCTGAAAAATATGATATACGGAATTACTGGATAGACCATCGGCAATACTCATGCGGTCAAAATGCAGCTCTTGTGCAGGCAACACCTGCCACACCATTAAAAATATTCCGATGCATAACAATTTCTTCATATAAGCGTACTGCAATATATACCTATATATCAGAATCGCAAGTTGCGTTAGCATCGCAACAAGATGCACTGATTCCTTCAGAGAGTAAATACATCTCTTCACCCGCAGAATATATCCGTTCGGTGAATATTTTTTATACGATCAATATTTTCATCTAAATCTGTAATAGCCTCAGCGATACAAGGAATAGGAAAGGTATCATCCTTCCGTAACAGATAAAAGAATAATAAAAAAATGAATACACCTATAGATATATACCTTCCTGGCATCGCAACGCACATACAGCTGTAAGCGTGCTCACCACCGCAACTCGACAAATACAACCTATACTAAACCTTAACAATGCTTATGAAAAAATACTACAGATGGATGATCCTCTTGTTTATGCTAACGGGGTTCTCGCACGCTGCGGTGCTGGCACAAGATGCCCGGCAGATAAAGGGCAAGGTAACATCGAACGATGGTCCGTTACCCGGTGTATCAGTATTAGTGAAAGGCACCACCACCGGTACTACAACCGACAGTAATGGAGATTATTCATTAATGGTGGAAGCCTCCAATGCTTCACTGGTTTTTACCTTTGTAGGATATGTTAGCGAAGAAATACCGGTAGAAGGCCGCTCTACCATCGATGTATTACTGGTAGAAGATATAGCAACCCTTAGCGAAGTGGTGGTAGTAGGTTATGGTACACAATCCAAAAAGAACCTGGCCAGCGCCATTACCAATGTAAAACCGGAAGAGATGAACAAAGGTGCCATTACCGATGTAGCACAATTGCTGCAAGGTAAAATTCCGGGAGTAAATATATCAGCCAGTGGCGACCCCAACGTAAAAGCTGCAGTAATTATCCGCGGTGCTTCTACACTGAACAGCTCGCAAACTCCTTTATATGTGATAGACGGAATTATAGGAGCCGATATATCCATTGTAGCACCCGATGATATAGCATCGATTGATATATTAAAAGATGCTTCTGCCACAGCGATCTATGGCAACCGCGCTTCCAACGGTGTGATTATGATCACCACCAAGCGCGGCAAGAAAGGGCAAACACAAGTTACCTATAGCAGCTATGTTGGTGTGGAAAAAGTATCGCATCGGCTGAAAATGATGGATGCCAATCAACTGCGAAGTTTTCTGGGAGAAAGTGGACTGGCATTATCACCGGCTGATGATCTCGGAGCCAATACCGATTGGCAAAAAACAGTTGAGAAAAAATCAGCCGTATCGCACAATCACAATATATCGTTCAACGGTGGCACAGAACATAACACCTATAGCGCCAGTGTAAATTACTCCTATAAAGACGGTATACTTCCCAAGAGTTCATTGAGTCGCGTGATCGCACGCCTGGCGATGGATCAGTATGCTCTAAACGACAAAGTAAAGTTCGGCATCAACCTGAATTACTCTACCAACAATGCTACCAACACTCCGTTGCGTAACAACGTATTGCAACAGATGATATACCGCCTGCCGGTATCGCCCGTGCGTGATGCCAATGGAGATTATTTTGAAAACACAACCACAGGTGCATACTTTAACCCTATGGCGATGATCGATCACGCCAAAGACGAAACAAAGTATACTACATTTGTGGGCGGCTTCAGCACACAGGTAAAATTACCCTTCGGCCTGATGTACGACATCAACGTGTCTTATCAGAATGAAAATTCACTGCACGGTGAAGCTTACGACAGTTACTATTCCAAAACTTATGGAGGTGTCAATTTCTACAACAATCCTGATCCTCCGGCAGTACACACGCTGCTCAACTTCGGAACGAACGGTACAGCGTTACGCAACACCTATCAAACCACTAAAAAGATATTAGAAACGTATATAACCTGGGATAAAGACCTGGGCGATCATACCATTAACGCTGTGCTCGGTTATTCGTATCAGGGTAGCGAGGTGGGCGATGGTTTCCAGGTAACGAGCACCAACTTTGCTGTTGATAACATCGGCTACTCGAATTTTGTATTGAGTAATCCGTATGCTATACCTTCCTATCGCATCAACTTTGGCAATGATAATACTTACTATAAAACCAAGCTGATCTCCGATTTCTTCCGCGTAAACTATAATTATAAAGATAAATATTTACTGCAGGGGTCTGTGCGCAGAGATGGCAGCTCAGTGTTCGGAGCCAATAATCAATGGGGATACTTTCCTTCCGTTGGTGTAGCCTGGCGTATCATTGAAGAAGGCTTCATGACCACACAGAGTATATTTACCGATCTGAAACTGCGCGGCAGCTATGGCGTTACCGGCAACTCTTCCGGGTTCAATGCCTATACAGCACAATTCATTATGGGAAGCCAGGGTACATTTTACTACAATGGCCAACAACTGGCGGCCTATGGGCCGGTGCAGGCATCAAACCCTAATCTGCGCTGGGAGAAAACCGCCACTACCAATATAGGGGTCGACTTCGGACTCCTTGACAACAAACTCAGTGGTTCCATTGAATTATATAATAAGAATACTACCGGCATGATTGCCTCTTATGCCGTTAACCCGGCCCTGGTATCTGCCGGTACTATTGTAGCCAATGGCGGAAGCATTAATAATAAAGGTATAGAACTATCCCTGAATGCTTCACCGGTTAAGGCCGGAGATTTTACCTGGAACACGGGTATAAATCTGGCGCACAACACCAACAAGATTACAAGTTTATCAAACCCGTTGTTCAACGGTGGAGATTCAATTACCTATACCCGTCCGGAAGGACAAGGTCAAACAGGTGCTACCCTGCAGATATTCAAAACCGGTAAACCCTTAGGTCAATTCTTCACTCAACATTATGCAGGCCAAAATGAAGCAGGCAAATCGCAATACATTGATAAGAACGGAAACCTCACAACGCAAACAGGTTCTGATAATTACTTTTATGCCGGAAGTCCGCAACCTAAATTACTGATGGGCTGGACCAACACGTTTACCTATAAAAATTTTACACTCAATGTATTTTTCCGTGGTGTGTTTGGCAACAAAATATTCAATGCTACACGAGCCGATCTGTTCCGGCCGGGAACCGCGCAATATACCAATGTGCTGGCAGAAGTAGCCGGGCAGCAGGCTGACGCAAGAGCCTATATATACTCCTCACGCTTTATTGAAAGCGGAAGTTATGTACGCCTGGATAATGCCACGCTGGCCTATAACTTTAAACTGGCCGGCAACTATATCAAATCGCTGCGTCTGTATACTTCTGTGAACAATGCATTTGTTATCACCAAGTATAAAGGTATAGATCCTGAAATCAACCAGGGCGGCACAGCACTGGGTGTGGATTCCAACAACTTCTATCCTAAAACACGCACGTTCCTGCTGGGTATAAATGCTTCCTTTTAATGCTGCATAAACGGAATAAACTTATCATCTCATGAAACAGATCATTTACTATATATTCATTTTCAGCATGGCCATAAGCTTAACAGCGTGCCATGATCTGGACGAACCCGCTACTACGGAATTAACGCCCGATGTATTTCCGCAAGATTCACTGCAATTTTTAGCAGTAAGCGGAACTGCCTACGCTGCCCTGCGCGGTAACTATTCTCTCGACTACTGGTTTATGCAAACGCTGAGTACCGATGAAGCTATATTACCGGCACGCGGTGGAAACTGGTACGATAACCAGAACTATATGCTGCTGCACTACCACACGTGGACAAAAGATCATGGCTGGACCAACGGTTGCTGGAGCTGGCTTGCCCGTGTAATCGGCACTACAAACCAGGCAATCTCTATATTAGGCGAGGCTCAACCAGATACCGACTCGCAGAAGAAAAGCACACAAGCCGAACTGAAAATGATAAGGGCTCTCTCCTATTTTATGCTGATGGACCTTTATGGTAACATTCCGCTGGATACGGTATACGGAGATTTTACACAACACCCGACTGTTGAGCGTGCGAAAGTATTTGATTTTATAGAGGCAGAAGTAAAAGCTGCTATACCTTACCTGAGCACAACTACAGGTACCGCTACGTATGGGCGAATGACGCAATATACCGCCTATGCCTTGTTGGCGAAAATGTATCTGAATGCCGGTATATATGCCGGAACCGATCGTAACAATGATTGTATTGCCATGTGCGATAAAATTATCAGTTCCGGAAAATTTGCACTCGAACCCCGAAGCACATATCTCAAAATGTTTTATCCCAACAACGGGCCAACCATGAAGGAATTTATTTTTGCTATACCCTACGATCCTGCTGCTACAGCGTTTAGCGGA
Source organism: Ohtaekwangia sp. (assembly GCF_036568665.1). GTDB lineage: Bacteria > Bacteroidota > Bacteroidia > Cytophagales > Cyclobacteriaceae > Ohtaekwangia. Next base: position 1,880 of record NZ_DATCSD010000350.1, on the reverse strand, counting down.
ACCAACGGCTATATGTATCATGCACGTTATGATGTTCCGCGTTCACTCAAAGCCAAATTCAGTTTACCATTTACACCCAGTGCACCGGAAAGTACACTGCCGGAATTTTATGCATACTTTGAAGATGATGCGAACGATATACGCAATGCACAATGGCTGAAAGGCTTGCAATATTTGAATGATGGCGTTACTCCTGTAACCGTAACCACTACCAATCTCGGATACGATTTTAAATATAGCGGATCAGATCCATCAGCCTCCTATACTTACCAGGTAGAAATCACTCCCGATATTTTACTGCGATACGATCCTGCCAATTTCGATTTGGGTAATGATGAGATTGCCTGGAACATGGGCTATCGCAATATCAAATTTTATCCGGATGCTTCTTCCACCTCGCGCAATCAGAATAACGATGTGCCTGTATTTCGTTACTCCGATATTATACTGATGAAAGCGGAAGCTATACTTCGCGGTGGTACACCTACGCTGGGCGATCAGGCTTTAACATTGGTAAATCAACTGCGTGCCAACCGCACTACCAGTGGAGACCTGGGCAGTGTTGACCTGCAGTATATATATGAAGAACGCTGTCGCGAATTTGTTGCTGAAGCATGGCATCGGAATGATATGATACGTTTTGGAACATACGAGCAGTCATGGGGATTTAAGACCGATGCTGATCCGAACAAACGTATCTTCCCAATTCCTACAACCGCTCGCACACTCAATACACAGTTACAACAGAATCCAGGGTATCAATAGATTCCTGATTTGGTTGCCGGGGTACGTGGAAGTTTGGGCCACGGCCCCATTTTTTTACAACGTATACACTACTGTACAAACAGTTTCCTATATTCATGCATCATGAAGCATCGGTTACAGCATTATACTCCCCTCCTGTGTTTACTCTTTATCACCTTCCTGTGTAATTATACCTGCGCACAACGCGTGGAAAAACATTTGGTCGGTAAAAAAGTGGACGGACTCTTAAAAGAAGAAGGCGCATTGCCTTTTATTGTGTTTGGCGATTGGGGACGCAACGGCCAGGGCTGCCAGCAGGATGTTGCCGACTGGATGGGTATAGCTGCTAACCAGGTTACAGCCCGCTTTGTTATTTCTACTGGCGATAATTTTTATTGCTGTGGTGTAGCGAGTATTGATGACTACCAATGGATAAGCTCATTTGAAAATATATACCGCAGCCATTCCCTGCAGATACCGTGGTATAATACACTGGGCAACCACGATTACCAGGGCAACGTACAGGCACAGATCGACTACACCAAAAAAAGTCAGCGGTGGAAAATGCCCGACCGGTATTATACCCTGGCCACGCACGATATACGCTTTGTATTTATCGATACCAATCCGTTCGTTCGGGATTATTACGGAGATAACCTCAACGAAAATATCATAAAGCAAGATACTTTACGACAGCTGCATTGGATCGACAGTGTGCTCGCATCTTCTACGGAAAAATGGAAAATTGTAGTAGGCCATCACCCTGCCTATTCGGTTGGCGATCATGGCAGCGAGAAATCATTTGAAACCAACCTTGTTCCGCTGATGGCGAAACACCACGTGCAGGTATATTTTGCCGGGCACGATCACAGCCTGCAAAGTTTACAAAGCAAGAAGAGTTCTGTTCATCACCTCGTCTCTGGTGGCGGCTCGGAATATACTTCCGTGCGCGAAAAAGACCCGCTCGTAAAATTTGCCCGAAGTACGTGTGGCTTTATGATGGTATCGGTAAAGGGAAAAACCATGCTGATCACCTTCATTGACGCTACCGGAAAAATACTCTATAAAGAATCTATTGATCGCGATGAAAAATAAACAGTGGCCTATATATGGCCTGCTTATGCTTTCGTGTCTGA
>NZ_DATCSD010000349.1:0-11507 GCF_036568665.1 Ohtaekwangia sp. | reverse complement strand
ATCGTGGCTGTTGGAGTGAAGTTCTGGTGAGAAGGGCAGTTTAAAGTGCGAGCTTAAAGTGCCAGTCAGGTGTTTCCATCTGACTGATCCTGAAAGGATGAATGCTTCATTTAGAAATACATTACGCGATGATTACTTACTGAAGAAAATTACTTTCCTTTTTGAGTTGTGTCGGGTGGGAACACCCTACACTACAAGAACCAGACACCACTTCTAATCAATCTTTACCATCGCTGTTCTTGATATACTCGGAGGGCGGGTAGCCAAATTCTTTTACAAAACACTGCCGGAAATATTTCAGGTCAGAAAATCCGACCATATATACTACTTCAAAGACTTTATATTTCTGCGACTTCAACAGTTGCGCGGCTTCCTGCATGCGGAGCGATCGCAAATATTCTACAGGCGAAAGGCCGGTGAGCATTTTTACTTTCTTATATAATAAGGAGCGGCTCATGTTCAGCGCTTCGCACAATTCATTTACATTAAACTCGGGGTTGTCCAGGTTTACCTTGAGCAAATCATAAATAGAGTGCAGGAATTTTTCATCAGGAGAGTGAGGCTCTGCTATAGCTGTGCCGGCCGGCACGGCAGTAAACAAGTTGCGGTAAAAACGTTTCAGGTTCTCGCGCGATTGCAGCAGGTTGTTCATGGTGAGCGCCAGCATCTCCGGACTAAAGGGCTTGGTGATATAGGCATCGGCTCCTATTTCTATACCTTCTTTGTGATGCGTAAGCGATGTTTTCGCGGTGAGCAGTATAACGGGTATATGACTGGTGCGAATATTACCTTTCAGTTCTTTGCAGAAATCTATACCGTTCATCTCGGGCATCATAATGTCGCTGATGATCAGGTCGGGGTGATGATCCATGGCCAGCGATAATCCTTCTTTGCCGTTGGCGGCTTCCAGTATCTTATAGTTCTTCTCAAAATATTCGCGCAGGAACAAGCGGATGTCTTCGTCATCTTCTACGAGTAACAAACTCCGCATGCCTTTTTTTCCGGAGGTTTCATCATCTATATCTTCAGAAATAATTTCAGGAATATAGGGCTGCCTGCCATTTTCGCCCAGTATAAAACGATCTTCGCTGTTATCGATAATGATCTCGTTGGGCCTGAAATGATCTTTACCCAGCGGGAGTTTTATACTAAAGGTAGAGCCGCTGCCTTCTATACTCTCTACATATATTTCACCTTTGTGCAGGTGTACCAGTTTCTTGGCCAGCGCCAAGCCTATACCCGAACTCATCGGGGCTGTATTATCGCCTTTATAAAACCAGTCGAAGATATTACTGAGTTGTTTCTTGGGTATACCTATACCATTGTCTTTGATCTTGATGGAGACTTTCCCCTGCGGCCATTTCTCAGATACCTGTTTCAAAATAGAGATGCTGATCTCGTTGCCTTTACCTATATATTTAAAGGAGTTGGAAAGTATATTGTTTACCACCATCTCCAGTTTTTCCTTATCGAACCACACCATGAGTGAAGGCTCGCTGGCATGGAAATGAAAATGGATATTCTTGCGATTGGCCAGTTCCTTGAACGTGATATAGATCTCTTCTACAAACGCAACGATGTCGTCTTCCTTTACCTTCAATACTATATTTCCACTTTCAATCTTGCGGTAGTCCAGTAGTTTATTGATGAGGCTTAGCAACTTGTGCGCATTGCGATATACCATCTTCAGCTTTCGGCCGGTAGGTGTATAACTGCCTTCGCGCGTTACCATTTCTTCCAGCGGGCCGATCATTAGCGTGAGCGGTGTACGAAACTCGTGCGATATCTCTGTAAAGAAACTCAACTTCTCCTGCACCATCTGTCGCTCGCGTTTACGCTGAGCTTTCTCAATTTTGAGGCGCTTGCGCAAGGCTGCCTGTTTTCTGCGAACCGATAGAGCCGCATAGCACAACCCTCCTATCGCGATCAGATATAGTAAATATGCCAGCGGTGTTTTCCAAAAAATAGGCAATACCGTAATGGCAATGCTCGCATAGTCATCGCTCCAATTGTTATCCTGGTTAGACGCTTTTACTTTAAATATATAATCGCCAGCGGGTAAATACCGATAGGTGGCTGAGCGCTGATTGCCTACATAGTTCCAGTCATGGTCCAGGCTTTCCAGTTTATAAGCATACTTGTTCTTCTCCGGGTAACTATAGTTGATGGCCACAAAATCAAACGTAAAAACAGACTGATCATGTCGTAATGTAATCTTCTTGGTTTGACTGATTACCTGGTCGAGTGTAAAATCATTTTCTCCATTGCCGTTTACTTCTACCGGTTTGTTAAAGAGCTGAAAGCCCGAGAGCATTACTTCCGGTTTCTTCAGATTCTCCACTACCTGTTCCGGATAAAATACATTCAGTGCCATCGTTCCGCCAAAGCACATATACCCTGCTATATCATTATACAACGCGGAGCCCGGGTTGAATTGCCCTTCCTGCAAACCATCGTTCACATCATAATTATAGAATCGCTCAGTAGTTACTTCAAATTTTGAAATGCCTTTGTTTGTGCTGAGCCACAGATTATCGGCATTGTCTATAAGAATGGCATAGATCGTGTTATTGGCAAGTCCATTCTTATCACTATAGCGTTTAATTATTTTGGTTGCCGGATCGTATACGCTCAACCCGCCACCACCCGTACCAATCCATACTTTACCTTTGCGATCTATACTCACAGCAAACACGACATTGCTTTTCAATTGGTCGTTTTGTTGGGATATATGGAAGTACCGCTGTGCTTTATTAGTGCCCGGATTAAAATAGTATAGTCCATCGCCATAGCAACCGATCCACAATCCCCCGGAACGATCTTCGGCAATCGACCGTATATCACCATCGTGCAACGCTCCGCTTATACCCGGTATATTTTTATAAGAGCGTGTAGCTTTATCCAGCACACACAAGCCACCACGGTTTGTACCCACCCATATTGTATGCCGGCTGTCTTCTACCATTACACGCACATCATTACCTCCCGACAATGTGCCATCATAGCGGAAATTCAAAAATGCATCGCGCGCTGCATCATACTGAAATATACCTTGTGAGTATGTACCAAACCACAAAGTATTGTTATGATCGCGCAACGCACTAAGTATAGCATTCTCGGTAAGACCTTTCTCTCCATTGGCGGCATAGTGTTTTACCACTTCGCCATTTACTTTGGATTTATATATACCATCGCCATCGGTGCCCAGCCACAGGTTGCCGTTCTGATCGTAACACATACCGTAGTACTGTACAAAGCTGAGCGCTGCATTGTTATACTGTTTGGTTTGTATACGGCTGAATTTTTCCTGTATACTGCTGATCATATATACTCCGTCTCCAAACGTACCGATCCACAAATTTTTATCGCGGTCTTCATAGAGCGATTGTACCGTGCGCTTGGAAATATCGTAGTCGTTAAGATTTTGAATATGATTGAAGATAATGTCATCCAACGGGCGACTGTTGAACTGGCGCAAGTCCAAAGAATATAGTCCGCTTCCCTGCACACCGATCCACAAATGCTCACGACTATCAGCCAGCAGGGTAAATATACTTTTGCCGGCCATACCAAAATGCGGAAGGTTAAAGGTATAGAACTTGTTGTCCTGTCGTTTGTAGAGTACGAGCCCGCGTGCCGTGCCTATCCACATATTGCCGGCATGATCTTCGGCAAAGCAGCGTACATTGAGTGATGGAAGTATAGCCGTAGCCGACAAACTCTCATGTTTCTTTACAACGGTACCGTTACTGACTTTAAAAACATTGAGGCCACCATTTTGCGTACCTACCCACAGCAATCCGAATTTATCTTCGTGCAGCGTAAGTGTCTGTGTGCTGGTAAGTGCCGGCAACGTACGATCGGTATAGGGTATAAATTTTTTGGTAGTGCGATTAAACGAAGCGAAACCTGTTCCATACCACGCCACCCATAAGTTGTTGGCACTGCCTTCGGCAATAAAGCTCACATCGTTGGTAGGGTAACTTACCTCGGCCGGGTAATCATGCTGATAGAGTGTAAACTGTTCTTTTAACGGATCGAACTGGTGGAGCCCTTTGCGTGACGACACCCACAACACACCTTCGGAATCTTTATATACATGCTGCACAAAATTATCGGCCAGTCCGCGCGTGTTGTCAGGATCATACTTGAACACTTTAAAAGAATATCCATCAAAACGGTTCAGACCATCTTCCGTAGCAAACCACATCAGGCCCTGGTCGTCTTGCGAAATTGTGTTTACCACACCTTGCGAAAGTCCTTCCTTAATACCATAGCGTTTTATGCGACTTTTGGGTTCCTGTTGCGCAAAAGCAACAGTGAGAGCCATCAGCATAGCTCCTGTAAATACCCGGAAAAATAATTTCCACATCATGTTCACTGCGTTGTCATCTATATATTCCTGCAAGCATCCTGATGGTTACAAAGGCAGGGGGTTAATGTCTACAAAGTAGCACAATAAGCCTGAACACCGACAGGATTTAACAGGGGCATTTGAATAAAACGTGGGGGATAGTTGATGATCGCGCCAGTTTTTCCTTTATAAAGTTTTGTGCCCGCAGATTTACTCTTTCTCCACACTTTGTTATCCAACGAAAATAACCTGTCGTTGTGAGGCATACGGAATTTTTATATATTCACTTGTTATTTATACTCTTGTCTGTTGTATGGAATCATTACTCAATCATCAATACCTTAACCCCTCTTGTCATGCCTGAAATACGTCACCAGCTTGGTATTCTGGATCCTACCCAGAGTAAAATATATAGTTCGCTCACAGCATGCATGCCGCTTACCAAGTGGCTTACTCCGGGTGTTACGGGTCATCCTAATCTCAATACTTCCTTTCAATTATCGTTTGGTGCACCTCCTCTTACACTGCAAGTTACCAAAGTTCAATCGGGCTGGATCCAGTGGCATTGCACAGCCGGAGATGCCGAATGGATAAACACCACGATCGATTTTACCTTCGACACCACCGGATACACTACGGTTTTAAATTTTGTACATAGCAATTGGCAGGAAGGCTCCTTTACCTTGCCCGAATGGAGTTTTAACTGGGCGCTATATCTGCGCAGTCTCAAGAAATATTGTGAGAACGGCACGGGCTATCCATATCCCAACCAGATTGGTTGATATACCGTTGATCAGTTCTGCATGTTCATCAGGTCGATCATCAGGTTGAATGTATCAAGCGAGCCGGTATTGTTAAACTTCAGCGGCTTTACAATATAGCCCGATACACCCATCGCATCTACCGCTTTACGGTCTTCACGCTCTTCGGATGTTGTGAGTATAAATACTTTGATGTCTTTCCATGCGGGATTGTTTCGCAGCACCTGCAACATTTCAAATCCATTCATCTTCGGCATGTTCAGATCGAGGATGATAAAATCCGGTAAAGGCGATTGCCCCAGCAGCTGCAAGGCTTCTTCACCATTGCGCGCTTCTTTCATGCTATATACAATGGATAACTTATCGAGCGTGCGTCTCACATCGATCACATCCAGGTTATCGTCTTCTATCAATAAAATATTTACTACTCGCATCATCACACCGTTTCTAAAGGCCAGGTAAATATAAAGGTAGAGCCCTTGCCAGGCGAAGAGATGAGATGTATAGACAGATTACGATCGTCCAGTATCTTTTTTACAATGGCAAGTCCTACACCGGTGCTTTCAAAAGAATCGCGCACCTCCAGCGTCTGGAAAATTACAAATATTTTTTTATGGTATTCTTTCGAAATACCCGGACCATTATCTTCTATATAAAATTCATAATGACGATCCGTCTTTTTATAGTACACACGAACCATGCCATCTTCCTTGTCATGATAGCGATAAGCATTCACCAGCAGATTGGTAAACACCTGTTGCAACGGCAGCTTTTCCGTAAAGAGCACCGGCATATCAGGTTCAATATGTAATTTCAGTCCCGGTCTTTTCGGAAGATTCTCGCGCACTTCTTCCAACAGTGCATTTATGCTCACTTCTTCTTTCGGTTGCAACTCCCGGCCTACACGCGAATACGACAGGATGCCATTGAGCAAATTCTCGGCACGCTGCAATCGTCCTTTTATTACCCCGAGATATTCTGTCATCTTCGAAGGAAGCTCCTGCAAGTGATCTTCCTGTATCCATGTTACTACATGATCGATGCCGCGCAACGGTGCCTTCAGATCGTGCGAAACAATGTAGGCGAACTGATCCAGTTCCTGGTTCTTGCGCCTGAGTAAAGATATATTCTTCGAGAGAGTGGTAGCCATGTTGTTCAGCGATCGCGCCAATCTCCCCAATTCATCTTTTCCCTCGGCACGCATCGATACTTCATAATCTCCCCTGGATATAGCCTCAGCCATACGAACCATTTTTACAATACCGGAAGATATATGCGTAGCGATCAATACAGCTATACCGATGCCGGCAATGAACGAAAAAACAGTAAGTCCAAATGAAATTACTTTTGTACGATGTATATTTTCCGAAAGCGATCGTTTCAGGTTTTTGCGAACCGTATATTCGTAATCGCTGAACTCCCGGAATTTCTTTTGCAAACTTTTATTCACATCTTTTTCTAAACCGGTAACTAATTTAGCACGGTATAGCGCATTGAATGCAGCCATACTGCTATCCGATTCGGAGGCATGTATCCGCGCTTCAATCAATGGTCGTGCAAATTCATGCACCCAGTAATTATTCAACGCTGAAATATCATCGAGGCGATCCTTCTGCGCTATACTTTCGCTGATAAGCAAGGATAGTTCTTCCAGTATCTCATCATTCTCCAGCATAGCAGAATCGTATGACTGCATAAAGAACAATTCGTTGGTAAGAAGATAGCCGCGAAGACCACTCACCATATTGAGTATATTTCGCTGAAAGCGATTGCTCTGTTTCAGAATGCCGGTAGACCGCGAAAGCAGTTCGTACCCCTCATCAATTTTTTCCGATTGCTTGTAATTTATATAGGTGGTAGCTGCAAAGAGCAGGAGGATCATCAGAAACCCAAACAAGATCGCGTACGATATCTTCATGTGCCTTTCTTATTTAGCAGGTTGAGTAAAGAACCGCGCCCTATATCTGTAATAACAGCGTAGACGATACAAAGATTAAAGCTTCACAAGAAAAGAGCAACGATAATGTGATAAGTGTTTCCATCACGCTGTAATATTCACCTGAGCATTTTATACTGCAAACTTATGTTTACATGACCGGCTTTATTTTCTCTGTACAGAGTTGTATTTTCGTTAATCACATTGAGTCTGTCAATGTCTCTTCTCACCTGCCTGGCATGATTTTCATAATCATAGCATAGATGTACTGCGTACTATATGCAGATAATTTTTCTGATAGTATAAATAATTGAAGAATGGAAGAATCGGACAGAAGCCTCGTTCTCGTATCGAATCGTTTACCCTTCCAGTTACAGGAAGAAGGTAACGAAGTTTTACTAAAACAAAGTGACGGAGGCCTGGTTACTGCTTTAAAAAGTTACTTCGATACTGCTTCGAACCGAAGCGCCTTTCAACAGATAAAATGGTTTGGTGCCGCAGATTTTCCGGAAAAGCGGTGGAAGAAATTTAAACGCCAGGCTTCACCCACAGGAGAATTTACCGTTGAACCCGTTTTTATCGAACCCAAGACCTATAGCAAATACTATAATGGATTTTGCAATGCAACACTGTGGCCGTTATTCCACTATTTTCCTTCGTATGTAGTATATGAGCAGGAGTATTTTGAGAAATATGAGGAAGTAAATGAACAGTTTGCGGAAGAAGTACTCAAAACACTTCGACCTGGCGATACGCTTTGGATACACGACTATCAATTATTCCTGTTGCCACAATTGATACGTGACAAAATGCCGGATGTATCCATCGGTTTTTTTCTGCATATACCTTTTCCCTCGTATGAAGTATTTCGTCTCATGCATCGCCCTTGGAAAGAAAAAATTATTCGCGGCCTGCTGGGCGCTGATCTCATCGGCTTTCATACACATGAATATGTACAACATTTTCTGAAGAGCGTACGCATGGTGTTGGGATATGATCACGCCTATCGCACTATTAGTCTGCCAGATCGTTTAGTGAAAGCCGATATGTTTCCGCTGGGCATCGACTACAAAAAATTCAATACCGCTTCGCAGCAGCCGGAAGTACTTGCACAGATGGAAGATATCACAAAAAATTTTCCGGATAAAAAAATCATCTTCTCAGTCGACCGCCTCGACTATACCAAAGGTGTAACGCACCGGCTACTGGGCTTTGAACAATTATTGAAAGACCATCCGGAGTGGATTGAGAAAGTAGTATTCATTATGGTAGTGGTTCCTTCGCGACAAATTATATCGAAGTATAATGAACGGAGAATTTTGATTGAAGAAAATGTAGGCCGCATCAACGGTAAATATTCAACACTCTCGTGGCAACCGGTAATATACAGGTATAATCAGCTGGGCTTTGAAGAACTTTGCGCACTCTATCATGTAGCCGATGTAGCACTCATTACGCCACTGCGCGATGGCATGAACCTGGTGGCAAAAGAATATGTAGCCTGCTGCTCGGAGCAACAGGGTGTACTTATACTCAGTGAACTTGCCGGTGCTGCCAATGAATTAGGAGAAGCGCTGCTAGTAAATCCGTTGGATACTGTAGAGATGGCACAAGCCATACAACAGGCGTTGATGATGCCACCGGAGGAACAACGCAGAAAGATGCAGCTTATGCAACAACGCCTCACCGACTATGATGTGCACAGTTGGGTAAATGATTTTATATACCAGTTGAGTGAGATTAAACAACAACAGAAACAGGAAGAACGAAAATTTGTAACACCTTCCATTCGCAGAGAGATCATCCAGTCGTTTCACGAAGCACATACACGCAATCTTCTTCTTGACTATGATGGTACACTCGTAGCCTACGCGCGACATCCGCGCGAAGCAGTGCCCGATAAAGATTTATTAAAATTACTTGCTACACTGGGTGCTGACCCCAAAACAAATCTCACCATCATCAGCGGCCGCGACTCGCAGGTATTGGAAAACTGGTTTAAAAATGTACCGGTAAATCTGGTAGCCGAGCATGGAGCAGTCATCAAGCGTGTAGACCATACGTGGAGTCAGGAAACAGAAATGGATCAGGCATGGAAAAATGCTATCCGCCCCACATTAGAAATGTTTACCAAACGTTGTCCCGGTTCATTTGTAGAAGAGAAAATACATACACTCGCCTGGCACTATCGCAATGTAGAAACAGAACTCGGCTTTACACGTTCGCGTGAGTTACTCGATACACTTTTCCATCTTGTGCGCAATGGTCAGCTACAGGTGATCGATGGAAACAAAGTGATCGAAGTACGTCTTGCAGGAGTGGATAAAGGTATAGCTGCACGCAAGCTGGTAGAAGAAAGCAACCCTGATTTTGTGCTGGCCATTGGCGATGACAAAACCGATGAAGACATGTTCAGAATACTGGCCGACCGTGCTGTAACTATCAAGGTAGGACCAGGCCATTCCGTAGCGCAATACTCCATTGCTTCACAGCGTGATGTTATTCGCCTGCTGCATGAACTTGTTTCTTAATTTTTCTTCAGCATATATATACAAGCAGAAAGCTTAAAGCAAAAAGTAAAAAGCCAGCGGTTGCCTTTACTTTCTGCTTTCAACTTTAAGCTCTCTGCTCTACTATATTCATCTGTGAATTCTGTGGGAACATTATAAACTATGAGTATACATCGCTATAACCTCGGTATAATCGGGAACTGTTCTTATCTCGGCTATATCGACCTCGCTGCTAATATCCGCTGGCTCTGCCTGCCGCGCTTTGACAGTTCATTTTTGTTCGGCTCATTACTCGATTCAAAAAAAGGTGGTGAGTTTTCGGTAACGCCTGTAGGCGGGTATACCAGCCGGCAATATTATTTTGACAATACCAATGTACTCTGCACCGAGTTTCAATGTGCCGAAGGTAAATTTCGGGTGATTGATTGTGCTCCGCGTTTTTTTCAATTCGAACGATTCTTTAAACCGCTCATGATCGTGCGCAAGATCGAACGCCTCGAAGGAAACCCGGTAGTAAAAGTAATTTGTAAACCGGTAGGCAACTATGGCGAGATGACTCCGCAAGTAGCGATGGCCAGCAATCACCTGCGCTATATGGATTTTGAAATGCAGGCAAGGCTCACAACAGATTTACCGCTCTCCTACATTATGGAGCAGCAGCCTTTCGTGCTCGACCAGACACAATACCTTGTATTTACTTATGGCGAACCGCTGGAAGCACCACTGAAAGCAACGGCCGAAGATTTCATTAACAAAACGGTGCGTCATTGGCAAACGTGGATCAAGAGTACCTATATACCCGATATATACCAGGAGCAGATCATCCGCTCGGCACTTGTACTCAAACTACATCAGTATGAAGATACCGGTGGCATTATTGCATCGGGCACTACAAGTTTACCGGAACACAATGGCAGCGTGCGCACGTGGGACTATCGCTATTGCTGGTTTCGTGATTCGTACTACACCTTGAAGGCGTTTAATGAAATGGGACACTTTGATGAACTGGAGCGATACTTCAACTATATACAAAATATACTGATGCGCGATGGCGACAGAATGCAGCCGCTATATTCCATCACCGGGCAGAAAGAACTGGAAGAGCGACATATACCTTTAGAAGGTTATTTACAAAATCAGCCGGTACGCATCGGTAATAAAGCATACCTGCAAATACAGAACGATGTATACGGGCAAGTGCTCGTAGGGCTTCAACCTTTATTTACCGACAAGCGACTCACCTATATAAAACGCAGCTCCTATAAACCGATGGTGAATCGCCTGCTCGACTGGATTGAAAAAACGATGGACGAACCTGATGCCGGCCTGTGGGAGTTTCGGAATATAAAACAGGTGCATACCTATACATTATTATTTCATTGGGCAGGTTGCCAGGCGGCATGCAAGATTGCTAATTCCATGACGGACGGAGATCTCGTGCAACGCGCCAAAATATTGGAGAAGATGGCCTCTGATCGATTAGAAAAATGTTATGATCCACAACGCGAAGTATATACACAGGCGATGGGCGCTGAACATCTCGATGCCAGCACACTGAAACTTATCACGATGAATTATCTCGATCCACGCTCGGAGCGCGCAAAGAAACATCTCAAGGCATTGGAAGATTTACTCAAAACAGACCAGGGTCTTTTTTATCGCTATGTTCACCAGGATGATTTCGGTAAACCGGAAGCAACGTTCCTGGTATGTGCTTTCTGGTATGTAGATGCGCTTGCCTGTGTAGGGCGAATAGACGATGCCGTTAAAACACTGGATACTATACTTACCTTCGCTAACCACCTGGGTATATTTAGCGAAGATGTAGGGCTCGATGGTTCGCAGTGGGGCAACTATCCGCAAACCTATAGTCACGTGGGGCTGATCAATGCAGCATTCCGTATCTCGAAGAAATTAGATACTCCTTCGTTCAAATAATTATTTCC
>NZ_DATCSD010000348.1:0-71763 GCF_036568665.1 Ohtaekwangia sp. | reverse complement strand
ACACTTATTAAAATCACACTCATTATCATTTTCCTCTATACCGGCACATCGGCAAGGACACAAACTATCACATTTACCAACCCGATCCTTTCGGGGTTCTATCCGGATCCAAGTGTGCTTAAGGTAAATTCGGATTACTATCTCATCAATTCCACTTTTGCCTATTTTCCAGGCATACCGGTTTTTCATAGTAAAGACTTGAAGCACTGGAAACAAATAGGAAACGTGATCAACAGGCCATCACAAATGAACTTCATGGGACATCGCATGACGCGTGGTTTATTCGCACCAGCTATTGACTATCATAACGGAACCTACTACGTGACTTGTACGCTCATCGACAAGGGCGGAAATTTTGTAGTGACCGCAAAAAATCCCGGAGGTCCGTGGAGCGATCCGGTGTGGTTGCCACAAGTGCGCGGCATTGACCCTTCTTTGTTCTTCGACAACGATAAAGCCTATATACTATATAACAGCGATGCTCCGGATAATAAGCCATTATACTCTGGGCATCGCACTATACGGATGTATGAATTCGATGCGATAAATCTTACCGTGATCGGCAAAGAGAAGACACTGGTCAATGGTGGAGTAGATATTAGCAAAAAACCGGTGTGGATCGAAGGGCCGCATTTGCTCAAGCGCGACGATTGGTATTACCTCTATGCTGCAGAAGGAGGTACCTCGGTGAACCACTCTGAAGTTGTCCTGCGAAGTAAATCGGTATGGGGCCCCTTTGTGCCCTACGACAAGAACCCGATACTAACGCAAAGGGATTTGCCCTCAGATCGAAAAGATCCCATCACTTCTGCAGGCCACGCGCAGCTTGTGGAAGGGCCGGATGGAAAAACGTACGCTATATTTCTTGCTGTTCGCCCTTATGAGAATAACTACTACAACACAGGACGTGAAACCTTTATCGCACCCGTGACATGGAAAGACGGTTGGCCCGTGGCTGATCTGGGATCGGATGAAATTCAGTATCACTATACAGCTCACTTTAAAGAGGCGTTACAAAGGGACGCAAGACCTCAGAGCGGCAACTTCGATTACACCATCAGCTTTGAAGAAAAACTGGATCCTGCACTGCTATTTCTCAGAACGGTGGATAGCAGTTCATTCGCACTCAGCAAAGCGGAAGGTCTCAGCTTGAAGCTCAAGCCAGAGACCTGCATGGAAACAGGAAACCCTTCTTTCATTGGTAAACGTCAGCAGCATTTGCACTGCTCAGCAGAAACCTCCCTCAGCTTCACAGCGAAAGCTGAAAATGAGAAAGCAGGTATGGTGATATTTCAAGATGAGAAGCATTTCTATTATCTGTGCAAGTCGACAGACAAAGGCAAGTCAGTATTGCAACTGTTTCAAAGTAACCCGGAGAACGATGTGATGAGCCTGCTGGTACAAGTTCCCCTCGAAGAGAGTTCCAAAAGCGTGTTTCTTCGCATTGACGCTGATGGTCTATATTACAATTTTCACTATGCAAACTCAGAGGGAAAATGGCGTCCCCTGCAAGAGAAGGTGGACGCGAAATTCTTAAGTACACAGGTGGCTGGCGGATTTCTCGGCTGCGTCTTCGGATTGTATGCAACCTCCTCGGGACAGGAAGGTGCCAACAGCGCATCATTCAAATTCCTTCGCTATCGGGGGAACGATCCAACCAATAAATAGTCAATGGTAAACATGAAAACCGGTAACACCAAAGCCAATAAACAACTATAGCAGCGCGCGTCCAGACGTCTATTTATGCGATGAATTGACACATCGTAAACGCGCCGGTGGATATACTATATATGATACTTGACATATAGGTATATATATACCTATATATAGTTATCTGCCACACAAAATTGAGGGTTACACAAAAATTCCTTTTAATGCACATTATTTCCTACCCTCACATAAGACAGCGGAGAGATTTGCCTATGAGTTTACAAATGAATAAAAAACCTCGAATATATAGTATATCCGAGGCTCTTAGAGGTCTCGAGCGTATAGTTGATTCTTTACACCCCTCCTCACCATTTCATTCAAGTATATTAAAGTACTAATTATCACTTGTTTACGACGCCTTCGGGGCGGCCTATTCGTATTAGAAATAGGCCTTCCGATTACTAGTTCAAAACTATTAATCCCGAAGGCACATGGCAAAAGTAAATGTTTTTATCAAGAAAGACTATATCGACAAATTAGGTGACGCGCCAATTTTGGTCGAATATAACCATGAAGGAGAAAACTGGCGGTTCAATACCCAACTAAAAGCAAACCCTACTCTATTCGGATGTGTCTTTGATCCAGATATAGACCTATATAAACTTACAGCCCTTACAACATTAACCCCGGCACGGAAGAAAAGGCAGCTCGCTCATAATGCCGTCCTGAAATCAATTCAGGAGAAACTCAGCTATATCATTGAAGTATATACCACCAACAAGATCGCTCCGCTTCCTGCGCTGATTGAAAGGGACTATACACGCGAAGAAAATACTTCTACTATAAAATCGAAAAGTGTCAATGACTGGTACGATGAATTTATCAAATGTAAGGAAGGAACTATAGGAGATGGAATAAATGCTTACCGGGCGACCTGGCGACATTTCAAAAACTTCAACAGCAAGAACCAAATCTTCTTCCTTCAGGATATAACAAAAGCCAAGCTCGAGCAATTCAAAGACTATGTTAAAGCGCAAGGAATAAAGGGAGCTGGCATACACAAACAGTTCAAAAATCTACGGGTATTTCTTAACTGGATAGAAACGGAGTTTGAAGAAGTAGAGGTGCCATCATGCTATAAAAAGATAAATGTAAAAGCGCGATATGGCAAACCTATAGGTCTGTCTGTAAATCAATTCCTGCAGCTATATAATGTTGATTTGTCTGCCTTCCCGGAACTACAACGGACGCGGGATCTTTTTGTGTTTGGTGTATCCATTGGCGGAACCAGACATGGCGATCTTAAACGGATGTCAGAATCATTTCGGAAGCATGGTTATACTGTAGATCAAGGTGTTATTACATACTTTGAGCGGAAAACTGGCAACGAGCATCAGGAAGTCCTTGTGAACAGATTTGGTCAAGAAATTCTCGCGAAGTACTCAAAGTTCCCCTACGTTCCAACCAATCAACGAATGAACGCGAACCTCAAGAGTATAGCCAATAAACTAAAATGGTTTGAAATCAAATTCCTTCCTAGGTATAACGAATACGGAAAATTAGTTACCGTTGAAGAAGTCCCTTTGAAGGACATCCTTTCCACAAAGTTCATGCGCAAAACAGCGGCAACAATTGACAACTACTTAGGGATTCCCATTAAGACCTCGATGAGTAGGACAGGACATAAAACATTTGATGCCTATA
Source organism: Ohtaekwangia sp. (assembly GCF_036568665.1). GTDB lineage: Bacteria > Bacteroidota > Bacteroidia > Cytophagales > Cyclobacteriaceae > Ohtaekwangia. The sequence continues at coordinate 68,409 of NZ_DATCSD010000348.1, read as the reverse complement.
GCCGATATGTAGATATCAACAAGGAATCTATGGAAGCTGCAAACAACAAATGGGATGAAATGTTCGAAAAAGCGAGTGACTCAAGACCGGAGGGTGCTTGATCAATTAGATTTCAAAAGCCACAACGCATATATATAGCCAGGCATATATCTGAGAATTAAAATGCCATTTGATATACTTTGATTTGGTTTGACACTCCAAGCCTCGCCAAAGTATAACTCACAAGCTATAGCAACGTTTTTTTAAACAGCATCACTCCTATCATAACACAACCAACATGGATCTGCGAGAACAATTTGTACGGGAAATTTTTGAGAGTTATTTCACTCGGTCCTTTACCCGTCTACTACCTCCATTAATTAAGACAGCGATACAAGAATCAGCTTTGCATCGGCAGGAGTTCGTACCAATGAATCGAATCTGCAAGGAATATGATGTTTCGCGAAAGACACTATATAATTACCACAAGAAAGGCTATATAACTCTTAGAAGCTCGGAGGGTAAGACCTTCGTTTCAGTATTTGAGTTAGAGGAGCATATTCGGAAGCATCCAATTCGAAGACACCCCTGGTAAGGTGATCTCCCAATTCTCTACCGAAACGAGTTCGCTGCAAAAATATGGGAGACGGGACGGGGCAATGGATTCCCCTGGGGGATTTGATTCGCACACACTATTTTTCTACCTATCTTTACGAAATCCTCTCGGCCTTACCCAATTCAAGAAAATAGCCATGAATTACAAGCATACTAAGCAGGAATTCCAGGTGAGATTGCTTCCCGTGATGGACCTACTCGATCACAAAAGATCAGTTCTCCCCCACGAAGATTGGATTGCATTTACAGGGCGGACAAAAACAAGCATTGTAAATAATCCCATACAGTTCTTGGGCCAAGACCTCCCCGACAAAGAAATAACCACAGAATTAGTGGAATCAATTTTTTCGGAATACATCGCACGCGAAGAAATATCCGGTTAATCCAGGCAACGTTCCCCGTTGAATTTTAGGCTTAAGTTAACCACAGACATTTCAGCACCGCCCAGAGTGCAGAGGCAACTATTATGATGACCAGAATGTGGGTACCGATTGTCTCTCGATCCAATACCTTTTTCTCGGCAGCGATTTTTCTTCTTTCATTTCGGAGCATACGTTTTAAAAATGAGTATACTCTAATAACAGAAAAAAAGGAATAGCCCGAAATTAAGTTTACCTTAAAACATTTGCCAACAAGGCTGACCGTTGGAATGGTCTAGCAGGTTATGGTCAACAAAGGAATCATCGTAACTGGGTCTCAGGCAGCGTGATTAGCCCTAGCATCTCTATTCGTTTGAAATTTTTAAATGTGCAACCAGGTCGTGAAAATATTTCGGGGTCCATAGTTGCAATCTATCAGGAGAAGGAATAAATCTACTGATATCTGCTTTGACCCGTTCCATATTGACTGTATCGATTTTATTTGATAAGAGTTCCTTAAATTTCGTTTCAGAAAAATCCACTGGAAGGTCACCGCTATCTTTTGAGCGAAGAATGAAATGAGGCATATTAAAAGCTATTCCTTTTTTAATATACCATTCCATGTCATACCAGTCGCGCCCCTTTACATTTTCGCCCCACTTGCGAAAGAGTAAGGCATGCATCTTTCCAGCAAAAAGGTATGGGAGGGCAAAGCACTTGACATAGAATGAGAACGGGCGGAACAAAAGTTTCTCCTCTGTTTGAAATCCAAGGGGTGGCTTAATATCTACTTCGAGTTTAATCTTGATGTTGGGTTTGTCATTTAATCCGATTTGTTTGGCCACGTCTTCCAGGACAAGCTCTCGCCAAACAGTTTCAGCTTTTAGAAAAGCAGACTCGATATTGTTCTTATTTGTTTTGTTCTTCTCTTTGACGGAAACCTGCATGCCCAGGGATTCGAATTCATGATGAATTGCTTCCAGGTATTTATCAAGAGAAAAGTCTGGGTTCACTTCTAAAAGTGAAAAGTCAAGGTCTTCGGAGAATCGATCCAGGCCGTAAAAAATACGCAAAGCGGTTCCTCCATAGAAGGCTGCTTTCTCAAAAAAAGCGGCGCGGTAGAGGCCGGCCAATGCAATTTCCTGCATGATCTCACGGAGCGCCTGTAGCGCCTGATCCTTATTGGCCGGCTTGTAAGAATCGATCCATTCTTTTATCATAGTCCCTGTATAGTTCTGATAAGCATCGAAATACTTCCATACTTTGGAGTTTCCGGTAACCACGAGGAGATTTCTTGAATGTTTAATTTTTTGAGATTCTCTTCATCCATTCGCATGTTTTCGATAAGGAAATTGAAAGTATCTTTCTTGCTTCGTAAGACAATGCCACGCGTGGTTACGATTTTGTCACAGACGGCTTTTTCCGGTGAGGCCACCAGTGCATATTGTTCTTCTCCTAATTTAATCTGTTGAAGGCCGAAAGAATAGTATGGTAGAGGAAGTCTTGTATAGCTGAAAATGCCCAATCGGGTTTTGAACTTTCGAGATGCCTTCGTGGTGACCGAGGTCACTTCGAATACTTGCTCTGGAATAAGTCCGTGAAAGGAAAGGGCGGATTCCAAAGAGACATAGCTCGGTCCCAGGATATGATTTGCCAACAGGAATGGCTCAGGGGTTTGCCCGCTCACCATAGGGCCTACCAGGTACAGGCCTTTTTTAACCGGCATCAAAATCCCCTTCTTGACGAGGGCGCTTATTTTAATATTAGGTTGGCTGTAATCTCCTAAAAACGACATTAGCAGCTGATGCGTCAGGGGATGTTGAGTATGCCGCTTGATCTGATCAATCACGTCCATTACATGTCATTTTTTTATAAGATAGTATGTAATTAATATATTATCTTATTTAAAAATAACATAAATAGTAAAAAATTGCAATAAATTAATAAAATAATATACATATAATATATTATCTTATTTAAAAATAACATTCACATCATCCTCCTTTCGCGATAAAAAGAGCCTCAGCGAATGTCAGCAGTACCTCGAATCATTAAACTTTAATATCAATTTAATCGATGACTATCAGCATGTTACCCAACTACCTTGATGGCCCAGTATTATAAATTCCAAATTTCACTTAATTCCAACTGGTAATTCTGTGTGTATTAACGGTCCATGTGCGCTGTTTCAAAACGAATCGCTTAACTGTTAGGCACCGCCAATGCCCAGCTCTGGACAGCCCTGAAAACTGGTATAAATACAGTCACGAAAAGCACTATTCTTCTTTTCATAGTTGGAGGACTATATTCGGCAGCACCCAATTCGAAGAAATCCTCTGACAATTGAACTGTTTCGTTACGATAAACATGAAGAACGGCAAAATGTTTCTAGTTCAGTTGAAGGCGTCTATTTGAAAAATTAAGAGCGAGGCAAAAGCCTCGCTCTTCAAACAAAAACAACCATTTAAATCCGTCCATCCAAAAGGTGACCGAGTCAGGCCAATCCACCAGAAGGTCTCATGCTTCACCTATATCATGGGGCATGGCTATAAAAAACTACTCTTCATCAATTTGCAGAACAAGTATCCTGGCGAATCTACATTCGAACTGCAGAGCATTATCCATTTTCATGTCATGCCTTATGTTTATAGTCGGTTATCAGCCAGATAAAAAAAACTGCAGCTGCAAAAGGTAAATAAAAATATTTCGCAACTTGTCCGTCAATCATCTCTAATATGAATGCGACTCCAACCAGAGCGATTGACACCGCCAATTCTACAATTCCATGAACCTTCGCTGGAATTAACTTTATGAGTCCCGGAGGAAAATCGGTGGTAATAGTAAGAGCAAGATGAACAAACCCAAGTATATAAGTAAAAAGAGAGGTACTGGGGGGCAGATCAAATAAAGTCGGCGATGCCAACAGAAATATTACTACGATATAATCTAATAGGCCATGGAGTTTTGTTGTTAGTTTCATTGGACTAAAATTATGGTTCTAGGAAAATTATACCGTCTGTGTTTTTAATTCAGGAGCCAAAGGAAAATCTACAGGAAGATTGGAAACACCATGCAGCAGATTACTAATCGTTTTGTCTCCGATCATCATAATGATATCGACCAGGTTTGCCTCAGTATAACCGACATCAAACAATTGCTTCAGCGTTGTTTTAGCAGGCCTGCCTTTGAGCCTGCTCATCTCCTTTACAAACTTTGCTAATGCGTCAAGCTTGGTATTAAAGCCTGCTTGCCCTGATCGGATTTCAAGGATCTGCTCGTCAGTAAAATCGTTCATCTTAGCGATATAGGTATGCGCTGCCAGACAGTATTGACAGTCATTTATCTGACTTACGATGAGGTTGACGACTTCCTTCTCCCTTGACGTCAATGTGCTATTGCGATTTTGCAAGGTAAGATAATCGCCTAAGGCTGTTTCATTCTTGGCAAAGTAGGCATAGAGGTTCGGTACCTTCCCCAAAAAGCTCTGAAGCTTATCAAATATCACCTGGTTCGAAGGTGATACCTCCTCTCTTGTTGGAATTGTAAAGTGTTGCATGATCAGTAGTTTGTTATTCTGCTCGCAAAAATCGTTGTCGATATACCCGGAAGAAATGACCAGACTTCCCGATTGCTGGAATGATTTTCCCTTTTCCCCCGATGTGTCATAATATTTTAAGATTTGTAAAGGAGATACTCCAGGTAAAAGGAGGACCTTTTATACGCATAGGGAACTTTATACCAGAAGGCGGGAAATTTAGGCCACAACCCGGAGAAAGTAGTATACTAGATTTGCAGGAGTGATGGAGTCCGATTCATCAGTTGGAAATTTATAGGGCTAAATCTTTAGCTCACTATATATGGTATACCACTGCTTTACGGAGATCTCCGTGATCAATACTCAAAACTACTATGGAAACTACGATCAGCAATATAGTCCTAAGAAGGCAGCCAAGAATTGACTATATATACAGGTAACTATATAGTTGTAGTAGCCTGTACATCTCCCCCCATTGTACTTGTAAAATCTCGATCACCTTTATCAATTAAATCGATCATGGTTTCACCATTTGAATACATCACAGTGCTCATCTCCATCATATTAGGCATGGGTATCACACAAATATTGTCTGGTGTAGCGGGAATAATTCTGCGATGGGACCAGGTAAAATTATACTGGCCGCACTGTATTTTAATACTCCTTGTCTTTGTCTTTCACATCCAGGAGTGGTGGGTTACGTACGACTTGCGAACATACGCTTATTGGCGGCTTCCTATATTTCTCTTCACGATTTTATACCCGGTTAATCTATATATCCTTGCACGTATATTATTTCCCCTTCGGTGGAGTGGTGCTTCGGTTGACATGAAACAATTTTACTTTCAGAATTTCCGGAGGATTTTTGTGTTTGTCCTCTCACTCGCGGTGCTCTCTATCATTGATAATATTTCACTCACTGAAATAAAGATCGAGGATCAACTTCCCCAGACGCTTGTAGCGGCTATATCTGCGCTTATCATTTTTTCAGATGTACGACTGGAATGGGTTCATCAACTAATCATCATGTTCTTGCTCCTTGCCACAGTGATTGCTTTTGTGGTTGAATGGGATGTGTTATTGATCGTAAATAAATAGTCATGCAGGAGAACATTACAGGTAAGAAGAAAGTCCGTGAGAACCTCGTTCAGTACTCCATTTACCTGACCACCGGTTTTATTCTTTTAAGCGTAGTGCTATCGTTTTGGAATCGTCATGTAACCTATGATACAAGGGCGATTATCGAATCCTGTGATCGTATCAGAGATATATCGGGGGTGATCCAGAAAAACCTTGTTGAAGATGTTAATTTTGGTGTGAGAGCATTTATCACAAGTAATGATGATAAATTTCTGAAGCCCTATCATCAGGGTTTATCTGCGCAGGATTCTTTATTTGAAAAACTGGAGGAGCAATTGGTCAGTCAGGGGATAACCAGCAATTATCTCCCTGCCTGGAGAACTTCCGTGGCCGACTTTTTAAGAAAGGAACAGTCAATGATAGCCTCTATCAGAAGGGTAACCCTTTACACGACATGGCCTCGGACGAACTACAACGAGCCTCCGTGGCAGGAGTTGAATACCTAAGTGAGGTTACACCGCTTTTAGAAGAAGTTGAGCAACATGGTATATCTGATTATGAATGGTCTATTACCGATAATGCCATTATTCAAATCATACTGGTCATCCTGAGTGTGCCTATATTATTGATTGCCTCCAGCAAGCTAAAAGCCGAGATACGCAACAGGAACACCTTGCTTATAGAACTTGAGAAAACCAACCGTACCTATCTCTACAATTCAGGAGTACATGATGTTGATTCGGTCAATACTGTTATCACACGTTCTATTGAAAATCTTCAGAAGGCCTGTGAATTTGTGGAGCAAGTTTCCAAGGGAGATTATACACAGGCAAAGCACTTGATTTCGGATGAGGTGAGGGTGCTCAATGAGAGTACCCTGATGGGAGCTTTGCTTCGCATGAGTCTTCGTTTAGAACGAGCAGAGGGCGAAGAGAAAATCAGGACGTGGAGTACAGAAGGGCTGAATGATTTTTACAAGATAGTACGAAATAATCCGGACGATCTGAACCAGCTGGCTAACGAATCAATTGCCTTCATCACCAAGTATCTCGGTTCTCAGCAAGGTGGTCTTTTCCTTCTCCAGGACATTAATGGGGATGCTTTTCTAGAACTCGCTGCCTGCTATGCCTTTGATCGCAAAAAGTGGATCACTAAAAGGATTGATATCGGAGAGGGAATTATAGGGCAGGCTTTCCTGGAAGGCCAGGTGACCATGATGACAGATATACCAAAAGATTACATTTCTATAACCTCTGGTTTGGGCCATGCCACTCCATCGTGTCTGCTGGTAGTGCCACTTCTCTTTGATGAAAAAGTTGAGGGCGTGATTGAACTTGCCGGTTTCCAAAAGTACGAGCCCTATCATATTGATTTTGTCAGGAGTGCAGGAGAATTTCTGGCAGCGGCATTGCAAAACACGAAAAGCAGACTTCAGATCCAGAACCTATTGGATCAGTCTAATGCACAAGCTGAAATGCTTCGCGCACAGGAAGAAGAATTAAGGCAGAACCTGGAAGAACTGGAAGCCACTAACGAGGCTATGCGCAGAGCACGCATGGACACTTCATCCGTCAAGTAGAACGATCTATTGCTTCCGGCAGAACTTGTCGAGTATATATATCCAGGCAAGCACGAGATTTCCATTCTCCATAATGTGACGGGTATCGTTTTTGTACGTATTTCAAATGGCTTAATTGTTAAATAGACCTTTGTGCCTATTCAATAGGCTACCCCTAACCTATGCGACTCTTTAAATTTCTTTCTATTGAAACGAATGGAGCCCAGGTATATATAACGGATTTCACTAGATAAATAAAGCAATCAATCCCCCTCCGTAGACAACCCTGCTTCTTCATCCTTTCCGGTGGAGATTGACTTCTTAAAATCCGATGGACTAAGATTGGTTTGTCGTTTGAAGAATCTGCTGAAATGTGAGGCATCTTCAAATCCAAGTTCAATATATATTTCCTTGGCGGACTTGTCGGTATAGTAGAAGAGACGTTTTGCTTCGAGGATTATCCGGTCATAGATTATCTGTGAGGGAGACTTCCTCCCATATAGTGCAAAAACATTGGCTAGCGTCTTGGGGGATTTATGCAAGGCGGAAGCATAGAACTGCACTTCATGTTGTTGCTTGTAATTCACTTCTACCATGAGATTGAATTTGCGGTACAGGTCAAATTTACCTCCCTCAATATGGTCTGGATTTCTATATTGTTGCTTGCCTATACGAGTGATGCTAATGATGAGTCTGACCAAGAGTATACGAAGCATTTCACCCTGGATATTGTCGGCGTGTTCAAATTCGTCTTTGAACACCTCGAACAGTAATGCTATACGCCGCTGTTGCCTTGCATCCAGAGAGAGAAACATGGTCTGTGATGTTCCATAAAACAGGAATCCCACGCATCCCACTTCTTTATCATGGTTAACGATACAATAAAAATCCCGGTTGAACTGCCAGGCGATGATGTCTTCAGATTTCGTGAAGCTATAGTATTGGTTGGCGACCAGCGGCAAAATGGAATCGGCAGGAAATTCCGATTCAATTTCATCGACAATAATCTTTTGGGTTTCCCCTGTATTCCACGCAATCGTTAGCCACTCGTCTTTGGTCTGCCTCCCATAGGTTTTCCAAAAATTATTCTCCTTTATAATGAGTCTGAATTCAGCGTTCTTTTGTCTATCCTGATAGATAAATATCATTCCTTGAAAATATAGTCCGGACGCGCTCATCCGAGGGGAGAGCCTTGGATGCTCAAGAAACTAATTTAATAGCAAAGGGCCGTGTCGTCCTGGCGACAAGAGGCTCAAACTTTTTCGCTTGTCGGACATCCTGAATTCAATAATGAGTGATTGTGGAAGGTATAAATATAGTCGACATACGAAGAAAGTGTTAATGATGCCGCCTGCACCACCAACACCTTGAAAATGCAAACAACAACTTATTGCTTAAGGGCTTCTGCTACGGTGAGGAGAAGGTTGCCAGGTACTCTCTTTTTGAAATCCGGGTTTATATACTCAAATAGAATTTCGCCCTGTACATTTAGTATAAATACGGCCGGCACAGGTAGTACATCAGTATTGTTGTTGTCGGAAGCTTTCGCAATTGTCTGACTATAGGGCTGCGGTGCTTTGTAAGCCAGCCCAAATGCTTTTATAGCTTTAGTTTGACTATCACTGAGCAATATATAGCTCAGTTTAGATTTATCTTTTGTTTCCTTCAGGTGCTGCGGAGTATCCGGACTGATAGCGACAATCTGGTAACCCGCTTTGACAATTTTACTTTCTACAGACTGTAGCTCGCTGAGATGCATATTGCAATAGGGGCACCATCCTCCGCGGTAGAAAATCAACACCGTTGGCTTTTGTGCCACCAGTTCTGTTAGTGTTACTTCCTTTGAATCAAGGTCCCGCAACCTGGAGTCCGGAATCTTTTCACCGATGAGTAGTGGGGCTATATCGGCTGGATTGGTGACTACCGACTCCTGTGAGAATACTTTTGCAGGAGCAAGTAATACGACAGCTATAATCAGTGACTTCTGAAGTGCTTTCAAAACTGTGGTTGATAATTTTTCTTTATTCATGCCGGTTATCTTTTTTGAGTAAAGATGGGGTCCCAGTTTCTATTCATTGTTTACCATTTTTCCCGAAAAGTAGATTATACTTCCTTTCTTCATTTGTTTAGATAAAGTTTTCATCGAGCTGCTATATATCAGAGCGGGAAATATATACCAGCTTTCGGGCACTAACGTCATTCCCTATAGCTGCAGCCACTTCTAGTTTTGTGTCATTAAAAATCTATTAACACAAAAAACAGATTATGAACTACTTAAAGAGCGTAAACACTTTGTATGTATTTCTGTTGTTGCTGGGTATGGCAGCATGTAGCGATGACGATAGCATGCACCGGCGGAACAGAAGTCGACAATTACCGTTTAGAATGTTCTGAACTCCAGGCCATTTGTCGAGTCGGGTACATTTCAGGGTAGCGGATCTCCGGCATTAATCTATCCGGGACAAACTACCACGGTTACTTTCTCAGCTGCCAAAGGAGAAGCCATTAATTTTGCAACGATGTACGGGTGGTCGAATGATTTGTTCTTTGCTCCGTCCAATCCGGGTATAGCAGTATACGACCAGAATGGAAGTAATATGAAGAAGGCGAAGTATAAATATGATATATACTATATTTACAATACCTGCACCATAAACATTAGGCTGTATGGAAAGGAGTAGTGACAATTATTGTTTCTCTTTCTATATAGCTCTCATGAACGGAGAATTTATTCCATGAAATCAAGTGAAAAGGACAAGCGGATCGAACGTGAAGATATAGGCATGTATATTCTGATCGCGGGCATTGCTATTATGCTTCTACTTCAGTGTCTGTCTTGATGCTATTCAAGGTTTACCGGCTGTGTCTGTGAAAACAAGTCATCCTGTCCTGAAGACATTGGGTAATTCAGAAACGCATTAAAAAATCATTCAACTGTGTTTTCTTGTCGAGGCTGATCTTCTTCCTGATCCGATAACGCGACATCTCCAGACTACGCCCGGATATATTCAGCAAGCTGGCAATTTCGTCATTGGATATGTTCATACGGATATAAGCGCATATCTTCAGATCTTTATGAGTAATGCTGGGATATGCTTCCGCAAACCTCGATAGAAAATTGTCCTGAACCAGGTTGAGGTTTACGTTCAGTTTCTCCCAACTGCTTTCATTATTCAAATCCTGGTTTATATGATTTACTACATGCTCCAGCTTACGTTTGAACAGCACATTTACCTGGGGAAGTATATTTTGTATTTCATCGCGTACTGAGGAAAGTGATTGGTTTTTGCTAATCACCTGCAAGGTAGATGATGTCAACTCATGATTCTTCTCTTCCAGTCTCTTTTCGACAATGCTGCGTTGATTCAGTAATTCCTTATTCTCAATAATAAGTCTTTCCGATTTTAATAACTCACTCTTCAATATATAGTCTTTATGCACGCGGTTCTCATGTATGCGGATTGCCAGGAAAATGAGCAATGCTATCGCTGCCAGCAGAAGTATTTTAAAAGGAAGTGTTTGCCAGAACGGTGGGATTACCTGCAGTTGAAACATGGCTTCATGCTTATTCCACGATCCGTTCAGATTCATAGACCGTACTATAAATGTATAGGAGCCGCCATGCAGATTGGCATAGGTAGCCGTGCGATGATCAGCATCAGTATAGACCCAGTCTTTATCAAAACCCTCCAGCTTGTAAGCATATTTTACTTTTTCTGGTCCGCTGAAGTTCAATCCGGAAAACTCAAACTGAACGTTGTTCTCATTATGCCGAATATCCAGTTGTTGCTGCGAAGGTATATCAAGAAATTTCTCACCACGTGTGCTAATGGATTTGTTCAATATCTTCACATCTGTTATATATACCGGGTTATCGCTCACACCCTCATGCACACTTTCCGGATTGAATACACGCAGCCCCCGCTCGCCACCTATTAGAATTAGTCCGTTGTGTAATTTACTGAATGCCTTCTGTCCTATTTTGATCAAACTGAGATCTTCCTGCAGCAAGAAATTTTGCACAAAGCCCTTATCCGGATTTAACCGTGTAATGCCTTTATCAGCAAACAGCCATGTATTACCATTCGAATCGCCCGAGAAACCATATACTACGTTGCTGACAATTCCTTTCTCTACGGTAAAGCTCTCGAACGTTTCCTTACCGGTATTGTATCGCAGTACGCCTTTACCATATGTGCTTACCCAGATGTGCGAGTGACTATCCTGGTATATCGCGTTAACATTGTCGACACTCAGCTGTTTTAATAAGTTATCGCGCTTGGTATATTTATAGAGTCCCTGGTTGGTGCAAAAGAAAAGCTCTCCGGCTTTATATTCCTGTATCTTCCACACACTGCTCTTGGAAAGTTTATCGTACTCTTTATCGCGATCACCAATCTTGGTAAAGATTGCGGTACGTGGATCTTTTTTATCGATCTCCTTTTTACGAAGCAGATTTATACCATTACCCCATATACCCAGCCACAGATCACCATCTGCGTCCTGGCGAATGGCATATATACCATTGTTGCTGATGCTGTTCTTGTTGTTTACATCCGGTTCATACCAAACAATTTCCGATATCATATTCTTCACACACCACAGCCCATCGTCTGTACCAATCCAGACACGTCCTTCCCGGTCTTCATAAATGGATTGTATAATGGCATTTTCTAGGAGCGGCTTCCGCGATAGTCTCGTCAATGTATTTGTATGCGGATCGTATATCACCACGCCATTGCCTAACGTGCCCAGCCATAGGCGTTCTTTTTTATCTTCCATCACAACAGTTATAGCAAGATCGCTTACGGCCTCATTTACCGCTTCATCAGCAATAAAATTTTGCACACGTATTTTGTTACGATCGTAATTATATAGTCCTGCACCAAAACTTCCGATCCATACTATATCTGAGTTATCTTTATACAACGACCAGAGGTACCGATGGTATTTTCGTTTTTCTTTACTGAGTATATATTGATAGTGAACAACTTCTTTTTTCAGTGGATTATAGATCGTAAGGCCATCGCCATAATTGGCCAGCCATAAATTTCCATTCCAATCTTTTATGATTGCCCGGATTGTTTTGGTTGCTTTACCTTCTCCTAAATCGTGGTGAATAAAGGTCGCGGTCGACTTCTCATATTTATAGAGTCCTTTGTTCCAGGTTCCAATCCAGAGCCCGTCATGATCTTCTGTAATACAATTGATGGTGTTATCTGGTACGAACTGCCCGAAACCCTGCGGATGTGAAAAGGTTTGCTTTGCTTTATCAAATATCGTTATACCACCTCCTTCGGTGCCAATCCATACGTTATCATCTTCATCGGTAAAAATGGTATTGATAAAATTACTGGTAATACCAGCAGGATTATCTTCGTTATAGGTATAGGTTGTAAATTGTTCGTTTTGCAGGTTATAGAGCATAAGGCCACCGCCATAAGTACCAATAAACACCGAGCTGTCGCTGGCAGCCGCTATACATTTAACAAAGTTATTGCTGAGTGAATTTTTGTTTTGCGCATCGTGCGCCAGGTGCCTTACCATACCTGACGATTTGTTTACTATATATATACCATCGGGCGTGCCGATCCAGAGCTGGTGCTGCTCGTCTTCAAAGAGCGCATGTACTTCGTGCGCAAATTCTTCCAGCCCGCCTTCTGCTTTTGTTACCGAAAACTTCGAGAAGCTATAGCCATCATAGCGGTATAATCCATTGAACGTGCCCAGCCATAGAAAACCCTGGCTGTCCTGGTGCATGCAAAGAATATGCGCCTGCGCTATAGAATTGTTCCGGTCAACCGGTCTGAAGTCCAGGTTATGGTATTGCCCGTTGGCGCAGGCAAAAGTCAAAAGCAAGACTACAGTCAAGACACTTTTTTCAAGGCGATCCATGGGGAATGGCTATACTGCTATAGACGAAAATAATTACTGAACTAGGTACTGCATCCGATTTAAATTAGAAAAAAAAGGCAAAAGACGGAATCAATAGCCGCTTAATCAATTGCCTGTTACACCGCTTATCGCCCTGATGGCTGACAACGCTACGCCTATACTTTAAAAAATTTCAATGATCAATCCATTATCAATCAAGTGTTTGATTGAACTCCGTGAGTTTTTGTTGAGTGACATTTGAGTATTAATAGGGTGTCTTTTTTTTCGGTTGACGGGAAATTGGGACTACTTCAAACGATTGTTCCGCGAAATATATTCTGCGGTAACAACCAGGAAACCCGGAAGCAACGGGTACCCGGTTAAAATCAATCAGCAACCCCAAACCCCCACATCATGAAAAAAAATGTACACAGTTACCTGCTCATTCCACTGTTATTGCTTGTGCTTCCTGTTCACTCACTCGTTGGTCAAACACCCGTATGGTCAGAAGAATTTAATACCGGCTCACGCATCGATCCGAAAACCTGGATATATACCACGGGAGGTGGCGGATTCGGCAACAATGAATTGCAATACTATACCGACCGGCCGGAGAACCTGCGGATAGAAGATGGAAGCCTGGTGATTGAAGCACGAAAAGAAAACTATGAGAACCGGAAATTTACTTCCGGTCGCATTAACACACTCGGTCGCTTCGCTTTCAAGTATGGTACTATTGAAGCGCGCATCAAACTTCCTAATGTAGCCAATGGTTTATGGCCTGCCTTCTGGATGATGGGCGCCAACTTCGGAAATGTAGGCTGGCCCCGATGCGGAGAGATAGATATACTCGAGCTCGGTTCCAAAGATGCTATAACAGCAGGCGTGGTAAACCGCAGAGTAGGTGCGGCCATTCACTGGTTTGAAGATGCCCCCGCACCGGGTGGCTATGCCGGAACCAGTAGCAACACCGTTGTAGCGAATGATTTTTACCTCGACTATCATCTCTTTAAACTGGACTGGACTCCCTCTGCCGTAACAGTATATGTAGACAATGTAGCTTTCTTCACGCGCGATATTACCGATGTAGATAAATCGGAGTTTCACAATTTCGCATTTATACTTCTCAACATGGCCGTGGGTGGTAATTATCCCGGCATTACCAATCCCGACCTGATCACAGCAACATTTCCGGGCAAAATGTATGTTGACTATGTGCGGGTATACGACAACGGCTATACCGAAACACGTCTCGCCAGTAATACAGCATTGAAAGGTCCTTTCGGTATATGGACCGAAACAACACCCGTGGTAAGCCAGGTAGACTTCACCAAGGCAACACTCTATGTATGGAATAACATGACACCCGTTAGCACTGCGCCGTATGAAGGAAGCAGTGTACTCTCCTATCACATCAACACCGGTGCCTGGTATGGTATGGGTATATCTTCTACGGAAGATATAAACCTGAGTCGCTTTGCTAATGGCTACCTGCACATGCACGTAAAGACCAATGGCACACAACCCATCAGTTTTGGTTTTATCAACTCTGCCTATTCTTCTACCAACAACGGTGAAGCCTGGTATACTTTCAATGGAGCTGAGTATGGATTGATACGCGATGGGCAATGGCATGAAGTAGTGGTGCCGATGAATAAATTTGATGACATTGACTATAACACGATCAAACAGGTGCTCACGGTAAAAGGCGCTGCGCCCACCACAGCATTCGATCTGGCGATAGACAATGTATACCTAACCGAGAGTGTTCCGCTGGAAGCTCCGCAGAATGGTAATTTTGTATTGCTCTCCGAAACAGCTCCGCGTGTAGATGAATTTATACAGGGAACCGATGGCAACCTGTATATCTGGGAAAACACCCTCGCTCCTATAGCTCAGACTCCGTATGAAGGAACACAGTCGCTGGCGTATAGAACCACGTTGCAAAACAATCCGTGGTTCGGATTTGGGTTCAATCCTAATCTGAAATATAATCTCAGCGCATTCCGCTATCCGGACAGTCGCCTGCATTTTGCCATGAAGACAACTTCAACGGCTACCATCCGGATTGGTATAAAGAGCGGAAGCCTGCCGGGCGTAGGGCTGAAGTATATCAGCTTTGTGAATGGCAGCGATCCGTATGGATTTGTGCGCGATGGCCAGTGGCACGTAGTAGAGATTCCGCTGTCTGACTATACCGATGTAGTGGATCTCAGTAATGTAAGCGAACTGTTTATGGTATCGGGCAGTGGTGCAGCGAGCGACCTGCAGTTTGATGATATATACTTTAAGAATGGCGGCCAAGCTATTGTTGAAGGTACCGATCCCGTTGTAAGCTTTACCAGTCCCTCCGCGAACGCCACCGTGAGTGGTACGATTGCCATTAACGCTGCTGCGTACGCCCCTACCGTTGGAACAGCTGATGGTGCCGGTATAAACAATGTGTTGTTTGAATTACTGAACGGAGGGACTGTTGTTGCTTCGCTGCGCGAGAACATTAAACCATACGATTGGTCTCTTAACACAAAGCTATACCCCAACGGTATATATACACTTCGTGCTACCGCCACCGGCACAGCTGCTGCCGGAGGAACAGCCACAGCCAACAGTATTACCATTACGATCAACAATGTTACAGGCGACCCGGTGGTGCAGTTTACCACGCCTGCAGCCAATGCTACCATCAGCGGCACTACAGCTATCAATGCTGTTGCCTACGATCCGGATATAGCCACTACCGATGGAGCCGGTATATCGAATATATTTTTCGAGCTGCTGCAAGGCACCACCGTAAAAGCATCGCTACGCGAAAACATCAAGACCTACGATTGGTCGCTCAATACAAGACTATATCCTGACGGAGCCTATACATTGCGTGCTACCGCTACCAGCACTACGGCTGCAGGCGGCACAGCCAAGTCGGTAACTATACCGGTTACCATTGCCAATACCACTGTTGCGCGTATAGCGGGAGACGAACAACGTAGCGAAAGTAGAGCCGTTACGCTGTCACCGAATCCTGCTGCGCGAACAGTATATATCAACTGTGGAGACGAGGGCTACACCACGCTATATATACTCGATACACAGGGGCAGGTATATCACACGGCCAATATAGGTCAGCAACGCGCAGTCGAGGTAGAAGTATCATCCCTGCCAAAAGGAATATACTATGTGCGCCTGATCGGCACCAGCATGCAGGTGCTCAAATTCATCAAACAATAATCTATCGGCATCTGCTATAGAGTTTTTCTAACCAGGGGCAGTTTGGGTTACTGCCCCTTTATTACCGCTACTTAACCTCCAACTATATGATCAAGTTTATTACTCTCATCCGATACCTCACGGTATACTCTTTATTTATGATCGCCTCGCTCCAGGTGCTTGCACAGGGAAAAGAAGTAAAGGGCCTTGTAACTTCTTCCGACAATCAACCTATACCGGGTGTAAGCATTGTTATCAAAGGAACAACGTCAGGCACTTCTACCGACAGCAATGGTAATTATACCTTAACGGTGCCTGACAACGAAGCGATTCTGGTTTACTCCTTTATCGGTTTTGCCACGCAGGAAAAACGTGTAGGCGAAGACGCGGTGCTGAACATTACCATGACGGAACAACTCAACACGCTGCAGGAAATTGTAGTGGTTGGGTATGGTACACAAAAGCGTGAAGATATAACCGGCTCGGTCTCGTCCGTACCCAAAGAGCGCCTCGCGCAATTGCCCGTTACCAATGTATTGCATGCCATGGAAGGAACAACGGCCGGAGTATATATTACGCAAAACTCATCGGCACCCGGAAGCTCCGCCAGCGTATTGGTGCGCGGGGTAAATTCCATAACAGCTAACACCAGCCCGCTCATTGTAGTAGATGGTGTTCCCTTCAGCAACATGGGTGGCACAACCAACGATATCAATCCCAATGATATTGAGTCCATCGAAATATTAAAAGATGCATCCGCTGTTGCTATCTATGGAACCCGTGGTTCAAGCGGTGTAATTCTTATTACTACCAAGCGAGGTAAATCGGGCAAGCCGAGTATCCGGTATAATACTTATGCCGGTATGGAGTATATGCATCATACAATCACTCCGTTGAAGGGCGCGGCCTATTCACAAAAATATCTCGACTACTCCAAGCAACGCAACCAGACACCGAACGATCCTCCGGTTCCCAATCAATACGAATTTGCCAATTACCTGGCCGGCAAAGAAACCGATTGGATCGATGCTGTCTCGCAGCAAGGGTATATACAAGATCACAACCTGAGTATATCTGGCGGCACCGAGAGCGTAAAGTATTTTGTATCGGGTGCTTACCAGAAACAGCAAGGTGTTTTGAAAGGCTATGAATTTAAGCGTGCCTCCTTCCGCTCTAACCTCGATGTAAATATCACGCCCTGGCTAAGCGCAGGCACATCGTTGTTCTATGCCAACAACGATTATGGTGGCGGCTCGGTAAATCTTACACTCGCCACCCAAATGAGTCCGTACGGTATTATGTACGACAAGAACGGCAACTACGAAATATACCCTATGCGTCCGGAGCTGCTCTATAAAAATCCGCTGCTGGGACTGAACCGCGATGAAGTAAACAAGAGCAATAACCTGAACGGCACTTTTTACATTGATATAGAGCCTACTTTTCTGCGCGGACTAAAATATAAACTCAACACAAACTATTCGTACCTGCCCACCAAGTTTGCCACCTACTCCGGTTTAGCTGCGGGACAAACCACCGGTGGTGCAGCCTCTATCAACAACTCCGAAACCAGCAGTTGGCTGGTAGAAAATATACTCTTCTACGAAAAAGACCTGGGCAAGCATCACATCGACCTTACAGGATTATATAGTGCACAGGAAACCAATTTCTTTACTTCTACCATTAACGCCAACACCTTTATTAACGATGGTCTTAGCTATAATGGTGTAGATGCCGGTGCTGTAGCCACAGTAAACAATACCAGTCGCAGCAATGTGAGGCCGTATCGCACAGCCCTGCTATCGCAGATGGGAAGAGTAAATTATTCCTTCGGTGGTAAATACCTGTTAACGCTTACAGCAAGACGAGATGGCTACTCGGCCTTTGGCTCCTCTACCAGTAAATATGGATTCTTCCCTTCAGTTGCCCTGGGGTGGAATGTTTCTGAAGAAAGCTTCCTGAAGAATATAGAGGCGATTAACAACCTGAAGCTGCGTGTATCGTATGGTCGCACCGGTAACCAGGCCGTGGGCGCATATCAGACTATCACTTCGCAAGGCACTACCAAGTATATATATAATGGCAAGACTTATACCGGGGTAGTTTCCAGCAGCATGCAAGTGAACGGCCGACTCGGCAACAGCGACCTCAACTGGGAAACCACAACCGGTACCAACGTAGGAGTTGACTTCACCGTGCTTGATCAGCGCATCAGCGGTACGGTAGAGGTATATAAAACCAAAACAAAAGATCTGCTGCTGCTTCGTCAGTTACCAAATATATCGGGCTATACTTCTATACTCGACAACCTGGGTGCTGTAGATAATAAAGGTATAGAAGTTACGCTGCGCACCGTAAATCTGAAGAGCGGTAAATTTACCTGGTCATCCAACATCAACTATGGTGCTAACCGGAACAAGATCGTGTCGCTCTATGGCGATAACAAAGATGACATTGGTAACAAATGGTTTATAGGCAAGCCTCTTCGCGCAGTATATGATTACCGGCTGGAAGGTGTATGGCAAAACGGAGAAGATGCTTCCAAGATTGACCCTGGTGCCAAACCCGGTGATTTGAAATTCTATGACAAGACCGGTGATGGTAAAATTACCAGTGACGATCGTGAATATCTCGGAAGTGGTCTTCCCAAATGGACGGGTGGTATCATCAACACATTCGACTATGGCAATCTCCACCTGAGTATATTTATCCAGACCTTCCAGGGTGCTGTAGTTACCAACTCGATGCTCAACACGGGCGATCAGACCGGACGCATCAACACGCCTTCTCAATTAGGTTACTGGACGGAAGAGAATAAAAGCAACACGCGTCCTTCACTGGCCTATACCAACCCGCGCGGTTATGCCTACCCGGTGAAGCAGGACTATACCCGCATCAAGGATATAACACTCAGCTATACCTTCCCGCAAAGTACACTGGGCAGGATCGGGCTGGGAGGATTAACGGCCTATATCAGCGGACGCAACTTATATACTTTCACCGACTGGGTGGGATGGGATCCGGAGAACGACTATAACTCCAGCCTTGACTTTACCGGCAATAACTATCCGTATGTAGCCTCTTACGTGATGGGACTAAACATCAACCTGAAATAAACTATAGATATACTGCTATGAAAACATTGAAATATAGCATCATCGTAATGCTGTCGGTTATTATACTCTATAGCTGCGACAGTTCGTTCCTCGATGAAGAGCTGAAATCCAATTACTCGCCCGAAAACACCTTGAAAGATTCACTCGGACTGGAAGCTGCCATTGTCGGGCTGCAGGCTTCGGTACGCGAACAGTATACATTGGGAGAACCACAGGGCTTACTGGCCATCTTTCAAAATGGTACCGATGTAACGGTGCAGGGTAATTTTCAGGGAGTAGAAACTCCGTTCAGCAATTACGCTACGCTCAACGCACAATCCGAAGGCGTAAGCTTCTTCTGGACGTGGGCCTATAAAGTAATTAACAACGCCAACCAGATTATATACTATGCCAATGACGAGTCGCTGCCACTATCAGAGAAAGGCCGCAACAGTTTTCTGGCAGAAGCAAAATTCTTTCGTGCCTATGCCTATAATTTTCTGGCAACACTCTATGGTGGTGTTCCGCTGATTACCGAACCAATCGATAAACCGAAAACAGATTTCACCCGCGCATCGGTGAGAGATGTAAACGATCTGATCATCGATGATCTTACGTTTGCTGTAGCAAACCTTCCGCGTGTTGGCAGTGTAAAAATAGAAGGGCGCATCAATAAAGGTGCCGCCCAGCATTTACTGGCTGAAGTATATATCCGCGACAACAAACCTGATCTTGCTGAACAGCAATGTAAAGATTTGATTGGCAGCGGAGACTTCAACCTCATTACGGCTCGCTATGGAGTAAAGAAAGATGCACCGGGCGATCCTTTCTCCGATATGTTTATCTATGGCAATCAGCGAAGACGCCAGGGTAACAAAGAAGCACTCTGGGTAATTGAACAAGAGTATAATGTGCCCGGAGGTTCTGCCAATGCCAACGACCAGCACAGACGCATTTGGGTTGCAGCCTACTACCAGATATCGGGCATGAAGATCGCTGATTCATTGGGAGGAAGAGGTATAGGCCGCATCCGTCTTACCTATTGGGTAACCAACAAACTATATGCGGCCAACGATATGCGCAACTCGAAGTATAACATTCACCGCGATTTTTACTATAACGATCCGGCCAATGCCAACTACGGCAAAAAGATCAATCCTGCTCCCGGTGATACACTCTTCAAACTTTGTCCCTATACCACCAAGTGGAATCATTTTATACCGGCCGATGAATTTGGCTACGGAGTTTTTAAAGATCACATCCGCATGCGACTGGGTGAAACTTATTTACTGCTGGCAGAAGCGCAGTTCATGCAAAGTAAATTTACCGAAGCAGCCGAGAGTATAAATGTACTCCGCACCCGCGCCCATGCTGACCAGGTGCAGGCATCGGACATTACACTGGATTTTATACTCGATGAACGCGTACGCGAGTTGATCGGGGAAGAGAACCGGAGAATGACCCTCGCACGAACAAAAACACTGGTGAGTCGCGTAAAAGCGTTGAACTTCCAGGCGAACAATACTATACAGGATTACAACATGCTGCTTCCTATACCGCAGTCGGAAAGAAACCTGAACAAGGATGCTGTGCTGGACCAAAACCCAGGCTACCAATAGAACGATGAGCATGCACTATACCGGTGCCTGGCTGGTATAGTGCTTTTTTGTAACAGAAGTTGTCGGTATGAGATTGAACCACTTTATACTATAAAATGAATCTACAAACACGCAGAAGAATTTTACTGGGCAGCGTAGCCGTTCTTATCGGTATAGCTACGGCAGCACAAGACCGTACGATAGGAAATATACCGGGAAGAAAAATTACTTCGCTCGATGGTATATGGCAATATATTATTGATCCTTACGAAACCGGTTTTTACAACTACCGTTTTATGGAGCGCGCGGAGAGCGACCGCGAAGCTTATTGGAATACAGATATACCCAACGACAAGAGCGATCGCAAGGAACACGGCTACTCCGATGCACGCGTGTTAAAAGTGCCGGGCGACTGGAACTCACAAGACCCTACGCTGCTATACTACGAAGGCACGATCTGGTATAAGAAAACCTTCAACTACACAAAAACCAGCGCCACCAACCGGCTATATCTATACTTTGGCGCGGTAAACTACCAGGCACATATATACCTGAACGGGAAGAAGCTCGGTAGTCACAAAGGCGGCTTTACACCTTTCAACCTGGAGATTCCCGATAATTTATTGAAGCCAACCGATAATTTCCTGGTGGTGAAAGTGGATAACAAGCGCCTGGCAGACGAGATCCCCACGCTAAACACCGACTGGTGGAATTACGGAGGTATAACGCGCAGTGTACAACTGGTGGAGTTACCGTCTGAATATATAGCAGACTATATGTTGCAATTGGATCGTTCCTCAACCGACACTAAAAAACCGGTTATTACCGGCTGGGTAAATATAGCAGGCGGAAATACTCAAAAAATAACCATAGAGATACCGGAGTTAAAAGTAAAAAAGAGTTTTGCTGCAGAACATGGCACAGCATCTGTGCGGATTGCTGCACCGGAACTTCAATACTGGTCGCCCGAAAACCCAAAGATATATACCGTAAATATTACCAGCGAAAAAGACAAGTTGCAGGAGAAGATTGGCTTTCGCACCATTGATGTAAAAGAGAAACAGGTATTGCTCAATGGTAAACCGGTGTTTCTGAAAGGCATCTGTATACATGAAGAGATACCGGAAGAGATGCGCAGAGCCCATGGCGCTCGTGATGCCGTTAAATTATTGAGCTGGGCAAAAGATTTAGGCTGCAACATTGTAAGACTCGCACACTATCCGCACAACGAAAGCATGACCCGCGTGGCCGATTCGTTAGGCCTGATGGTGTGGTCGGAGATACCGGTATATTGGACTATAAATTTCGCCAGCGCATCGGTATATGAAAATGCCAAACAACAATTGATTGATATGATCAACCGGGATCATAACCGCGCAAGCGTTGTGTTATGGTCAGTCGGAAATGAAACGCCAGTATCGGCAGCACGAAATATATTTATGAAGTCACTGCTCGAAACAGCGCGGGCACAAGATGCCACCCGGCTTGTTTCTGCCGCTCTTGAAGTAACCTATACGAAAGATAAAAACATTATAGACGATCCCCTGGGAGAATATGTAGACATCGTTGCTGTAAATGAATACCTCGGCTGGTATAGTGGTCTGCCCGATGCATGTGCAAAAGCCGTGTGGGAAGTAAAGTATAACAAACCACTTTTCTTTAGTGAAACAGGTGCCGAAGCGGTGAGTGGTTTTCATGCCGATCAGCTTACGCGATGGAGTGAAGAATACCAGGAGTATTACTTTCAGGAACAGATCGCGATGATGAAACGCATGCCCGATAATTTTGTAGGCTGGTCGCCCTGGATACTTGCCGATTTCAAATCACCACGCAGAAATAATCCTTACTACCAGGAAGGCTGGAACAACAAAGGACTCATCAGTCAGAAAGGATTAAAGAAAAAAGCATTTTATACTTTAAAGAACTATTACCATGAGTTGCAGCATAAATAGAACCTGACCTACCTCATAGATCACCGGATGGCGGTACGCGCGCGATACCGGGCACCATCCGGTACTTTTTTATTTTGTTGTGCCCCCGGTACCGGACTACGCTCCGGGTCTCTCTGAAAAAAAGTGGCTATCCGTATACCCGTTCACTTAACTCCTCCATTATCGGCAAATATATACCTATATATCATCATGGCTATAGTCAGGCATCCGAGTATCAATCGTTACATCAATTTAACACGTTATGAATTTAACCACGACAAAAAATACCTCTCTCCTCCTGTTCTCCTGCTCCCGACTCTTTTGTATATACTGTGTACTGGTGCTTTTGCTCTGCACGCAGAAGCTTGCAGCACAATTGCCCACAGGTTTCATAAACAAAAAGCTCACGGGCGATAACATCAAAGAAGCTACAGCCATGGCACACGCACCCGATGGCCGCATCTTTATAGCAGAGCGCTCAGGTGCCGTAAAAGTATTTCAAAACAATGTTGTCAGCACGATACATACCGTTTCAACCACTACGGCTTCCGAACAAGGGTTGCTGGGTATAACGCTGCATCCGGACTTTGCACAAAACGGCAAGTGCTATATATTCTATACCAACACGGCCATGACGTTGCATTACCTGGATGTAATCGTGATTAATTCGTCTAACGTGGTAACGTCCGTTACACGCGTTATGCAATTTGATCCGATCATTAACGGGTTTCACAATGGAGGCGCGCTGCTGTTCAAAAATGGTTTGCTATATGTAGCGATCGGAGAAAGTAATTCTTCGGCAGAAGCTGCCAAGCTTGATACATATAGGGGAAAGATACTTCGCCTTACAGAAGATGGTCAGCCCGCTCCCGGCAATCCATACTATAATGAAGCAGGAGCTTCGCGCCAGAAGAGAAGTATATGGGCCATCGGTATGCGCAATCCGTGGCGCATGAGCCTTGATCCTCTGTCACAAAAAATATTCGTGGCCAACGTGGGTGGTAATTATGAAGAGATCGATGATGTTACCAATCCCGATCCTGCTAAAAATTATAACTATGGCTGGGATCAGAACGGACGGTCAGGCCCCGAGCAAGCGGCCAATACTATAACAGCTGCATTTTACTATGGCCACAGCGGATGGGGCTGTGCTATTACCTCGGGCACATTCTTCAATCCGCCAACCACCAATTATCCTGCACAGTATAAGAATCGGTTTTACTTTACCGACTGGTGCTCCGGCTGGATGCGTAGTGTAGATGCAACTCCGGTGATCGGACAATACCAGGTATTCTCAGCAACAGGTTTCGGATCTATACTCGGCACCAGTGTAGGTATAGATGGAAATATATACTACTTCAAGTATGGCAACACCGGCAGCTTATGGCGAATTGAATACGACAATACACAGGCACCGGTAATTGTAAACCACCCGGCCGGTAAAACTGTTACCGCTGGCGACCCGGTATCATTTACGGTAAGTGCATCCGGAGCTACACCTTTTACCTATCAATGGCAGAAGAATAACGCCAACATCAGCGGTGCTACTTCCAGCACCTATACCATCGCTGCTACCGTACAAGGCGATGCAGGCAATTATAGATGTATTGTAACCAACGCCAACGGTACGGCTACCAGCAACAATGCTGTATTAACGGTATTGCCATTCAACGCCAAACCAGTTGCAGACATCACGCTGCCATCTTCTTCCACTACCTGGAGTGTAGGCGATCTGATTAACTATAGCGGCAATGCTTCCGACCAGGAAGATGGAACGTTACCGGCTTCTGCTTTCGATTGGGAAGTACGCTTCTTTCATAAAGATAGTCCTACCAGCGAGCACTGGCACCCGGGGCCGGTGGTGCCATCCGGTGTAAAGTCAGGTTCGTTTACTGCAGACAACGGAGGTGAGAGTTCGCCTAATATCTGGTTGCGAATTATTCTGAGCGTAACAGATTCCAACGGAAGGATCGGAAAAGATTCTGTAGATATATATCCCAACAAAGTTGATATCACCGTAAACAGTAATGTACCCGGACTGAAAGCTGTGCTGAGCGCACAAGGCACCACTCCTTTTACAAAAACACTGGTAGTAAATAGTCTCGTTGATCTGCAGGCTATAACACCACAGGTACTCGGCAACAACAATTATACCTTTACCAGTTGGGCACATGGTGGCGTTGCCAATCAATCCATTCGTATACCCGCTGTCAACACAACCTATACGGCTAATTATACTGCGACTGCATCCGTACAAAATCCCTATGGAGGAACAGCACGAAATATACCGGGCCGCATCGAAGCCGAAGACTTTGATACCGGGGGGCAATCCATTGCCTACAATGATCTTACCACCGGCAATGCCGGCAACAGTTATCGCACAACCGAAGATGTAGATATACAGGCTTGTTCGGAAGGAGGATTTAACCTCGGCTGGGTGCTTACAACGGAGTGGCTGGAGTACACCATAAATGTAACCACCGCGGGTATATATACCGGGCAGGTTCGCATTGCCACAACAGCCGCAGGCAAATCCATGCACGTAGAACTGGATGGTCAGAATATATCCGGCACCATTAGCCTTCCCAACACTGGAGCTTTTCAAACCTGGCAGACGGTTTCTTTTACTACACCCTCCCTCACTACCGGGCAAAAGACACTGCGCATCGTGTTTGACAGCGATGGCATCAACACCAACTATATCCATTTTACTTCCTCCGGCAACAGCGCTCCTGCTGTAAGTATAACAGCACCTGCCAACAACAGTACAGCAACAGAACCCGCCACTATAAATATAGCAGCAACCGCCAGCGACAGCGATGGCACTGTTACACAAGTATCATTCTACAATGGGGCTTCGTTATTGGGAACCGACACATCCGCTCCCTATAGCTATACATGGGCCAATGTAGTTGCTGGCACGTATACACTTACTGCGCAGGCAACCGATAACAATGGTGCTGTCACTACTTCGTCACCGGTAAATATTACGGTTACCAGTGGTGGCACCGTTAACCTGGCGTTGAACAAACCAACCACGGTATCTTCTACCGAGAATGCATCGCTTACAGGAGCCAAGGCTGTGGATGGCAACGCGGGTACAAGATGGTCCAGTCTCTTCAGCGATCCGCAGTGGCTATATGTAGATCTGGGTGCTACCTATACTATAAATCGGGTAAAGATCACCTGGCAAAATTCGTATGCCGTAAACTACCTGATTGAAGGATCGGATAATGCACAGACCTGGAACCTTATAAAACCAATAACGGGCAACAATCAATTAGTAAACGATCACACCGGGCTGAATAGCAGTGTGCGCTACGTGCGCATCTACGGCGCCACACGCTTTACTGTATATGGTTATTCTATTTTTGAGTTAGAAGTATACGGCACAGGAAGTTCATCACGACTTGCTTCTGCAGAGGAAAAAGATAACAGCAATGATCCGGAAAACCTGCTGGTACTATATCCCAACCCGGCCGATGGTCAGGTAACCATTCAATATACCGTGAAGGAATCCGGGCCTGTAGCCTTAACGTTGTATCCGGGGCAAGGCGGCATCGCTACCTCGCTGGTTGAAAAAAATCACGCCAAAGGTAAACATACCATCACCTTCGATAGCAGCAAGCTGTCGGCTGGTATATATTACATAAAGCTGAAATATAGCGGCACTGTATCCACCCGCAAACTGATCAGAAAATAATTATCCCTACCGGGCCGGAGCAGGCAACTATATCTATACTTGTTTGCCCCGGTACCGGTAATATTTCTTATTCCCCACTATAACCATGATATATATGAAAAACCTATCTCGCATTACAAGAGGTCATGTATTTCTATTGATCCTGGCTTCACTCTTTACTTTTTCTGCGTATGCCCAAACCGTTGTGCCGGTTGGCAGCGGAAGTTATGCATCCGCTCCCCTGGCAGACGAAGGTCAGGAAGTAATCGACTTCACCAACCTGGAACTGAACGTTCCGGCAGGGAATACCAAACCAATTCCTACCAACGACTGGTGGACGCAGGTATTGCTTACACAATTTGCCGGCAACCTGTGGGCCTACCCGATCGTGATTGATCCGGAAGCATACGGTTGTGAATTTTTCTCACTTACTCGTTGGTCTGGCAGAAACCCTGTGCTGGAATATCCGGTACTGGTAAAAGGTGTCGGCTTTACTGCCGAGAAAAATATAGCGAAGAACTGGACGGACTGGTCGCTAACAATCAACATGCCGAATGGTACAAAATCGCTGGACGTTACTATTGTGCAGGGATCACCGATGACGTGGTTTGAAGCGACAGGCTTTGATCCGATCACCGAGTTTGGTTCGGGTGTTACTTTCTTCAACGATGCCGGAACGGCTGTTACACTGCCCTATACTTCCGATCATATCGGTGCGCTATATCGCGGAAAGTATTATGGTATATATGCACCCGACAATACACAGTTTACACTTACCGGTAATGCTGTAACATTGAAGAACGCAACCTACTTCACACTGGCAGCCCTTACTTCGCCAACAGACCTCGCTTACTATAAAACATTCGCATACTCTATACCCCGCGATACCAAAGTAAACTGGAGCTACCTGCCGGAGCAGGGCAAAGTAGATGTTACCTGGAACGTAACAACACAAAACCTGAAAGGCTTGCCGGAGAATAGAATAGTACAAGGCTTCCTGCCGCATCACTATAAAAGAACCACACAGGATTTTTCATTCAACGGAAGAGAGTATGTCTCTACGCGAGGAACAATTAAATGTGGTGTGGGAACCAGCTTTAAATTCTCTTACGACTTCAATGGTGTATTACCTCACCTGCCATCGCCATCCGTTCAAAATATACCGTATGCATACGACCCGGCCAAGATGGATGTATTGCTTGGCGATTACGCGCAGAACAACGATAACCCGGGCGATACATACTGGGGAGGAAAGGTATTGGTGAACGCAGCGAAATATACTCTGATTGCCAAAGAGACGAACAATCCCCACTTCGAAACTTTTAAAACCAAAACACGCGCACTGCTGCAGAACTGGCTTACCTATACACCGGGTGAAGCGAGTATGTATTACGCACGCTACGATAAATGGAAAGCGCTGGTAGGATTCAATTCAAGTTACGGCAGCTCTCAATTTACCGACAATCATTTTCACTATGGATACCTGACGTACGCCAGTGCCATGCTGGGTATGGTAGATCAGGATTTTCTGAATCAATATGGACCGATGATAAAACTTGTTGCCAAACAATATGCTAACTGGGATCGTAACGATCAGAACTTTCCACTATTCCGCACCTTCAATCCGTGGCGTGGTCATTCCTATGCAGGGGGTAAAAGCTCGAGTAACGGCAACAACCAGGAATCAAGCTCTGAAGCCATGCAATCATGGGCCGGTATATTTCTGATGGGAAATGCACTGGGAGATAATGCCATGCGCGATGCCGGAGCCTTTGGCTATGTAACCGAGTCGCGCGCGATTATGGAATACTGGTTTGATTGGGATCACGAAAATTTTCCTCCGAGCTATGGCCATACCGTTGGCGGAATTATATACGATGGCGGCATCGTGTATGGTACATTCTTCAGTGGAGCACCACGGCACATTCACGGTATACAATATTTACCCTGGGGGCCCTTTATGAATTATGCCGTACGCAACAAAACCGCGCACTGGCAGGAATATACCAACCTACTGACAGAAGAAGGCAACCGGGACGAATCCACCTATGGTGCCGATTGGGCAAATGTATCATTGTGCTTTGCACAAATGTCGAATCCCGATTACGTGGCCCAGAAATTTCACAACTACTATATAAATGACAGTGCTGTGGCACGTGGTACGCCTACTGCAGGACAAACATATTATTATACTCACGCCAACCGAACATTGGGAGATATACAATGGAATTACCATATAAGTATTCCCAGCAGCACTGTATACTTTAATGCTTCCACCCAGGTATATAGTTACGTGGTATATAACCCGTCATCTTCTGCACAAACCGCCACCGTATATAAAGATGGTGCTGCAATAGGATCCTTTTCCGTTCCATCCAATACACTGGTAAACGTGCACAACTTTGACGGTACACCGCCACCATCCGGAGACCCTGTAGTGCAGTTCACTGCGCCAGCTGCTAATGCTACAGTAGCCAACACGATCAGCATTAACGCCAGCGCATATGATCCGGATATAGCCACTACCAATGGTTCAGGTATATCCAGTGTTTTGTTTGAGCTAATCAGCGGAAATACCGTGGTGACATCATTACGGGAAAATATAAAAACGTACGACTGGGTACTGAATACTAAACTTTACCCCAATGGTATATATACCCTCAAAGCTACCGCTGCGAGCACAGCAGCGGCCGGTGGAACAACCGGTTCGTCATCAATCAACATCACTATTGCCAACAGTGCCGGTGGCAGTCCGGTAGTACAATTTACACGCCCTGCTGCGAATGCAACACTGTCGGGGACAATAGCGGTAAATGCCACAGCGTATGATCCGGATATAGCCACTACCGATGGCTCGGGTATAGCTAACGTAATATTCGAGCTTTTACAGAACGCCACGGTCATTGCTTCACTGCAGGAAAATATTAAGCCATACGACTGGTCGATTAACACTTCCCTTTATCCAAACGGTGCTTATACTTTGCGAGCCACCGCCAGGAGTACCACCGCTGCGGGCGGCACATCAACATCTACAGTTATACCAATAAGCATTGCCAATGGAACCTCGGCCCGGATAACAGTGGAATCATCCGGAATAAACGATGCTGAAGTATACCTGCATCCCAATCCCGTTCACCAATTACTTACACTGGATTTGTACGGGAATAGCTATACAAGTATACAACTGTTGAACGTCCAGGGACAACCTCTTTTATCAGAGCCGGTTAATAAACGAAGTTCTATCACCTGGAACGTATCATATCTCAAAGACGGGTTATACTATATCCGTTTAACTGGTAGTACGGTGCGTACTATAAAAATCATAAAACAATAAGATCAAAGCCGGGGAGCCGATTTGCTCTTCGGCTTTTCTTAAATTTGCATTATACGAAGAACCCGTATATACTCCACCTGTGAAGATATAGGGACTCCATCTACATCTATATCTCAACTCACAACAGTACCTCGTCCATATCCCACTGTTTCTCTGAAGAATTGTGGCGAAGTGTCGGTATTAACTTTAAAGAATCGACTGAAGTAATGTTCATCCTCGTATCCGAGTTCGTAGGCAATTTCTTTCACGGTTTTGTGTGTAAGGTATAGTTCCCGCTTAGCTTCTACAATAATTCTTTCCGAGATCAACTCGGTAATAGTCTTGTTGAAATAGCTCTTGGTAATTTTAGCCAAAGAACGGGGTGCTATATTAAGTAACTCTGCGTACTGGCTGGCAGAATGCTTTACTCTGAAGTCTCTTTCGATGGAAGATTTCAGATTTTGTATAATAGGCTTATGGATATCTGCCGTTGTCGCATTATTTCGTTGTGGTTGTGCTGCCTTGATGCGGGAAGCCGTTATCAGAAATATCTTCAAGTACGAAACCAGTATATCGTACTGCGCTAGAGCTGCCTGACTCATTTCATCTTTCATTCGATCGATGAGCCCCCAGAGAGAAGCAGCGGAATGGCCGTCTATAGGTGTATAGGGAGCTTCATAAATATTGTTAAACAATACACCGTTACAGGCAACTTGTTCCTGGTGTTTATGAATGCAAAAGAAATCGGGATGAAAATACAGGGCAACTCCTTTTACCTGGTGTTCAAGGAACATATAGGGCTG
Source organism: Ohtaekwangia sp. (assembly GCF_036568665.1). Lineage (GTDB taxonomy): Bacteria > Bacteroidota > Bacteroidia > Cytophagales > Cyclobacteriaceae > Ohtaekwangia. The sequence continues at coordinate 37,783 of NZ_DATCSD010000348.1, read as the reverse complement.
ATACAACGAAAAGGTGAAGAGATGGCCTTTCTCAAAGTTATATTCAGCAAAGTCTGCTTTCATCCGACCGGTACCTTCCGTTATCCAGATGATCGAATAATAATTATGACGCTGGACGTGATCAAAGTAACGTCCGTCATCGAAGGTGAGTATCTTAAAATCCAGGTTACCGTTTTTGGGGTTCACCAGGGTAAGCGAAGTGCTGCCTTTCATGTAATGTAATAATATAGCTTCTTTCCGGTATAGCGATTGTCAGATCATTGAAGTTATGCTTGAGTTTGCACTTTAGAAAACTCTACAACTCATTCCCATAACAATAGTCGCGCATGGTCGTGTCATTCAAATTATACAACTATGCGACTCTTACAGAACCTCAACAACTCTTCCCATTCCTTTTTCCCGTGCATTTAAAAAATTATCTTAAACGTAAACCCGTATAAACGATCAGTTTCTGCCAACACGGATATACCGCCGGAAAAAGATAAAGAGCCGAAGCAACTCCCCGGCTCTCCGAATATATACTATATCTGGCTATCGCTGTAGTGCCGCCCATTTCTTTGGTAATGCTGTAAGCAACTGCGCTTCGTTCTTGTTCCATTCCGGCAGTGTATTGAAAGGTTTGCCATTGAAGTCACCATTAAAAAAGAGATATAGCTTACCATCTATAATTTTGTAGGTGGTCGGATTGACCGGAACTCTTTTACCTTTTTCCGCTACACCCCAGGCGCAATAGCCATCGCATACCGGGAGATATTTATCAGGATTGCTTTTGAATAAATCCTTGTGCTCTGCCGAAGCGAACTGATATCTTACACCTTTAATCTCCTCGGTAAACTCCTGGGTTCCCTTCTGCGGTGCGCCATCGGTAAAATAGCTTACAAGGTCATACCCTCCGTTGGCAATTTTATTTTTATCTATAGGTTCAACAACCTGTGCATATACCGGGTGGAGAATGATGATCGCAACGATCATTGTAAAAAGTGTTCTTAGTGATTTCATAGATGTTATATAGTTAATATTAATGATGAATGCTACAATTGATTATTATACCACTGCTGGCTGAAGACTTTCAACGAGCGGGAAATCGATCTCCGTTGCAGCCGTTATATTGAAGTAGTTTGTCAGAATGTTCAGCGCCACATGGCCTATAATTTCGCCGACCTCTCCTTCCGTTACGCCGGCTGCTTTTATTGCAGCAACATCGCCATCCTTGACATTTCCCTTTTTCGTTACCAGCACTTGTGCAAATTTCAGAATTGCATTGATCTTGGGATCCTTACTGGTTCCGCGTCTTGCCAACTCCATGGCTTCCGTATCCAGTTTCGCCAGCTTGTCTCCCAGGTAGGTGTGTGCAGAAAGACAGTAGTTACAACCATTACTCTCGGCTACTGTCAGGGCGATCAGTTCACCGATTTTACTGCCCAGTGTTCCTTTACCAAGAGCGCCACTCAAGCCCATATATCCTTCCAGGATTGCGGGTGAGTTCCCCATAGTACGCATCATATTAGGAACTACACCTAGAGCATTGGCAAAAACGTTGAAGAGGTCTTTTGTTTTTCCGGAAGTTTCATCCGGGTTAAGTGCCGTTAAACGTGTCATAAATTTTTCTTTTGAATGCTGTGTCGATATTAACGTTACAAAGATCATATGAGTGAGGCGGGAAAACATGGATAAATGTCGTAACGTCATGGATAATTTTACATAGATATTCCTGAATATATATAAGCGCCTAATATATACGGTTGGTGCAGACAACTTGCATTTCTATACCAACCGGTCAGATAATTTATACTTCGCGAGAAGTCAGGCTTGTGGCTATTCTGTGCATGGTTACAAAGACAGACTAAACAGTCTATTTTTAAAAGATTTAAAAACAGACCAAACAGTCCAGAATTATCCACTACATTTACCGATCAATGGGAAAAGCAGAAAGAACACGTCAGTACATATTAGAGAAGTCGGCTCAGCTTTTCAATGTGAAGGGCGTGGCAGGTACTACGGTGCAGGATATCCAGGAGGTGACTAAACTGGGGAAAGGCGGGTTATATGGAAATTTCGAAAGCAAGGAAGATATAGCTCTTGCGGCCTTCGATCATTTACGAGGCAGGCTTCAGGTATATCTTGACGAGGCTGTTGATACCCAGGAGACCGCCAAGGGTAAATTGTTCGCGCTCCTTGACGCGTACGCAAAAATTTACAAGGAATCCAAGGGTGGATGCCCACTGCTAAACTTTGGTGTGGAATCGGACGATACCGAACCGGTTATGAAGGACCGTGTCAGGCAGGCCGCCAGGTGTAGTCAGCAGCGCATCTATAAACTCGTTGTTGCCGGAATTGCTTCCGGTGAATTTACCAGGGAGATGGATGCCCGAATTTTTGCATTGAAGGCTTTCGCTACTGTTGAAGGTGGCATCTTTCTTTCTCGCCTTCATGATAGTCCAAGGCAAATGAATCAGCTTATGGAGTTACTCAAGCACGAGATTGAGAGCTACTGTCTCTAAAATCAAGTTTTAAGAATATATAGTATATATATCTATGAGCACATCACGCGAAAGAACCTATCAATGGCAGGATCCCTTGGAGGGCGCGGTTACAGCGCAATCCATGTCCGGACTGGAGTATTTACGTGCCATGCAGGAAGGTAAACTTCCGTTGCCGCCGGTATTGCATACACTGGATATTTATGTGAAGGACATCCGGGAGGGTAACGTAGCCTTTGAATTTCTTCCGAAGGAGTTTCACTATAATCCTATTGGAGCGGTTCATGGCGGAGTGATCTCTACTTTGCTTGATTCTGCTATGGGATGTTCCGTACACTCTACATTGAAGGCTGGTATAGGCTATACTACCATAGAAATGAAAGTAAATTTTGTAAAGGGAGTCACGGTGAAGCAGGGTAAACTGATGGCTGTTGGCAAGGTTATTTTCACGGGGGCCAGAACCTCGCTGGCAGAGGCACAGCTAATCGATGATAACGGCGTATTGTATGCGCATGCCACCAGTACATGCCTTCTCATAGAGTTTAAAAAACAGGCGTAAACTTTAATATATACACAGGAATGAAGCGAGTTGTTATAACAGGGCTAGGTGCTATTACCCCTCTGGGAAATTCTGTCAATGAGTTCTGGTCGAATATACTTCTGGGAAAGAGTGGCGCTGACAGGATTACAAAATTTGACACCGCGAAATTCAAAACACATTTTGGCTGCGAGGTGAAAAACTTTGAGGTCGAGCGATACGTGGAGAAGAAAGAGGTCAAGAAATATGACTTATTTACCCAGTATGCTATCGCTGCCAGTGACGAAGCAATTCTTGATGCAGGGTTAAAATTTGAAAATTATACTCTTACTCAACGCTGCGATATAGGTGTGATCTGGGCTTCGGGGAATGGAGGTATAGGTACATTTGAAAATCAGGTAAAGGAGTTTTATACCGGTGATGGTATGCCTCGATTTAATCCATTCTTTATACCCAAAATGATAGCCGATATTGCCGCAGGCGTTATTTCAATCCGGCATAAATTACAGGGCCCAAATTATTGTACGGTGTCAGCGTGTGCATCTTCAAATACAGCCATTATTAATGCCTTTGACACCATCCGCCTGGGAAAGGCCACCATCATAATTGCAGGAGGCTCAGAAGCACCTATTACTCCTGCGTCCATCGGAGGATTCAATGCCTCACAGGCTTTATCAAAAAGGAATGAAGCTCCAACTGCCGCATCCAGACCTTTTGATGCCGACAGGGACGGATTTGTCATTGGCGAAGGAGCAGGTGCTTTGGTATTGGAGGAACTGGATCATGCCTTGCAGCGGGGCGCAAGAGTATATGCAGAGATAATCGGGGGCGGTATGGCCGCAGATGCATACCATTTGACGGGTACACCCACCGACGGCATAGGAGCTGCTTTAGGAATGACTAAAGCTCTTCAGGATGCTGGCATTTCTCCTGTAAAGATAGACTATATAAACGCACACGCTACCTCCACTCCCATAGGGGACTTGAGTGAACTCAACGGCATTAAGAAAGTTTTTGGAGATATACCTGTACCGATTAGCTCAACCAAGTCCATGACAGGACACCTCCTGGGCGCTGCCGGTGCTATAGAAAGTATTATATGTATCTTGTCGGTAAAGAACGATGTTATACCGGCAACCATTAATGTTGACAACCCGGATGATCAAATCCCGTCTGGGCTGAATCTTGTTACCGGCAAGTATCTTGAGTGTGAAGTTACTCACGCGCTTAACAATACGTTTGGTTTTGGAGGGCATACGGCCAGCTCCCTTTTCAAAAAGTTTTCTGCTTAGTATATATATATATATACCAGCAATCTCTTTATACTAAGCGTTTCATAGTATAGATCAGGGTTTGAATTGTTTATGGCAATGTCTATACGAGCGCAGCCTCTTTTACTCCAATATCAAAAATCTCGATGGGAGTCCTTGACCTTAAAACTAAAAACATCCCTTCGCTGGTAATGTCCCGATGTATCAAGTGTAAGGCGTTCTTTGATTGTCTCTGATAAATCTACTTCAGCGACTATCAACGCTTCGCGATCATACACGGGGGAGGTAATGAACTCTCCGTTCGGAGCTATAATACAGCTTCCTCCGTTCAGCAAAAGACCGTCCTTATGGATCACCTTCTCCGGTAACGGTTTGAGTGCTGACGGGAGGTCGGCACAAGAAAGTAGTTGACCCACTGCCACGACAAAGCATCTGCCTTCGAAGGCATAATGCCTGCTGGCGAGCGTGTGTATTTCATTCACAGATGGCCAGAAGGCAACATGGATGTGCTCTCCTGCATCGTGCAATGCCTGACGTGTAAGTGGCATCCAGTGTTCCCAGCATATACTTCCTCCTATTCTTCCCCACGAGATTTGTGCTGCCTGTAAGCCTACGCCATCACCATTTCCATATACGAGCCGCTCGTTAAAAGTCGGGACAAGCTTTCGATGGTGAACAGCTATCTGCCCGTGCTGATCGACTATTGCAAACGAATTATAGATGGTACCATTGCCAGGTCCTGCATCAACCCGTTCATTAAATCCAAACGCAAGGGTAATCTTGTTTTCTTTGGCAAGTGTAGTAATCACCTGCATCTGCGAACTCTTTACAGCTACACTGCTGCTGTATATCTGCCAATAAGCTTCTTTCATATCGCCGTTATCCCAGTTGGCTACGTCGGCATTGAAATCGAGCCATGAGGGATAACCGGAAAACCAGGATTCCCCCAGCACCAGAAGATGAGCTTCTTTCATCGCTGCTTCTTTTACTATATATACCAACTTCTCGAGGCTTTTCTCCAGGTCAAGAAAGACGGGACCGTATTGTCCTATAGCAATTACTACTTTATTCATAGGGATAAAAATCTATCAAGTATAAAATTTAGCATTTGAGTTGTAAACCATCAAAAGGAGCAGGTCTTTTCAAATCTGCTCCTAATGCTATACTATAAATAGCTGAAACTGTAGGAACTCCGTATATCCAGATGAAGGCTATTTCCTAGTGGGCAGGATTTAGTAGCCCTCGGCCTGGCGATCTTTAATCCGGGTGACTGACAAAATGGTATAAAGAAGTTTTGTACTCTTCCCCAATCTCAATTATCCCTGACAAGCCGGATGTCAATCTCCCGGAGCACGTATTTCCATTCTTCCGAGGAACGAAGTAATTCACATAAAGTATCAAACGCATTCGCATGAGATGACGTAAATTCAAACCAAGTGACAAAATCAAAATCTTCTCCACGATCTTTACTATGATAAAGTCTGCGAGCAATGATACCCGCATAAGCGAGTCCGTTTCGAATGTGGCGAGAGTCCTCCTCGAAAATTCGTCTTCTTTCATCTTGTGTCATTTCCCACCATTCGGCAGATTTCTTAATGGGGATCATGGCGGCAAAATCAAAGTCCGGATTACCTGTTTGCAGGGAAGAGTCGGCCAGTTCCACTTTCTCCTTCCGTGTGGTATATCTCGCGTGACTCAGTGCTGCGGTAATTACCCAGGCGGCAGAACTCTTTTCAATAAGATTAAGCTCTCCGGCCCTCACATCAATGGCAGAAACATATTCCAGGCTTCGGCCAGTCACTGTTGTCATTGACTGTACTTTCCATGATCCTCTGGCTGACCCGATAAAGGAGAATATACCGGCTTCAGTATCTCTATTTATACCTTGCATGGTTTTCCAGGCATTGCCTGATTTTAGAAAAGATATCTTCTTAATGTAGCTGCCACATGTAGTACCATGGAACGCGTGGCAGGTAATTCTGCCAGTGCATTGAGAACACCAAAGTCATGGATCATTCCTTTGTAACATACTGAAGCGGACTCGACTCCTGCTTCCCTGAGCTTTCGGCTATAAGCCTCACCCTCATCCTGCAGAATGTCATTCTCAGCCGTTACGATCAACGCCTGCGGCAAACCACGGAGCTGATCAACCGATGCACGGAGAGGAGAAACATATATCAGTTCACGCTGCTCCTGACCTGAAGTATATAGATCATAGATCCACTCAACGAAAGGCTTGGTCAGGAATCGCTGCTCGGCAAACTCCCGGTAAGAACCTGTATCAAAATTTATATCCAGGTTGGGCCACAATAATACCTGTAGTTTGATCTCAGGTCCTTTCCGCTCTTTGGCGAGAATGGAGGTTACAGTAGCCATGTTTCCTCCTGCACTATTCCCTACGATCGCCAGGCGTTCTCCATCAATACCAATTTCATCCCCGTGTATAGCCAACCATTTCAAGGTGGCATATATTTCATTCAATGCCTGCGGGTACTTTGCTTCCGGTGCCAGAGAATAATTGACAAATACCGCTGCTGCACCCGAGAAGAAAACCAGGTCACGCACGAGTCTCTTGTGTGTTTCAAAATCACCTACAACCCAGCCACCGCCATGAAGAAACAGAAATGCGGGAAGTTTTTCTGTTGTATTCTGGGGCTTGACTATATATAGCTGGATACTAAATCCATCCGAAACAATGGTTCTTTCATGGACATCTATACCTGATGTGTTAACGATTACCGAGGCCTGTGCCTGCATCAGAATTTCTCTGACAACCTGGGGCGGCAGTGTTTCCAGTGGCGGTATTCCGGAATTTATTGCCTTTAAAAATTCTTTCACTCCTATATCCAGGCGTGGATCCGTTGCGTAGTCGGCAATAGCATGATTTTCCTTTGACATGTTATACTAATTAGTGGATTTGACTCGATTTTATGCTAGTTCGCCTCAAAACTAGGCAGCCCATTTTTTGATGTTTGTACGGTGGGCGACATTCCGAACTATTTCCAGACCGTTTGGTCCAAATTACTTTGATACAAAATACCAAATGGTATATTTTTGTTACGGCTTAGAAATCCAATAGCCACTTCTTTTTAATAAAACACTGGCAATGAAAAAGGGCGAGAGAACGCGCCGTTTGATACTGGAGAGAACAGCCAACCTATTCAACTCCAGGGGTTATTCGCAGACTTCCCTGGCCGACATCATGGATGCAACCGGGTTATCAAAGGGCACTATATATAGTAATTTCGAAGACAAGGCTCACTTGGCGATTGCAGCATTTGAGTATAACCTGGAACGATTGAATGGGCGGGTGAATGCAGAGATGGATCAGTGCGCTACGATTCGTGAAAAAATGGTGGTTTACATCCGGGTTTACAGTGTCTTCTTGCAACAGACTTTACCTAACCGTAGTTGTCCTGTTCTCAATGCAATGTCCAAAGTTGATAACTCAGTTCCTGTATTGAAGCAAAAATTGAAGTGGGCAGTCATGGGATGGAAGAACAAGTTGGTTGCCTTGTTGGAAAAAGGAATCCATGCGAGGGAATTTCATTCTTCGATTAATTGTGAGCAGATTGCTGCAGCATTCATTGTTTTGCTTGAAGGGGCAGTCATGCTTAATAAAACATTGGAAGATGTAAAGACTGCCCAGTTGATAATAGGCTATGTAGAGAAGATGATTGTAGGTATACCCTCTGGAGAAGGTGAGGAAAGGTTGGAAGGACCATTTTTAAAAATTTAACCCTATAACTATGGATCGTGCATTTGCAAGTATTGCTTTCTCGGAAGCATCGAGGCTGCTGCAGGAAAGATACGGAAGCAGGAGAAGTTACGCTCGGTTAGAAAAAGAAGAATACCTAGGAGGACTAACTGGTAACGAGATCGGCTTCATCGAATCACTCGATGGCTTTTTCCTCGCTACAACAGCAACAAGCGGTTATCCCTATATTCAATTTCGTGGTGGCCCGAAAGGTTTTTTAAAAGTACTTGATTCGGGTACACTGGGCATGGCCGATTACGCAGGGAACAGGCAGTATATTACGACCGGCAACCTGGAAACAAATAACAAAGCCGCTTTATTTTTAATGGACTACGCCAGCAAGACCCGGCTGAAGTTATTTGCCACCGTCTCTATTCATGAATTGAATGAACGACCAGACTTGGCAGAGCGGCTTATGCCCAAGGGGTATGCAGCAAAAGCAGAACGTATCATGTTATTTCATATACAGGGATACGATTGGAATTGTCCCCAGCACATTACACCCCGGTATACGGAAGAAGAAGTGCAGGAAGCTTTACAACCTCTCATGGAACGTGTCCAGAAACTCGAGAAGGAACTGGAGATGCTGAAAAAATCCAGCGACCCAATATAGTATAAATATATACCGATGAATAAAGTAAAGAGATTACCCAGCTTGCAAAAACAGCAGGCAAGCCCGGCCCAACAGCAGGAATCTACTGAAAAGATACAGCCTGACAATGAACCGTGGGTGAACGATGAGTGCGGAGACTATATGTGGGACGAAGCTCTGGAGAAATTGGAAAGTAAAAATATACCTGCTTCTGATTCGCCTCAGGAATAATCTAGATGATGGTGTAACCATGCCTTGTTACTCCGGTAAACACAGTAACAAAAAATTACTATGCTCAAAAATTATTTCATTATTGCTATTCGAAATCTATTTCGTAATAAACTTTTCTCATTGATAAATATTCTCGGGCTTGCTGCCGGGATTTCATGCAGCCTGATCATTCTCGTATGGGTACAGGATGAGTTGAACACAGATGCTTTTCACTTGCAGGGCAACCAGTTATACCGGGTGTTGCAAAATCACCGGTATTCGAACGGTGAGATTTATACCGATGTCGCTACGCCAGGTCCGTTACGTTCCTTCATGAAAGAAACGTTTCCCGAAGTCCGGTTATCAACCCGCCTGACATGGCTTGATCAGCGATTGTTTAAAGCCAACGACAAAAGCTTTTATGAGAAAGGCAGGTTTGTAGATCCTGACTTTCTGCAAATGTTTACCTTCCCGATGAAGGAAGGAAATATACTGGACGCCTTAAAAGATATACATTCCATTGTACTTACCGGGCAAGCCGCTGCCAGGCTTTTCGGAAATGAGAACGCCCTCGGAAAAACACTGCTCATGGATGAATCAGAAAGTTTTACTGTTACCGGTATACTAGAAGAATTGCCGGCCAATTCATCCTTGCGATTTGATTTCCTAATTCCTTTTGACTGGTATCTCAACAAAAACAAAGACTGGCTGGAGCAGTGGGGGGAGAGTAGTATTGGTACCGTAGTCTTATTGAATGCAAATGCTACTCCCGAATCATTCCAAAGGAAGATGAAAGGTGTAATGAGATCACGCCTGGGGCCGCAGCATGAAGGAGAGTTATTCATTCAGCGATTCAGTGACTACTATCTTCATGGAGAATTTAAGAATGGCGTGATATCGGGAGGGCGAATTGAGCGTGTTCAAGTGTTCTCTGCTATAGCAATCCTCGTATTGGTGATTGCGTGTATAAATTTTATGAATCTCACTACGGCCCAATCAGAAAAGCGTTCGAAGGAAGTGGGGTTAAGAAAGACTATAGGGGCCATTCGATGGCAGGTTGCTTTACAATTCTTTTGTGAAACATTATTGATTGTCTTTACTGCATCACTACTTGGGTTATTGATTTGCTCTATATCTCTTCCTGTATTCAGTCAGATCATCGGGAAAACGTTGTCGCTCGATCTGTTGAGTTTGCAGTCCATCATAATACTTCTTTCTATTGTTATGCTTACCGGGTTAATAGCCGGAAGTTATCCTGCTATATACCTGTCCGGGTTTCAGCCTGCACAGGTATTGAAGGGAAAAATGAAGCCGGGCCGGGGATCCTTTGCGTTAAGGAAGATACTGGTAGTCTCACAGTTTACACTCTCCATTGTCCTTATTGCCGGTACGCTGGTAATTAATAAACAAATGGACTATATCGAAAGTAAAGATATAGGGCTGGAACGAGAAGGTATAATATACCTGCGCATGAAGGGAGATATGCGAAGTCATGTCGATGCCATCAAGAGTGAATTGGTCAATAATCCGGTTATTGAGAATGTATCATTTTGTAGTACGAACCCTATTGACTTTGGAGGTTCGAGATCGGACCTGGAATGGGAAGGTAAAGATCCTGCATTACAAATTGCTTTTGCAAGTCTTTCTGTCGATGACAGCTTTATAGAAAGCATGGGAATGAAAATGGCCGAGGGGCGTAATTTTCGCAGAGAATATAGCACGGATACTACCACCTTCATTATAAATGAAACTGCTGCCAGGGCCATGGGATTTGATCACGCATCTGATCAGTTGCTGACACTGGGAGGAACCAGACGAGGAAAGATTATCGGTGTGGTGAGGGATTTTAATTTTCAATCTATACACAATAAAGTCGAACCTCTTTTTATGACGTTTGATCCTTCCTGGTATAACGTCATTCTTGTACGCTATAAAACCGGACATGAAAGCGAAGCTATAGAAGGATTAAAAGAGATCAACTCCCGGTATGCACCCTCCTATCCTTTTGAATATAGTTTCTTGTCTCAAGACTGGGACAAACAGTATAAATCAGAAAGCCAGTTTGGTGCTATGTTCAGTTATTTTTCAATACTGTCTGTACTGATTTCATTTCTTGGGCTGTTTGGTTTATCCTCTTTCTCGGCTGAAAAGCGAATTAAGGAATTAGGTATACGTAAGATTTTGGGAGCTGGTATACCCAGCCTTATGCTGCTGCTCGCTTCTGAAGTGATTATTCTCACCTTGATCGCATCGGTACTCGGCAGTATCATTGGGTGGTATGTTGTTGATCGCTGGTTAAGTACATTTGTATACCATGTCGATCTTGACTTGGTTATCTTCCTGATAGCGTCAGGCGCTGCTGTTTGTGTGGCAATACTCACGGTTAGTTTTCACTCGGCGAAGGCCGCGCGGGCAAACCCGATTAAAAATTTAAGGATAGAGTAATGACCGGTATATACCGTACCGTGTATCTCTTCCTTTCACGATTTATCGAAGTAAGATATAGTATTAAACAACATGGAATTGGTTGAGATACATGGTGGTGGTCTAGACAAGAACCCGGAGTATTTCCTGGTATTTCACAGGGTTGTTGAAGGCAACATCACGCTTGACAAAGACTGGAAAGGGTTGCGTGTCCCTATCATTGGCAAAACCGGTGCCTGGAAAATGTTATATAACCTGGAATTGATCAACAGGTCTTTATATGATTTTACCGTGCAGGTACAACACAATGGATGGACCACTGAAAACGTATCAGCTATATACAAACAGGCAGCCCACACAGGACTTTATATTACTGCGTTTGTCAAATCATTGGCGGAAATAAATACTGTGGTGATTGATAAATACCGTGCGGTCCTGTTAAACGAAATTGACCGGGTTCAGCCTAAGCGGATTATTGTTTTTGGAGGTGAAGCTTCTAGATATGTTTTTCGGCGGCAGGAATTTAGAGCGTTTTCCAAGACAACACTCATGGCCAATAGAAAATCATTTACGGTATATATAGTGCCTTACCCCGTTGCACGAGCCCGAAGATTATTGGCCAGTACTATACATTTTCTCCGCCAATTAAAAGGGGATCACTAAGCCCATCAACTGGCTTAGGTTGTTATTCAGGATCATCTTCGTTTCAATGAGAATTTTTATTAAGTAAGCGAGCTGCGAGACAGATGCATCAAATTTAAGTTTGAAACCATCCAGGAAATTACCGGACGGGTGGATCAGATGGAGAGTTTGAAAGGCGTTGCAATCGCTCCTGATATTCCAACTCAACGTTAATATAATCTGTCAACTGGCTCTTCAGTGATGGAGCATTTAGATGGTAACTTATACCAGGTTTTACCTGCGCTTGAATGATCCGCTTCAATTCAAAAGACAGCTTCTCAATTTTTCGGAACGAAACTCGGATTTATCGAGGTGTGAAGTTATATAGTGAGCATGGTATGTAAGAACCCGCGTGGAATTATAGCTTAAGTAGTACATTGATAGCCGAAGCTCGTCATCAAGCTCCTTGCCGCTCACGGATTTATCTGCAAGCCTGAACAACTCCTTTTGTACCTCTTTGCAGTACAGCACTTTTCTATAGGTAATTCCTGAAACAGATCGCTTCCCATAGAAATCGGTATTGTCCTGCAGTTCTTCTACCGGTAGTTGATATGGACTAGCAAAGTGCATTCCCAGAGAAGTGAATGAACTTCTAACCTTTAAACGCCGGGGAAAGATATACTTATAAAATTCAAACATATATATCTGGGGTATCGATCGGCAGAGTATAGCAACTCAGATATACTATATATGTGGGGTCAGGGTTTGACGAAATTGAAGCGTGCACAAAATTTCATTTCAATACACTTTATTTCCTATCTTCACATCGGGCACCAAAGCCGGTCGCTTAAAAGTTTAATAATGAAATAAAAAGCCTCGAATCAGTATAGATTCAAGGCTTTTAGAGGTCTCGAGCGAAGTCAAAGGGTAACTTTAACTGGTCACGCCCTCCTGAAACAAAGTGGTCAATGGGGTCGAAATCTCCAATCATTCAAAGTTCAATTCAATATTTACCCGAAAGGAGCCTTCCTTTCCGCCGTGAAAATCTATTGATCTTATGCGCTTCTTCGAGGCCGAAGGCGTTAAGTCTGTCGGTGTCAAAATCAGTTCGTGGACGCCGACGCTATCATCTGCACTGGGTATGCCCGTTCGAATACCCATCGCAAATCGAATATCCTTTATTAAATTCTGAACTCGTGTTGAGCGTGGCATCCCCATAGATCCGATCAAACTACCGATGGCAGCCATCTTAACAATGATCCGAGAGACCGCAAGATTACCATCATCCTTTTCCATGAGTGAAACAATAAACACAACGTCATTGGGATCAGTTATGACAGCGGCATGCTTATTATCCAGCCCCCAAAATAGTTGGTGACGAAACGTACCTTCATTTTCCAACGGCCCATAGCGAACAACCTCAAGCTGCGGAACAATGTCGCTTAAATTCACGGCCGTAACCAAAACAAAGGGTTCGTCGGAACCAACCTCGGTACTATCGTTTAATTGGTCAATGCTCTTTACTGCAAGCGTTAGAATCGACATATCGTGATGCGTTTAGTTGTTGAAAACAAATTCTATATCAACCTGAAAAGAGCCCTCGCTTCCACCACGAATGATCAATGGTATGGTGTTTCGCTTCGCCGCCGGCGGTACCAAATTGGCGGCCGTTAGCGGCAGCTCGCGTAGACCAACGGGCTCATCGAAATCCACGCCTGTTATCGTCCCCATTATTCCACCAATATCGTTGATCAATTTACGAACGCGCACGGCACGCGTCATGCCGGAGGATGCAGCCAGGCTGGCAATGGCCGCTAGCTTGATAAATGATCGCAGGTTATGTGGATCGCCCCCATCATTTTCCATTACTGAAACAATAAAAACCACCTCATCAGGATGGGCTATCGGCGCTGCGTTGACATTATCCAATCCCCAAAACGGCTGACGGACTACTTGACCAGCGAATGTATCCTCTGGCAGCAATTGCTTGGGTAGCACCAAGGTACCATGGGTCTCACCTTCATCAACATCACTCCACGGTCCGTATAGTGTCACTTCAAGTTGGGGTATGACTCCACTGAGTTTAGCCGCTGTAACTAAAACGTACGGCTCGTCGGAACCGAGTCCTGAACTCTCCGTTATCGATTTAATACTTTTCACTGCAAGCGTTAATGTTGACATAGTTTTAATATTTAAAGGTTGATCTTTTTCTATTCGTTCGGTCTCTCCTGTCCTTCGATATCCATCTGGGGAAAGTAAAACAATTTGCCCAGGCGATGAGATTCGAACGGCATGAATTTGGACATCTGTCGGCATCACTATTTCCAGTGACGCCTGGATATCACAACCGTCTGCGAAGCGGATGCGTCAACGAGGAACAAGTACAAGTTCCTAGAAATTGCCTCATCGTTCATTGTAAAAAATCGTCAATCTTACGATGCCGTTTCCAGGAAGGATGGAGTCAAAAACCGCGTCGGTTTGATAATAGAAAGAGGGAACGCGTTCAAGGTATCCCGATACCCCTTCAAAGGCTTCTAGTGGAAGCAATCATGATATCGAAATCCATCTCCTTTGCATTGCGGCTTGGATTAGGATCGTTTTCCGACAGTTCAAGGTCAATTGCATCCACACCGATGAGATAGTCAGCGGTATTTCTTTTGTAAGGGGGGAATAAACGAAGAACTAAAATTGAGCGCCCTAACCGGTCTGAATCAGGATCGGTTGCACAATAAAAGTGCAATCCACGCCGACGCAACCGCGGCATGAAAGTGATGCCCGCTTAAAATATTTTTAAATTCAGGGTATTGGCCGAAGTATATCCTTCAAAAAGCCAACGATCACCAACGGTGCCAGTAACATGATGAAGTATCCAGTTATTTATAGGTTTTCTCTATTGCAACAGTTTTAACATTTGGTTCCAGGGTCGTTGTCGTCATTTTTTTGATGTAGCCCCCAGAAAGAAGGGAGAGAGCACTTCTTGACTAGCGTAATAGAATTTTGGAGTGCGGCTGGTGAAATGTTTAAACTCTTTAATAAGATGCGCCTGATCCGTAAAGCCACAGCCCTCAATGATCCTGAACACGTCCATCGAATGGGCCGGACCTTCCAGGAGTTGAAAGGCACTTTTGAAGCGAATAATCCTTGCAAAGTGCTTTGGCGTGAGCCCAATCTTTTCTACAAAATGGCGCTCGAGCGTTTTGATACTCATGCTGGCCTGGTCGGCAAGCCAATCAATGCCAACGTTGCCTTTTTTGTGACTTATATAGTCTGCCAGCTTATCGAGGTTTCGGACGTTGTGCTTGGGTGTTTCGAGTTTTGTCAAAAGAAAATGATCCAGAACATCAACGGCTTTCTCCCCGTCAACATATTGAAACATCTGTTCGCGACAATCGTGAAGCTCTTTTGGTGAAAAAAGGGATGTGGCATCAACCGAATAAGTTCCGGCAATGGCATTCATCGCCGCACCGCCGAACTGATATAGCGCTGTGGGTTTGAACAAGGCCACGACACTTCTGAAGGAACGACTGAAAATACTTTCGCCTTTTTCTACCATTTGTCCGACCACAGCAATATCCGGCGCCGGCAAAAAAATGTCCGATGAACTGACTTTATTGTGATAACATCCGGAGCGATCCGAAAAACAGAGGGTGGTGATGCCCATGGGCAGGGCCTCGTGCACAACGGCTAGGTCATTATTATCCACCACGTCGACAACAAGATAGGAATAGATATAATCGCGCAACGGTGGAGAGGGTAAAAGGGTCTGAAAGTGGAACATGAGGGCCGGCGTGATTGATACGGATTTAGTCTACTTTGTAAAACACAAACCGCCCTTGTGGGAAGGGAGTTCATCCAAGTTAACAGACGCCGTTCAATTAAGCAAAACATGGCCCACCCTGAATTCAGGCCCTGGTGGTATTTCGTTGGCGCGGGTACTATTGCCTTACAGACCGCGCTGGCCACTGTGAGCTTTCAATCAGTAAAGGCAGCAACAGAAATCCTGTCGTAGCGCTGCGCAATGATTGATTGATCGTTCACTCCTTATCACCACCTAACTAAAATCGGCAACGTAGTTAACTTCGTACTGTGCTTGACATTTTAAACAAAGGAAATTTGAAATTCTGACCAAAGTCGACCCCTGAACATAGCGATACCTTTGTCTATGCCAATTGCAAAGGCATTCAGGTATGAATCGAAGTCAATTTATCAAAAGAGGGCTGGTTGCATCGAGCCTTCTTCTAACCGGTACTGCTATGTTTGCAACCAAGAAAACACCCGTGGTCAAGAGCTTCACCCACAACCCACGGCTAAAGACGATTAACCCGGGCTGGCCGGGAACCCCGCTTGATCAAGACGGACTTTTCATAAATCATGAATACCCGTGGCTGCCCGATTACAGGGAGATAGCCAAGTACATGCTCGAGCGAAATCCTCAGCGTCAGACCAAAGGCAGGGACACCTGGAAGATTGCCGTTATCAAAGGCGAAGGCTGGTTGAATGATGCGCGCGATAAAATCGTGTGGTTGGGTCACGCCAGCTTTTTCATTCAATTGTCGGGCAAGCGTCTGCTGATCGATCCTGTATTCGGTGAACTTCCTGTTGGCAAGCGTTTCTCAGAACTCCCTATCGACCCCAAGGAATTGTTTGACATAGATTACATCCTCGTTTCCCATGCCCACTACGATCATTGTGATCAAGCCGCATTAAAGCTGTTGGCCAAATACAATCCCAATGTCCAAATCATCGCGGGTTTAAAGCTTGACAAACTCATCAGGGAGTGGACGGATAAGCCTATCCACACCGCTGGATGGTTCCAGGAGTACGACCTTCAGGATGATTTGCGAATTACGTTTCTGCCATCCCGGCACTGGGCGAACCGTGGACTGTTTGACGTCAACACGAGTCTTTGGGGTGGTTTTATGATCCAAGGGGGTGACAAAAGTATCTACTACGGTGGAGATTCTGGTTATGGATCTCACTTCAAGGAAATTGGTAATCTCTTTCCAAGCATTGATGTGGCCCTGATTGGCGCAGGTGCCTATGCGCCAACATGGTTTATGGCCCCCAATCATCAGAACCCTTTTGATGCTCTAAAAGCCTTCCATGACACGCGGGCAAAGACATTCGTTCCGTTTCACTATGGAACGTTTGACTCCGCAGACGAACCCCTGGGTGAGCCTGAACAAATACTACGGACATTGGAAGCTGGGGGAAAAATTCAAAATAAGCTCAGTATTCTTAAACTCGGAGAATCCCTTCCGATATAGTCGAAGGCTGGCAACATACAGAAAAATCATGGAATTCAAGACCTACTACATATCGCCTGAAATCAAGCTATCCAATAACAATAACAAGACGTTTCGAACAGAGGTCTTATTTGAACATCATGTTCTCGTTTGGCTGATGGCTGGTACCTCCAAAATCATTCAAGCAGGCGTTTCCTATTCATTTCAACCCGGTGATATTTTTTTGCTGCCGCGCAACCGCGTAACAACTGTACTCAACACCCCAGGAGACCTCTCCCATAAAGCGGTTGCCATGCTGCTTTCAGTTCATCAACTGCGGGATTACTATGATAATCAGCCTTTCGCCCGACTTATGACCAGGACAGCAAACAAAGTGTACCACTTTACCGGGCATCCGCTACTTGAAAGTGTCATGTCATCCTTGGATCCATATTTTGACTTGCGCGAAGAATTACCTGCTCAATTGGCAACCTTGAAGATCAAAGAGGCTATCAGCATCATTCGCATGCTCGAGCCGCAGGTTGACGGGATTCTGACAAACTTCGATACACCGGGGAAAACGGACTTAACCAAGTTCATGGAGACGCATTTCATGTTCAACCTGCCGCTTGAAAAATTCGGATATCTTACCGGCCGTAGTTTGTCGACTTTCAACCGGGATTTCCGCAAGACGTTCAACGCTACGCCACAAAAGTGGTTGACCCGGCGCCGCCTGGAGTTAGCCTACCATCAGATCGCGGTATACAAGCGGAAACCTGTTGATGTCTACCTGGAGGCTGGGTTCGAAGATCTCTCCCACTTTTCGTTTGCGTTCAAAAAATTGTTTGGCTATCCTCCGACATCATTTCCACGGGACTAACACAACTAATCATTTCACTGACATGAAAGGAGCTATCAAATACACCATGCTCGCCCATCGATATACGGCTCGGTATCCCCTGTTGACCTATGTTGGCACACAGGTAAATTTTTGGGTAATCACCAACCTGGTACTTGTCGCGGTTTTGCATTTGGAGGCAATCGTGATCAGTGGCGTATTCAATATCTCCGTAGCAGGAAGATTGGGGCCGATGGTAGCGGCAGCCGTTTTATTCGGGTTAATCCATGGATTGGCGCTGGGGATAACCGGATACAAACTCGATCATAAAATATTCAGGAACTTGCCGCTGGGGACGATCGTCATCTTAAAAACATTGATATCCCTGGTGGTGCTCCTGACGGTACTGGCGCTTTTAAAGTACGTTTTGTTTGCTTTCATCGTCACGCCCCCGAAGCAATTGCCTGGTGTATCTTTTGATGACCAGGCATATAGCTATACATTTCTCCTATTGATGATTTACTACTTCTTCATGACGCTTGTTATTAGTTTCATCAACCAAGTGAACAAGCGATATGGTCCGGGTATAGTTATTCCCCTACTACTTGGCCAGTACCGCACACCAAAAGAAGAACAAAGAATTTTTATGTTCATGGACTTAAAATCTTCTACGGCAACAGCCGAAAGGCTCGGTCATCTCAAGTATAGTTCCTTTATCAGGGACTGTTTCTCCGACATCAATGATGTCCTCTATCCTCACGCTGCGCAAGTGTATCAATATGTTGGGGACGAAATTGTAGTAACCTGGGCAGAGGAAGAAGGACTTAAAGAGGGTTATTGTGTCCGATTCTTTTTTGCCTGCAAAATGCAATTTGAAAAAAGAGCAGAATACTACCGGGATAACTATGGATCGCTACCCGAATTTAAAGCGAGTTTGCATAGCGGCCCCGTAACTGCCGTTGAGATCGGTGAGGTTAAACGAGAGATCGCTTACCACGGCGACACCCTTAACACGGCTGCCCGTATCCAAAGTGTCTGTAATGATTTTCAAAGGAGCTTCCTGGTTTCCGAGGAATTGTTCAATAAAGTTACCTCCAGGTTTCGTGCCACCGGCGAGCGCCTTGGGACGGTCTTATTGAAGGGAAAGGCGTCAAAGGTTGGGATCGTCAGCATTGACAGCATCGATGGGAAATGAATACATGATCACACCCTATTGTTTCCAAGATACTCCAAAAATCCAGTTTTTCAGGCCGAAATCAAGGTTTTATGATGACACTTTGATCAAAGTAAAATTGAAACTTTGAACAAAAAGATGACCGCTTAAATGCGGTAATTTTGCAAACCAATTGAAAAGTTTATCCGAAACGAAAGGATTTAGTAATTTCTGGCGGGACAACCCCAAAAACCAAGGAATTTAAAAATGTCACGAATATAGAAACCTATGGCAGTTGAGTTCAAAACGAAATACATCACCCAGGAGATCAAGCTTTCGATCTTCGAGGACGAACTGTTCAAAACCGAGGCACATTTTGAACACCATATGTTGATCTGGTTCATGTCCGGGGAGACTAAAATCATCCAGGCCGGAAACACCTATACGTTCAACACTGGAGACATTTTTCTCATCCCGCGCAACCAGGTTGTCACTGTAGTCAACTATCCAAAAGACGGATTACCACATAAAACTGTAGCGATGCACCTGACACTGGAGCGTCTCCGCGAGTTTTATTCAAAGCTGGATGTTGAGCCAGGTCCGCCCGTTTCCGACAAGATTTATCAATTCGAAAATCATCCGCTGTTGCAAAGCTGCCTAGCATCGCTGGTCCCCTACTTCGATATGCAGGATGGTTTCCCTGAGAAGATTGCCTCCATGAAGGTCAACGAGGCACTGACGATCCTGCGCACAACGGATGAAGACATCGACAGCATTCTGGCGAACTTTGAAACACCGGGAAAGATGGACTTAGCTAAGTTCATGCAGAGTCACTTCATGTTCAATCTGCCACTGGAAAAATTCGGCTATCTCACCGGTCGTAGCTTGTCTACCTTCAACCGGGATTTTCGAAAGACCTTCAATGAGACTCCGCAGAAGTGGTTGACCACAAAGCGGCTGGAACTGGCACATTATCAAATTTCACAGCACGCCAAAAAGCCGGCGGATGTTTACCTCGAGGTGGGTTTTGAGGATCTGTCGCATTTCTCATTCGCCTTCAAGAAACACTTCGGATATATTCCAACCATGCTCGTGAAAAAGCAAGCCTAACAGCCCAATAGCACATGGGAAGTTCATCTCTGAGTGAGCGCCAAGCTCCTCGGAGGTGCCTTTGTCTCAAAAATACTCAATCATAAATGAAAGCCATGCAGTCGTCAAACGAACCATATTATCCACTCTTGGACACGTTGGCACATACCGTGTCCCATCGGCTGCGAAACCATGTGTGTACCATGCTTGGTTTAATCAACCTGGCCAAACTGGAGGCCTATAGCAACTGTCCTGCGCTGGTCATTCAATTTCAGTATTGCCTCGAGGAGTTAGACAAGTGCCTTACAGAGGTGAGTCAAATGATACACCAGGAACAGCAAAGGGCAGTCCGAAAAATTGAATAATTTCATAGCTACAAGGGCACTTAGTCAACTTCTTAGATTTGATCACGATCCCGGTCTTTCGGGATTTTCTCTTTACTCTGGGTAATGTAAATTGCGCTTATCGGAACAGTAGTTTATTGGCGGCAAAAGTTCATGGCATAGTGTTAGTCCCGCCAAGTCGAGACATTCGCAAACGAATAATAATGTAATGGAAAACTTTCAGATCGGTGACGAAGTCTACGTCAGTTTCGGATCATGTGTATTCAAAATGACCGTTGTGCAAGTCGGCACGGCCATCATTACTCTCAAAAAAGATAATACTGAAATTAAAACCCCAAAAGAAAACGTTATTCCGTTAGACGCTGCAAAACGCCAGGTGACTCTAAAAGACTTCGTCGAATAGTACCGGTCCGTTTGTTACAGGGTTACCCCATGCTATATTTGAATTCAGATTAATCGCTATGGAAATCACTCCTCAGGAACTCTTGAGACGAGGCTATCATCTCTTACCAGGAATATTTAATGATAATGTACAAGGGGCTTATCAGAGTCCAGATCGCCGATTGATACTGTATCTAATCAGTGACGGTTTTTGGTACTTGCAAACCTTTTTTGACTATCCGTCTATGCGATGGGACCCTTTTTTAACATTTGAACAGCTGGATGAACTCCTCAGGTCATTGGGTTACAGATTCTGAAAATACTCAGTCGGGCACCTGTTTTTACCCAGCGTGCTCCAAATTCGCCTAGTCCAAACGACAAAAAGAGGGAAGATTCCTTCTTCCCTCTCTGCATCAATTTTTGATTCAGCGTGTCTGACGTGAGTTACTCTATTTATTCAGGACTTGTCCACCATCAATGATGAATTCCGACCCGGTAATAAAGCTGGCATTGCTGCTGGCCAGGTAGCAGATCAGATTGCCGACCTCATCGGGTTTACCCAAACGTCCGAGGGGAACACCGCTGACAATAAGCTCTTGCAATTTCGGATCGCCCATGGTTCCTTTTTCCATAAGCTCGGTAGCGATCGGTCCGGGACTTACGGCGTTTACCCTGATTTTACGAGGCGCCAATTCAACAGCAGCGATCTTCATCACGGCATTGACAGCGGCCTTGCTGGCGCAATAAATGGACGTGTAGGGCTTGTTGGTATGAGCTGTTGTGGAAGACACAAGAATAACGGAGGCGCCTTCGCTGAGCACGGGGATGAATTTGCTCAAGGTGAAATAGGTCCCGCGCAAGTTGACACCCATGATATCATCGAACACCTTCTCGGGAGCATGTTCAATGTCGGTTAATTGGGTGATACCTGCATTGACAACCAGGATATCCACGGTGCCTGACCGTTTTGATACCGCCACGACCAGCGCGTTGATCTCTTGGATGCTGGACTGGTCTGCCACAAGCGCTTCCACTCCCAATTGGGAGGCAGCTTTTTCAACTGCCTCCTTGCGCCTTCCGGTGATGATCACCCGGGCGCCATTTTCCTTCAATTCCTTTGCCGCTGCATAACCGATTCCGCTATTGCCACCGGTAACGATGGCTATTTTTCCGTTTAAGTTTTTCATATTGTTTCTTTTGCGAATTGCCATCATCGGCAACTTTGGGGTTATTCTATTTGGTTTAGATTTTCAAGGCGTTTCAAGAACATCGTTAGTCGGCATTGAAACGGATGCCAGTCATTTTCTCGGCAAGTTTCCAAAGCGTCTTCGCAGAAACTTCATCCACTGCATAGTCTCGCACACCGGTCGGGGTTTTAGGATCTTCCTGCTGCGGACTAATGTCTCCCTTGTTCAAGAAGGCTACGTTGACGTTCTCGCAATACACTCCGCCAATTTGATCGAGCGCAGGACTGGTAGCACACCATACGGTTGTAGCCGCACCTTGTGGTATAGTCTTTAATTTTGCTGCGACCTCAGGGTACATCTGCCCGTTTTGATCTACGAATCCCATTTTCTGGAACAGTTCAAGGGGAGCTTCGCGTCCCAGCTCGGTGCCACCGATAGAACCGGGGTGTAGTGAATAGGCTCGCACATCGTGCTCCTTCCCACGATTGTCAAGCTCCACGGCGAAAAGAATGGTAGCAGTCTTTGACTGTCCATACCCTTGCAAAGTTTCATAGGCTCGATTCTCAAAGTTCGGATCTGCAAAGTCGAATGGTGCAAACTGGTGTCCCTGGGAGGAAACATTGACCACCCTTGCGCCATTGGCTTGCTTGAGCGCGGGCCATAGTTTTGCTACCAGTTCAAATTGTGCCAGGAAATTTGTAACCAGCTGTGACTCGATGCCACGACTGTCTCTGCGCAATGGCACCCACATGATTCCGGCATTGTTAATTAGCACGTGAAGCGGTCGTCCTGATGCCAGGAACTTTTCAGCGAAAGCATCAATGGATTTAGCATCCATCATATCCATGGTTTCCAATTCCACATTGGCGATTCCCGCCAGGTTCTTCTTTGCTTTCTCCACATCGCGTGCAGGTACTACTACGGTCGCGCCGGCTGCAGCGAGGGTCTTGGTGGTTTCCAGGCCAATCCCGGCATTGCCCCCCGTGACAATGGCGATCTTGCCGGTCAAGTCAATGCCTTTTATGACATCGCTTGTTGTGGATGATGCGTTAAACCCGGAATTGAGTGGTTGTTGCAACTTCCCGTTATAGTTGCTGTTTTCTAGTGTTGTTTTCATAAAAATGTTTTTTTTGTGTTTGATAAGGCAAAGCTAGGCGCCACCAATCCGGGGGGCTTTGCTCAAAATACCAAGTTTACTTTGTTCAGAATTTCAGCATTGGATACCTTCCAGGTCAACTGCTGGTTGCCATAATCAGGCTACAAGCACATGGATTTTGGAGTCGCGAAGAAGTGGATCGAAATCTAAAATATCGATTGGCAAACATCAGTTGGGACCAAGCCAGCTCAAAACTTTACCTTGATATGCTTGATGCTCCATGCTGGTTTCTTGATTCTTTCGGACACGTAAAAAATACTGACGACGATCAGGCATCCAAATGCGGCACCGACTGCTACATAAGAAGATGTGATAAAAAAAGATGGGCGCCGCCCGCGGTAATAAAAGTGCAATAAAAATTCCTAGAGCCATTGTGTAGCTGAAGCATAGGGTGGATGCAAACCAGTTCTATCCATACTATTCTTTGATCTTGAATCAACAACTGCCGACATCAGGATTGTTCTAACAAATACTCTTGCAACTTTCTTTTTTCGCAATCCTTTTGTCGAAGGAATGATAGCTTTCACCGCCTTATCAAACGCAGTTTTTTTTCTATTGTCTTCTGTGAATCATAAAAAAATAAAGCGCTACTTATATAATACCTAACTATACACCTATCTGTGTCCCTTGGCCTTAGTATTACTTTAAATAAACACTTCAAGGTAGCGGGCACGCCATCGTCATTAATTGTTTATACCATTATAGTATAAACAAGAAAGTGCATTTCTTTATGAGATTTACCTCTGTTTGTATCGCTAATGTTTTTCAGGCTTTCAATTCAGCCTGAAACTTTCCACGGGCCTATCCGGGCTTTATAAGCAGATTCTAAATCCGTTCGCGCCATAAGTTTACTCCTATTCTTATAAAAGATTTTTTATCGTGTGCGCTCACGGTATTTTTCACTACAACTTTTAGCCGTTTCGCTGACTCATAGGGTATAACACTGCTATGAAATTCGCCCGGAAAAGCACCACATACATCTCTATCTTACTTGTTATGCTGATTTGCAATTATTGCAAGGAGGATGACTTTCTTGACGGGTACGATCGAGACGAATTGTTTTCCAGTCCCACACAAAGCGAACTGGATATTGTTCAATCAGACTGGAATTCGAGGGATTTGTCCGTGAAAAGTTATAACATAGAACAGGAAAGTAAAATAATGAATGCGGACGCGACGCTTAGAATTGTATCATTTATTGTTAATGGGAAAAAAGAATATGGTGCGTTGGTAATTCCCGCCGGAAACGACACACTGCCCGTTCGTATTTATGTCGGGGGATTTGACATCGACAATTATGTCAATTCCATTAACCTGGTTCTGGACAATATCGACGATGATCCCTTTATCTTTGCCTTTCCTGCGTTGAGAGGACAGTCATTGTCCATTACTATCAACCATATTGAGTATACTTCTCCTGTTTCGGACGGCGAACACTGTGATGCTTTCGATGGAGCTGCCGATGACATCATTGCTTTTCTGAATGTGATTGAAAATACTGAGATCAGGGCCGATGTGCATCGAACGATCGTAAGAGGAGGTAGCAGAGGGGCCACCGTGGCGTTATTAGTCGCTGAGCGAGATAAGAGAATAAAAAGAGCTTTAGGCATTGCCGGACCAGTGAACCTTCTGGAATTAACATCGTCAAATGAAAATGATGACACATATCAATGTCAGTTTCTCAATGCTCTTGTGGAGAATTATAAGTCGCCAGCGCTGATAAGATTAAAAATGATTGCCAGTTCACCGGTGTATTTCTCAGAACTACTTCCTAAAACACAACTTCACCTGGCTGCGAATGGTCTTATCGTACCTGTCTCTCAGGGAGAAGAGTTGAAAGCGGCAATGACAGAAATCGGGATGGCAGATTCCGTTGAGCTTTTTATCTATGAAGGTAGAACACACCAAAATATTGCCATCGACAACAAGCCACTCAGCGACAGAATAACCGAATTTCTAAAGCTGTGAAAATGAAGGTCCTTAAAATCTAAAGAGTCCACCGATGATTTTTATCAATACACCGTCGCCTCTTTTGTGAGAATCTGCCACGTCTGCCTTGCACTGCAGGAACTGGCCCATGGATTTCCACGATCAACATGAACGTCAAAATATCGTGTAAATAGTCCAAAATAATAGCTCCGAGAAACGAAAGATGCAGCATGGGATGCCGACTGTTGAATCATATGTAAAGCTTACCTGATCCACAATCAATGCGATGTGGCGTACAGCCCAATAATTGCGATCCATATCACAGCCGTGAATTTTGAGGTGTCCCTTTCAATCAAATCGAGTTCAACTATGATCGGCTGGTCAGCGCGGAAGCTCAATTTTTCCTGCATCTATATCTTCCTGAAAAATGAGCTGTCCATCCAGCAGAATTCCTCGTTCTGTTACCTGTTTGCCGTCGTGCTCGCCCAAGGTCACGCTACCACCTAACGATTCAATAGCTGTTGTGACATCCCGCAGGAAACTATTAAACCGCGGCACTATACGGTAAGCAAAGAAACGATTATTGGCTGCGGGATCGAGTATAACCATGTTACCTGTGCCTTCGTCCAGCATAAGGCCGATATCCTCATTCCAGATCGTACTGTTGGAATGCAATCCAAAAAAGATGCCGTCATGCCAGTCATCCTCATTCTCCACGTCCGACCAGTGTAAAAAGGATATGTTCTCGATATCCAATACCCGGAGCCGGATAAATGGCTGATGGTAGGGTGTTGCCACAAGCCGTCCTTCGCTGTCGGGCAAGAATATTTGAAATTCTTTCCGCGACGTATCCTCAAACTGATCGAAATCAATAAGGTTTATCCACCGATTGCCTTCAGAAAAAAACTGCTCTCTCCTTCTTTTCAAATAAGACTCTATTCTATCGAGATCCGGATAGACAAATAGTTTTTGCTGATGACCCGCTTTTAAGAAAGCAGCATCTACAGAAAGTATCTTGTCTTTAAAGTCAGCATTCGACACCTGAACGTTAAATTCATAATGAAACGCTGAATAATCATGTATATAGTCGGACCAGTATTTTTTCATAACTAGGGCATTTCAATTACCTAAAGAGTTACAGAATCATTCCTAAACCTATATCTTTTGCTTCGATGTTTCCAGAAAAAATCACTTTTGATGGCCAGCGTCGCTAAGGTCCACTAGCGAACGGGAACGACCGTGAGCGGACAAAGTCTTTGATCGAAGATCCGTAATCAGGCTAAATCAGCAATAATTATCTGGCCTGAATTTGGTAATCGGTGTCAAGCCTTTACCCTGATCCTATGCTTACCAATTATCTCAAAACCTTCGTGCGTTCACTCCTGCGCTCCAGGATCTATTCAATCATCAACATTTTCGGTCTCACGCTGGGCATCACAACGGCGTTATTCATTGGACTTTGGATTAACGACGAACTCACTTTCGATAGGTACTTCGACGGCAACGATCAGATCTATGAGGTGATGAACAACAAGGTTTATCCCGATGGGCACATCGAGACATGGTACTCAACGCAGGGTTTGATCGCAAGCGAACTCGTCGCAAATTATCCGGCGGTTGAAACGGCGGCACGGGTAGACTGGCCGGTGTCGTTGCTTCTTAGTAATGGTGATCGAGGCTTGATGCAAAATGTTTTGTGGGCCGACCCACAGATCATGCAAGTGTTTTCTTTCAAGGTGATCGAAGGAGACGCTTCGAACCCCGTTCCTAACAAAAACTCGATCGTTATTACACGCTCCGCTGCGCAACGTTATTTCCCTTCCGGAAGCGCGATCGGAAAAATATTCCGCCTCGACAACAAACACGACCTCCAGGTATCGGCTGTTGTTGAAGACAATCGTCCAAACTCCTTTGTTCATTTCGACGTCCTTGCCCCCTACCATCTTTTGCTCGATCGCAAGCCATGGGTCGAAAGCTGGGACAGTGAAGAAAGCCTGACTTTTGTAAAACTGAGATCAAATACCGACGTCGATGCATTAAATGGACGTATCAAAGGCATGGTTAAAGAACATTGCAACGATTGTATCAGCGAGATATTCTTATATCCATTCGGCGACCTGCACCTGTACGGAAATTTCAATAGTGGCAAGGCGGATGGTGGACGTATCGCTTATGTGAAAATAATCTTCTTCATAGGCTTCTTTATCTTATTGATTGCATGCATCAACTTCATGAACCTTGCGACCGCGCGATCGTCACTGCGTGGACGGGAGATTGGAGTGCGCAAGGTCGTTGGCGCATCTCGCCAATCCCTTTCATTTCAATTTATTTGCGAAGCCACTCTTATGGCTTTGATCTCGACAATCGTTGCCGTTGCAGCCACACAAACGTTACTTCCATTCTTTAACTCAATAACATCGAAGAACATTACGATCGACTATTCTCCAACTTTCATCGGTGCGGTAATTGCATTTGGTTGTCTTGTTGGCGTTATGGCGGGAAGCTACCCTGCCTTGTATTTGTCGGCGATTAAGGCCGCTGCTGTATTGAAGGGCCAGAATCATTTTGGCGGAGCACGACTTCGTCAATCGCTCGTTGTATTTCAATTTATGCTGGCCGTGATCCTCATGGTCTGCAGCGTGGTTGTTTACCAGCAACTTGATTTCATCAAGAAAAAGAATCTTGGCTTCGATCGTGAGAACGTGATTGGCTTTAGTTTGCGCGAAGGTGTATCGAATAACAAGAATGCATTCAAGAATGAAGTGCTGAATGAGCCTTCAGTGAAACGTATGACCTTCTCTGGCAATGGAACCAACCCCTTTAGCATTTCAGCCCACAACTCCGCAATATTCTGGCCGGGTAAACCTGTTGGCGATGTTACAAATTTCAGGATCGTTTTCACCGACAAGGACTTCGTTTCAACAATGAAGATGACGATCATCGCAGGTCGCGACTTTGTTGATGATGAGGCGGATTCAATGAGCTACCTCATAAACGAGAAGGCCGTAGAGATAATGGGTCTGAAAGATGCGATCGGTACGCCCGTCGTTGTTGAAGCCGGAGATCCAGGCCACATTGTTGGTGTGATCAAGGACTGGAATAATCAGAATCTCCAAAACGAGATCGAGCCAGTGATCGTCTTATGTCTCCCGCGGGCATCGGGGACAGCCTTTGCGAGAATTGAAAATGGGAATGTGGATAAGGCGATCGAAGCCATCGCAGCGGCGCAGAAAAAGTTTGATCCTTCGTATCCGTTCGATTACTATTTTCTCAACGAGCGGTTCGAAAGCGAATACCGCAGCGAGAATTCCCTTCAAAATCTTTCGCTCGTGTTTACATTCATTGCCATCGTGATCTCATGCCTGGGATTGTTCGGCCTCGCCTCATTCACAGCGGAAAGGAGGACAAAAGAATTAGGTATCAGGAAGGTGTTGGGCGCGAATGTCCGCCAACTGATCAGCATGCTGTGTTATGATTTTATGAGGCTTGTTTTGATATCACTCATCATCGGTGTGCCATTCGCCTGGTTTATCATGGATGACTTTCTGAGCGGCTATACCTACCGCACCGAAATCACCTGGTTCGTGTTCGCTTTGACAGCGTTCATGCTCCTTGCAATTGCGATGATCACTGTAGTGTGGCAGGCGTTAAGAGCTGCGACCACCAACCCCGTGGAGTCCTTACGGGCAGATTGATCATTATTATTCGGTATCCATTGTTCATTTCATTTGCAAATTTTGATCAATGCAATGGAAAATGGTTAATGGGCAATGGATAATCTTTAAAAGCCTTTCTTGGTTTGAGATTCAATACCTGGAACATCTCCTGGTCTGCCACGTAACCAGGGTTGGGTGTCGCGAGTAATTTATCGCCGGCGAAAATGCTGTTAGCTCCTGCCATGAAACATAACGCCTGTTCCTCGAGTGTCATTCTTACGCGGCCGGCCGACAAGCGGACCATCGCCTTCGGTATGATGATCCTCGCCGTAGCGATCATCCGGATCATTTCCCAAACCGATACGCGGGGCTGATCTTCGAGCGGCGTGCCTTCGACAGGAACAAGTGCATTGACGGGAACGGATTCCGGGTGTTCAGACAGCGTGGCGAGTGTATGCAAAATGCCGATGCGATCGAGCTGTTTCTCCCCCATCCCGATGATTCCACCCGGATCGTGCCTCCCTTTGACTTCATTTTCCATTCATCAATCTTTCGTGAAAGAACTCTATTTACCGTCTTCCAATCTAGTTTATTATCGCCCAGGAGTTCGAAGAATGTTGGGAAGTACTCACGAAGTCGTCCCTCTACGTCGAGATCAGGTTCGTTCATTTTTGCAGCCTTGTAGAGTCCTTGTTCGCCTCGATGACTTTTAACTCAGTTTGAATTAAATCAATCTTATTTTCAAGGGCATTTAGGTGATAACGCACCCTTTCGTCGTTTTCGTTGGAATTCCATACGCTAAACAAAGCCGCTGAAAAAGATAGTACTCCGGCCGACAACGCATCGGCTTTTTGCGCATAGGCCATGGCTTTGTCCACGCCACCGCCGAGTTCCAAATGTGTATTCCCCAAAGTCAAAAGACTTAACACGGCCGTAGTGTCCATTTTGTTGACCTGGGCAAACAGCACGGGCCAGCTTATGACAAGGAGCGCCGACATAGACGGTAATCTCTTTTTGCTCATGGACAGCCAGTTAAGCCATACTGGATTGAGGTGACGGCTAAAAATATACGATTTTTCTACGGAATATATTGTCGATTTCCTCTTTTCACATGTCCTTTTCGTTTTTCAAGCCAAAAGACAAACTCCATTGGAGAAAACCTAACTTCAATCCTAAGAGACTTACTAGAAGCTTCCTAAAGGTCAAAAACTATCCAAAATTGGCGAGTTTAACGGGCTTTTTTAGGGTCTCAATCAGACTCCGACTGACGCGGCCTTGAACCGGTTGACTTTAAAGACATGAAAGCTCGCTATAGGGCCGAACTCGACCGGCTTGAATCACAATTGCATTCTGCATTAGTCCCTCCCATTGAGGACTTTACTGGATCGTGGCATTGGCAATCTTTTAAAACTAAGCTATGTGTACGAACAGGGTGATAGCGAGCAAAAAAGCCTGTGATTGGTTCGATGTTTCCAGAAAACCTCACTTGTGATGGCCAACGAGTTCGAACCGCTCGAGTAAACGAGGCGACTCATTATAGATGCCTTCTAAACAATGAGTTAGAACAAAAAAAGAACGGACCCCTTCCACTTAAAATGACGTTGTCCGGTCGGGAGGTCCTAACCGGACAATTCTCGAACCACTTTCTTCGAGATTTAAGGAATTTGGCCGTTTTATGAACAAAAAAAAGATTAAGTGTGGAGAATCCGAAAGTGGTTGTGACCAATCTTTCCGTTTTGGCCTTGACCATCAATTTACAGATCACGTAGCACTCAATTCCACACCCCCATTTGACCAGAAACTAGTCTAGCAATCAAGCGATTCCAAACCCAGGCGAAGCTCAAATCCCTCAGATAGCTTTAGCTGGCCATACGCTCCTGAACAAAGTGGTCAATTGGGTCAGAATCTCCCTGCTTGCAACACACTTAACGGCTTAAGGTCATCACCTGTATTTTTTATTCTTAAAGAATTTGATTAACGACTCTCGGCTCTCAACTCTATCATACCATTCCTTTCTGATCTCCTTGGAATCAACATCTTTTCTAATGCGGACCAAGAAATCCTTGAAATCCGGATTGATCGCCAACTTATTAATCGTGTCCACCTCAACCCCGTCTTTTGCATCAGCATCAATTACGATTTCGCTATCATCCGGATCATTTACATCCAACAGTATTACACCAATACCAAACGAGTTGCAAAGGCGAACCAGCTCTTCAGTGAATTCTTTTTCTTCTGAAATGTCCGATGTTACTAAATAGCTTTCATGTGCCCACGATGAATTGGAAACTGCTTGAAAGAAGGACTCGCGAAGATTTCCAAAGCTGAGTTTCTTTTTAATTTCAAAGGAATAGAACCGAACGGGTGATTTATTGATGCTTCTTATTAAATCATACACTTCGGATTTAAGCTCATCAATTGAAAAATAGCAAGCCACCATATCCGGATGGATCCACTCGCCATAGTATTTCTTCGAGGTCTTTGTGTGATCAAGGGTCTTGGAGTGCGCCTTCATGTGATAGTAAACAAAGTAGGCAAGAAGCTGGTGGAGATCCTTTTCAGAGTATCTAAGTGTGTCTTCGACTTCGCCTTTCGCTTCAAGATCTTCTTCAACGAGTAGTTCCTTATTATACTTCAGGGATTTCAGGTAGAACTTCTTAGGCCTGCTTCCGATAGTGGCGAATAATGAGTTCTTGTTATCACGGGCATTTACATGGAGTTGCGCACCAAGTGTAGCCGATGGTGTTTTGCCTTGGCTGCCGAGTTTAACATTAAACTCGGCCTTTGTAGCGTAGTCCCATATCTCTGAAACCGACAAAGGCTTCTTTACCTCTTTTAATACACGCTCTGCTAACTCAAGAAAAGTCATAGATCAATTTTTTAGTCAATACAGATAAGAGTAAACCACACCATAAACTCTACATAACGCAACTTTGCAAGAATACCTCTCCGGTTATTTTTTTGACGCCTTGTCTCGTCTTACTGGTTTCAATGGAGTCGGTTCCTTTCCTTTAAATACATTTTGTCGAATAAAATTCGAAAAACAAGTAAACATTTCACCCTTACACTTTTCATCCAATAGATTTAAAACCTTCAAGAGATCTCCTTTCTTGAGAGACAATTTCTTAATCGCAATAGCATAAAGAAACTCAAGGAGAGCCTCACCCTGTTCCTCCTCATAGTACTTAATAATCGTTTCAAGTACACCGTACATTTCACTTGAGAGATCCGGGTTGATAGAATAGATTAATTCTTCTGCTTTTGAAGCGCGCAAAATAGATGCTTGGATAATTCCATCATTAAACCGATTAAAATTACCAGGCTCAATAATATTCCTGACATACACGGTTTGTTTTAGATTTCTGTCTGACCTATCTGTGTTTCTAAGCCCGTTGATGATATTAGAAATGGTAAAGTAAATGTCAGATTGCGTAACATCTTCAACGTAATCATCAAAGTCGAAGAAGGCGAAGTTCTTTCTTATTTCTAGTTGATGATATTTGTCGTCAAGGACGCGAGGATAGAACAGTTCCTGAGATAACCCTCTGTTCTTATCACCTGCTCCTAATTCGAGAACCGCTTTTCGCTGCTTCAAAAACCTTTGAGTTTCTCTTGATGCTGAAGGCATGTGATCCGCTAAAAAATCGATGAACTCCTTTATGAACTCAATCTCTTTTAGCCATGACGAGTTTTTAGAATTATTCTCACAAAATATCGATTCAACTTCAATAAAGGAACTCGACTCTGCACCGTATGTTCCCTGCTTGAGATTCTTTTTCAAGCTATCTAGATATTCCTTGTTCTTTGTTCTTGTAATACCTATGAAATAAACTACTCTAAAGTTGCCGTAGTTTCTTAACGCCCTGCTTATGTATAACAAGTTCTTGCCGTTGGAAATACAAGACCCGACTACCAATATAGCCCCCTCAGACTCCTTCGGGATCTTGCCCAAATTGTCCTGTGAAAGCTTAGTCGGTTTCTTCCTTGTTAGATAGTTGTTTCCAATTTTATCAATGATATAGTCAGCCAGTTCCTCAGATGAATTATCTTCCAGGTGAACAATGTATTTGGTAGTGCTTGGGACATATTGATTGACGTATGCATTCAGCTTATTTCGATAATCTGAATATCTTGATTTCCTTACTCCATCAAGCAATTCGTAGTAATCTATATACACTTCATACTTGTTTGTATTTTTCTCTTTATAGTGAGCCTTTAGAACTGTGTTTTTCCGTTTCTTCGATTTAAATTGCTCGACAAACTTCGATAGATACTTCTCTGGATCTTTGACCCCCAACAAGATTCGATTTATTTTTGGCTGCTCCAGTAAAAATGAATCCCCCTTTACTTCGACAGGAAATGATCCTTTCTGACAGAATTCACAATTCTCCGACTTAAAAGTTTGATAAAACTGAATTCCATTCAGGTTATTTTTTGATTGGGTTAAATTGCAAATTACTTTATCCTTTATGTTTGAATAATTCCTAACCTCTCCCAAGTAGTAAAGCACTATTATATTTGAACGGTCTATTTCCTTGTGATTATCTAATATGTATGAAACAATATTGGCGGATGTTGACGCGGAGATCAACAACAAGGCATTGTTCTTATAACTAATCTCGTTCTTGTACAATCCCTCATACGAACTAAAGCTTTCAATTGGAATTTGTCTTCGAGTCTTTTCGTCTTGGAACCTATTGACGAGATCGGCCAACGCAAACGCAATACTATTGATAGAAGATGTGTCGCAATAAATTTGTGAATGCTGATTGTACTCGAAATGTCTTAATAAAGCATAGGCAATAAAATATATCTCTGAGCTTACCAGCAGAACGTTACCTGTTCTTAAAAACTTGTCGCAATGCTTACCGGATGGAAAGACGTAGTGATGAGAACTCCCGGATGAAGAAACTAAACCACCGCGTTTGATGAAAATATTTTGCAAACCTTCGTTGAGGTAATTCTTCTGGAAGCCATTCGGTATCTTCTTGGGCTTTGAGTGTACTAACTCAATATTACCCTTTTGATTAAAAACTAGCAGATACAAATTATCTAATAAGTGCGTTTCTTGGCGCTTGGGAATTCCCTTAAACGTTTTGTCTAGATTCTCTACGAATATCTTTTTGAGCTCTAACTCTAACGAATTTCTCGCAATCACAAACACCTTATCGGTCTGTGAATTTTGCTCGTAGAACGTCTTAATCGCTACTGAAAGAGTAATCGGATTTATTTCATCGCGATCACAGAATATAACTGTGGCTGACACAACCTTCTCCACACCTTGCTCCTTCTCGATGTAGGTAAATTTGTAGATGTAGTGGTTGTTCATATCCTATACTTCATGAGTTGATAGGGGATATAAAATTGTAATCACAGAACCGGACGCTGATGGAAAATACGTGTACTTTGAATTACTCTCATTCTTCCAATCAAACAACTCCATCTTAGCGACATCTCCCTTTTCCAGTTCTAAATAATTATTGGCTATTAGATCCCTGTATAGGCAAACAGTCGCAGTTTTAATTCTGAGGAATCCTTTTTTATTGAGAGTTTTCAATACGCGATCCAATCCAATACCCTTATCCTCCTTCTCAAGTCCTTGTGCTAAGGTGTTATGCTTAATCATGCAGGTCTTTACAATGTCAACATCGCTCAACTTCGTTGAGGGGTGCAATGATTTATACTTGTCGATAAAACCGACACCACTATCAAAAACTGAAAGCTCCAAAAAATACAACTCACCCAGAGTATTCTCTTTGAGCGATTTGCTATTTAAATAATTGACGACACCAGGATGATCTTTAAAATCATTTACAAGGGTTCTTCTGCGGTTTTTATAGAATTTGAAAATCACACCCCTGATGTTAGGGTCAAGAGAGACATTATCTTTATCTGTCCGAGCCCATTCAAAGGTATTTTTCATCAATTCGAAGGTGATTTTTTTTAAGTCGTCAAGCACGGTATTATGTTCAGACTTCAGACTCAGAATGTAGTTAAGCATCTCATTAACGGCAGGTTTTAAGCTCTCCCTAATTTCCTCTTCGTTTTTGAAGTCATTGCTTGATTCAAAAATGGGAAGACTTGCTCCAGCAATATGATCTGAAATGATTAAGGGTAATTTATAACCTTTAAAGGCCTTTACGCTTTTCATTTTGCTCGTAATCTCCCTATTCTTATCCCGTAGAGCAGAGCGCAAATTCACCATTCCGCTTTTGTCGTACACCTCATTCCTATTCCACACTAAGGCCGTAAGTGGATAGATAATTTCATTTTCGTATAACTCATCAATTTCATTTGCATTAGGATTGGCAGAGACTGACAAAAGTAATTTTCCTGATTTCTCGTATCGAACCCAGGTGCTGACTAACTGGATGAGTGCCGGCACCAAGCCAAAGTATTGTTTCTTTAGTACTTTGGGTAAGCTAACATGTACCGTTGCGCCCTGCTTAATGTACCTAAACAGGTCAATGTAATATAAATCAACGTCTTCGAGAGTTGAAGCTGGCTTGATTGATATCACGCTTTGTATCATGAGTTATGAATTAACTTTTATGGTCTTACCCGTTAATTGTCCTTGCTAAGCGACTGCCTTCCCTAAACCGTTCACTGCTTGAGTGAAAAAATGTTCGTAAATTTTATTGCTCTTTGAAGCGAACAATGTTCTATTGTAAGCTGGATCCGGCAAGTACGTATCAAGAATTTGTTCAATTACGTTCTTAACCTGATTTCGGGTTTGCGTGTCCTTGTGCCAGTCATGGACTAACACGGTGGGCTTTTCTTCCTTTAACCGTTTCAGAAGATTTTTGGCAGCTAGTTTGACCTTCTGTTCCTCATCTTTAGTTAGGCTTTCCTTTTTGAGTAGATCAAAGAGTTCGAGTTCCTCTTCAGTAAGGCCTTCTTTCGTTGCACGAAGCTCCTCGTCCCGCAATGCGTCAACGAAATTCACCAATGCGTCAAAATAGTCTTCCGTAAGGGCACCCCCTGAATTATATCGATCAATTATCTCTTGAAGTTTTTGGGCGAAGCCGACTCGTGTCACATTGCGTTCCATCATCTGTTGCAACTTAGCGGCAATGAAAGCTCTTAAATCTGCTATCTCTATGTTTTTGTAAGGAGCCGCATGGTACTGCTCCTTGAGTTTCTCAACGTCAAGTTTACTTAAATCAATTTGTTTCCACGCTTTGATAAAGTATTCTTTTTTCTCAGCTGCGTTCGCAATGTCTGACTCGGCAATTCTCGAATTCTTGGCCTCTTCTTGCGCCACAATACTCTCGTCAAGCAATTGGCTTATCCTTCGCTTCGCATTGTCAAGGTTGCCGCGATCCACCCGACCATCCATCACATCACGCAAATAGTGGATGACGGCCACTAAAGGAAACTCATTTCGCTTTCCTAATATCTCAGGCTTACAAGCCTCATATAGCGCATCTATCGTATTATCGTAAACTATGAACTGCTTCTTGCAATCATCACTTGACACCAACTTATCTACGAATTCATCGAACAAATTCAGTTTATTAAACACCTGATTCGATTCAACAATTCGTTGCAGTTCAATACCTAATGTTTTACAATACATATCGCACTCCTTTATGGAGTCATTCAGCAATACATACAGTTGATCCTTTTCCTGAACAGGTGAGTCTTCACTTGGCTTTTCTCCATCCTTTATTAAGCCGCCACCATACGATGCGAATGCTTTTTTCAGATTCCGGAATACATTGTAGTAATCAACGATTAGCCCATTCTTCTTTTCCTTTCCGTTAATCAGAAAATCGGTTACGCGGTTTGCCCTGGCAATAGTTTGCATCAACGTGTGATCCTTCATCGGTTTGTCCAGGTAAAGAGTTGAAACCGTTGGGGCATCAAATCCGGTTAGCCACATGCTACATACAAATACCAACTGTAGCGGATCTTTAGGGGCCTTAAATTTATCTTCAAGATCAAGCCCGTTTTCGTCAACAGTTTGAAGTCTCTTTCTGTGTGATTTAATATCTAATCCTTGCTTGCCAAATTTTTCGTCCTCACCAGCCTCTTCACTGATGACCACAGCCATATCTGTCTTACGCATCCACTCCAAAGTCCTCTTTAGTTCGTCTCTCTCTGAAGCATCTTTGGATTCATTAATTTGCTTTTGAAGATTTCTTTTCTCCTCTTCCCATAAACGCTTCACCTTATCGTACATTCGTACTGCTGTGAACTTATCGATGGTAATGACCATACCTTTGCCCAAGTAGCCTCTTCTGGGAAAATGGTAAACAATGTCTTTTGCAATCGTCTCAAGTCGGTCATCGGCTTTCAACACGCTCATCTCTTGAGCAAATTCTCTCTCTAGCTTTAACTGCTGTTCATCGGTCAGATTTTCATCGCTAACTATCTCCGCCAGATCCTGATCTATTTCATCATTTTGGAGAAGAACTTCCGGCACACGTTTATGATAAAACAATGGCTTCGTAGATCCATCTTCAACACTTTGTTTGAAATTATATTCAGAAACTGTCCCGCCAAACCAGTCGTTTGTTAATTCCCTGCTTCCCAACAAAGGTGTGCCCGTGAAGGCAATGTACTGTGCGTTGGGCAAACCCGTCCGCATGTTCTCCGCAAGTTCTTTGTATTGAGTGCGGTGTGCTTCATCCACGATAACGATGATGTCATTACGTTTTGATAGAATGGGATACGCTTTACCTTTTTGATAACGGAACTTCTGAATTAAGGTGAATATGTATCGAGTATTAGTGCCCAACATTTCTCGTAACTCTTCACTGTTCGATGGGCGACATTTCGCATCCTTTTTAAAAGCGCCTGCTCCAAGAAAATTTTTGTATATCTGCCCATCAAGGTCATCACGATCCGTTACAATTAAGAATGTAAAATTCCCAGTGAATTTTCTAAAAATCTTCTGTGTGAAGAAGATCATGGAGTAGCTCTTACC
>NZ_DATCSD010000347.1:0-10133 GCF_036568665.1 Ohtaekwangia sp. | reverse complement strand
GTTTTAGAAGGGCCGGCTATAAATGTGCCGAAGGGATATTCGCTGTTGCTGATTTTCTGGTAAGCATCGTGCATGGTGTGCACCAGCGTATCCGTTGTAATTACGAAGGCTATATGTTGTGCGATGAAAGGTAATGCCCGGTCGCCCATGCGTTCAGCAGTTATCCACGCAGCGGCATTTTCTGCGACAGCAAAATGGGGTTGGAGTATAATAAGGTCTACATCGGCAAAGGTGTGCGGATCTATACCGGAGGTGATGGCAGTACCTTCTATACCGTCTGTCAATGATACAATACGTTTTGCATCTTTAAATTCACGAAGTATATATTCGTTGATCTCCTGTGTACTGCTAACGCGCACGGTGGCGCCACCTATACCGCGCAGCACGGCTTCAAACTTCTCCACTACATGTACTGCAGGAGGTGTATATGTTTTCAGTTCCGGCAGCGCTGCAGGCGTATCGGTAAATTTCTTTTTGAGTGCGCTCAGTATTTTAGCCCTGCTTTCCATGTTGCTTCCGGTTCTTGTTATACCATTCGTTAAACGATTGCTTCGGCACGGCCGGCATTTCGCGTTGTTTATACCAGGGGTTTAACTTGTTGTTTACAATAACCGGTATATATTTCATAAACCACCGCCCTACAGCACCGGCTGTTTTATATACTCCCGGCCGCGAGAGTACAGCAGCCATACCATAGATCCCCGCTTTCTTTGCCTGTGACACATATCCTTCTTTCACCAACACCTGTCGCCACTGGTATAGCTGCTCATGTATATTGATCTTTACCGGGCATACATTAGAGCATGAACCGCACAATGTAGAAGCAAACGGAAGATCAGCATGATTCTTCATATCCAGGCTGGGCGCGAGTATAGATCCGATTGGTCCTGCTATAGCATACTGATAACTATGGCCGCCACTGCGCCTGTATACCGGGCAGGTGTTCATGCAGGCACCACAACGTATACATTTAAGGGCATTCCGAAAACTCTCCTGTTGCAAGCGCTCGCTGCGACCGTTATCTACCAACACGATATGCATCGTTTGGCCCGGACGCGGTTTTCTGAAATGACTGGAATATGTAGTAGTAGGCTGACCGGTAGCACTTCGCGCAAGTAAGCGGAGAAATACTCCGAGGTGTTTTCGCTGGGGTATAATTTTCTCTATACCCATGCAGGCTATATGTACATCGGCCAGTTGCACACCAAGGTCGGCATTACCTTCGTTGGTACATACTACGATCTCGCCTGTTTCTGCCACTGCGAAATTTACACCTGTTATAGCCACACGACTGGTAAGAAAACGCTGACGAAGATGTTCACGCGCTGCTGCGGTGAGAAACTGCGGATCGGCATTTCCTTTCGGTGTACCTAAATGCTGATGGAATAATTCTCCGATCTCTTCTTTCTTCCAATGTATACAAGGTAATACGATGTGACTGGGAGGTTCGCCTGCGAGTTGTACGATGCGTTCGCCCAGATCGGTGTCAACCACCGTTATACCTTTCTCATGCAAATATTCATTGAGATGACATTCCTCCGTAAGCATGGATTTACTCTTCACTATATCCGTAACACCATGCTTCGCTATAATAGAATGTACTATACGGTTATGCTCTTCAGCGTTGGCGGCCCAATGTACAGTTACACCATTTTGCTGCGCCTGCTTTTCAAACTCCAATAAATAATCATGCAGATTATCGAGTACGTTGTTCTTGATCTGCGAAGCCGTTTCGCGAAGGTCTTCCCACTCGGGCAATTGCCACACAGCCTTGTCGCGCTTCTCGCGGATAAACCACAACGTTTTATCATGCCAGTCAACACGCGGTATATCCTGGTTAAATTTATCAGCGAGTGCTGCGTGATCGTATGTCTTGTGCTCCGTCATTACTTCACTGAATTTAGGATCTCCGCTATATGTACTACTTTCACTGCGCGCTTCTGTCTTCTGATAATTCCTTCAAGGTGCATGAGGCAAGACATATCATTACCGGTAATATAGCTGGCATCATGCGCTACGTGATCGGCCACCCGATCTATACCCATCTTTACGGATACTGCTTCTTCTGCAACACAAAATGTACCGCCAAAGCCGCAGCACTCATCGGTGCGATTCAACCTGATCAGCTCAAGACCTTTTACCATGTGCAGCAGTCGTTCTGTTTTGGAGAACGGAGGTGCCACCAGTTCACTCATCTGCGATATACCCAAACCACGTTGTCCGTGACAGCTTTGGTGTAAACCAACCTTATGTTCGAAAGTTGCCGGTAAGTTTTGCACGTTCAGTATATCGGTGAGAAACTCCACGAGTTCATATACTCTTCCACGAATGTTAGTCGCTGCATTTTCGTCTGTAGCATGCAGGTGATCTTTAACGTGCAGCACACAACTTCCGGAAGGAGAAACGATATAGTCGTACCCGGAAAAATTTCTAACGAAGTTATCGTTGCATCCATGCGTGAGATGTTCGAAACCGGAATTGGCCATGGGCTGCCC
The DNA here is from genome assembly GCF_036568665.1 of Ohtaekwangia sp. GTDB lineage: Bacteria > Bacteroidota > Bacteroidia > Cytophagales > Cyclobacteriaceae > Ohtaekwangia. The sequence goes on along the minus strand of NZ_DATCSD010000347.1, from coordinate 7,638 downwards.
GCAACACGTTTGTGCTTCCGGATATACTACCTCCACGCCCAGCTTTTCCAGTAACTCCAGCGTTGCAATCGCCACGTGCGGATAAAACTGGTCTACATAACAAGGAACAAATAAAGCGACTTTCATTTATATACTTTTATATACTGCCGCAGCAGCCCGGTAAGAAGGTGTGCCGTGTGATGCCGTTTTCTCGGAGGGGTTCGCTCCTGCGAGCAGGCACTCACTCTGTCAGGAACGGTTTGGGCTGCTAAAAATAATCCCGCGAAAGCGAAAATAAAAAAACATTCCTTTCCGGGGATGAAAGAACGTAACAACCCGGCAGCAACCGTCATGATGTATCCTGCGGAACTACAGGACGATACGGATATAAACGAAAGAAAATTCTACGGTGTACTAGCGGAGTGAAAGCAGCAATACTTTCCAGGCATCTTCAATCTTTCCTTCGGCCAGAAGAATGTGGGCCATCAGGTGTACGGCTTCTTCTCCCTGTTGCAATGCCTGCTTTATATGCGACTGCTCAGCAAAAGCACGCTCATCGATAACAGAAGGTATACGCTCTACATTTCCGAGAAGACCGAGATCATTGCCGGTGAGTATTTTGCTATAGCGTATGCGTTCAGGAATACTATCGACACCCACGCCCAATTTATCCAATGGCTTGGGCACTCTGAAAATTGAATCGCCCTGTACGCGGCAGTAGAAGTCAGCACCTAGTCGCGCAACTGCATCCAATTTATAGGGATCAATTCTTCCGTTCGCATCCAGCACAGCTTCCTGTATATGCATCAACACTACTTCGCATATAATCAGGTTACCGGCACCACCTTCTGTTCCGGTAGGCACGATCTGCAGTACATTGCATTCCATCGCTATAGGAGCTTCTTTTACACGCGGTGGTTTTACTATGGTAGAAGCCACTTCGGTGAATCCTGACTTGGTAAATTCATTTACACCTTTGGGATATTCGGTGCTGGCCAGCGACATCTGCTGCACCATACTATAATTTACCACGTTAATCACTACCTCCTGTACTTCCAGTATATTGTCGTACGTATGCTTCGTAGTATTATCACGTCCTCTGCGGGCCGGAGAAAAAATCAGCAACGGAGGGTTATACCCAAAGCAATTGAAAAAACTAAAGGGGCTGAGATTTACCTGACCGTCTTTATCAATTGTACTGGCAAAGGCGATCGGGCGCGGAGTGACTGCACCAAGCAAATAAGCATGTAATGTAGAGGAGGGTATTTCTTTAGGATCAACCGTGATCATTCCGATATAATAGTTTTAGTAGGTTTCTCCTCGCCCGCGGGTGAAACAGGAAAGGTTTTGTGAACAGGCGGCAAGGTACTATATGTATACAAGAAAACAACGAATACGATAGCCGGCAATAAATGGGCACCAATCCGAAAACGTAACCCGGTATGACTATAACTCCACGCAGAAAAATCTATAGCCGTTTTTGCTCCTATAGCGGCCACCAGTACCAGCAATATGAGGAGCACAACTTTACCAATGATACGCCTGATCGCTTTATGCTTTACCATATAGCGGATGGTCTCTGCTATAACTACGGCCCCACCGACCACCAGCGATACCGTTAACAACGCCTTTGGAAAAGTGCGCAGGTAATGATACTTATATACCAGCAAACCTATCTTGCCCAGCAAGTTAGGACTGCGCAGCAGCACGCTGTCCAGCATCACAAGGGAAGAAAGGAAAAGGTAATATGTAAGTCTGCTCTTCATCAGGAGAAAGTATTTTTGTTAACAGCGCTGCTTTAGAAGTGTGTGAATTACATTCATGGTTTAAACGGAGAGCTAAAAACGTTGTGCATTTCGCTTTCAACTTTCAACTTTCAACTTTAAGCTTTCTGCTTTTACTTCAACGCTGGCAATATCTTTCCGGTACATTCGCCAAAGCCTATGCGCACTCCATCTTTCGAAGCATGACCGCGAAGCGTTATTGAGTCGCCATCAAGTATAAAAGTGCGTTCACTTCCGTCTGCCAGGTGTAGTGTCTTTTGTCCGTTCCACGTCAGTTCCAGTAACGAACCAAATGAGCCGGGTGACGGACCGCTGATCGTGCCGGAAGCATATATATCTCCTACCTGTATATTACAACCATTTACTGTATGATGCGCCAGTTGCTGGTGGATGTTCCAGTACATATACTTGAAGTTGGTGCGGCATACAATGGCATCTTCACCTTGCTCTGCTTTCATGGAAGCTTCCAGTACTATATCAAAGTTCTTCGCTCCTTCTGTTACAAGATACGGCAGCACATGCGGATATTGCTCCGGCCCCTGCACGCGAAAAGGTTCGAGTGCATCCAGTGTAACTACCCACGGAGAAATACTGGAACCAAAATTTTTGCCGAGGAATGGCCCGAGGGGAACATACTCCCACTGCTGAATATCGCGGGCAGACCAATCGTTAAAAAGTACAAAGCCCACTATATATTCCTCTGCTTCGTGTATATGTATAGGATGTCCGAGTTTGGTTTCCTTGCAGGTGATAAATGCCATCTCTAATTCGAAGTCTAGCTTGCGCGAAGGTCCATATATAGGTTGATCACTATCGATCGGTTTTATCTGACCTTTCGGCCGGTGCAGGTTAGTGCCCGATACTACAATAGAAGAAGCACGTCCGTGATAGGCCACGGGTAAATGTTTCCAATTCGGCAACAACGCATTTTTCGGATCGCGAAACATAGAACCTACATTGGTAGCATGTTCTTCGCTGCTATAGAAGTCGGTATAGTTTGGAATCTTCACCGGCAACTGCATCTGCACTTCGTTCATCGGTATCAACGCCAGTTCACGATCAGCTTTATGATCTTTCAGTTCATCGTTGTTGTGTCGTAACAACTCGGATATCCGTTCGCGTACTTCACGCACCTTTGCTCTTCCTAACGCAAAAAAATCGTTGAGATACTGCTGATGAAACATACCGGCTGGTAAACTCAATCCATCGAGATAACCATGTTCGTGCAGATATACCAGGTCGAGCACATAATTACCAATAGCAACACCGGCTACCGGTGAGAGATAGCGCGTTTTGAAAATTCCAAAGGGAAGATTCTGGATCGGGAAATCGCTTGTGCGGGCAACCTCCACCCAGCTTTTCAATGTTGGATTATTGGCTTTGATTTTAGTCATATCAGAAGTAAACCTAACAAGCCTGCGGGCAAAGTAAAAGCGCATGGCCGAAAAGTTGGCTCGGAAACAAAACACTTTGTGATTACTTTCGCACCATGTCAATTCTAGCTGCAGACCTGCCCGCATCGTTTGTAACAAAAATGCAACTTCAGTTGGGGGATACATTTCCCGATTTTTTAAAAAGTCTCTCCGAGCCGGCACCGGTCAGCATCCGTCTTCATCCTAAAAAACAGCATCGCTATACAGATGCACCACCCGTGGGCTGGACGAAACTGGGTCGCTATTTAGCGGAGCGACCTGTATTTACACTCGATCCGTTCTTTCACGCAGGCGCTTATTATGTGCAGGAAGCAAGCTCCATGTTTCTGGAGCAAGCGCTCAGCCAGAGCGTTGACTTACTCCAGCCGCTGCATGTACTCGACCTGTGTGCAGCACCCGGTGGTAAATCAACACACCTGCTAAGTTTGTTGAATGCAGAAAGTCTACTCGTATCGAACGAAGTGATCCGCTCACGCGCTGCTATACTTTCCGAAAACATTCAGAAATGGGGAAACCCTATAGCTGCGGTAACGAATAACGATCCGGAAGATTTTCAGCGACTGCCGGGCTTCTTTGATGTGATTGTAGTAGATGCACCTTGCTCGGGCGAAGGACTTTTTCGAAAAGATCCGAATGCGATGCAAGAATGGTCTGACGAAAATGTACTCTTATGCAGCAAGCGCCAGCGAAGAATTGTAAGCGATATATGGCCGAGTCTCAAAGAGCAGGGTATATTGATATACTCTACGTGTACCTATAACCCCGAAGAAAATGAAGAGAACCTCGCGTGGCTTGCGCAGGAACATGATGTAGAGTTTCTCACAATAAAGATCGATCCTTCGTGGGGAAATATAGCCGAGACGAAACAAGATGGAATAACAGGCTATCACTTTTATCCGCACCAGGTAAAAGGCGAAGGTTTCTTTATATCGGTTATCCGTAAAAAAGAAACAGGTGAAAGTATACGGGTAAAAAACAGCCGCGGTAATTTTCAGGCTCCAACCAAAAAAATACTTGAGCAGGTTCAGTCATGGATCACAGAGCCCGATGCATTTGCTTTTATACAGCGCGATGATCTCATCCAGTTTCTCCCGGCAAGCAAAGTACAGGAGATAGAATTACTCTCGAAAAATCTTCGGCTGATCATGGCCGGTACATTTACGGCTACTGTAAAGAATACGAAAATTATACCCGAGCACACGCTGGCACTTTCTACGCAATTAAATAAAGGTGCCTTTCCATCGCTTGCATTAAGTATAGAAGATGCCCTGCATTACCTGCGAAAAGAAACATTGCAAATTACTGCCGAACATACAGGCTTCACGTTGATGTGCCATGAAGATATACCTTTAGGCTGGGGCAATGTATTACCCAATCGCATTAACAATTTATACCCGGCTGAGTGGCGGATACGGATGAGTGTATAAAAAATGGCCGGCAAAAAATATACACCGGCCATAGCCAACCCTTCACACCTGCGGATACCTAGAGTATTTGCATAGCCTGCAGCGTTTCCACCATACCATCGGGAAATGCTACACCACTGAAAAATATACCTACACAAAAAACTTTCTCGTAGTAATTAGAATTTTTGATTGCCAGCGGCAAGGAGCTTACCGAGAGCGTGGCGAACATCAGCGCAAACACCAACGTCATGATAAGAACCAGGGCGGTTGCTTGCAGCAGGAGTATAGATACCATGCTCACAACGATCAGTACGGTGCTTATCCAGAACGATCGTTCCATACCCACGCGATTTACCAGGTTACTCAAGGGCCACGATACGATAGCCGATACCACCAGTATATCTACTACCAGTATTTTTCCGTTCCACGTTTTCATCAGCGGACCGATCTTCGCCTGCAGCACATCCGGAAATATATTGAACAATACCGTTGTAGCTATCCCCAGCACAATACCCAGAAAGAATATATACACCAGTCGCGAGCGTTGTGTATCAAACGCGATAGCAGCTATAGGTCTGTCCTCTTTATTATTTTGCTGACTGAACAACGACAACGAATTTTTCCTGAGTGCATATCCGGAGATAAACACTACGATACCTCCTGTCATGAATGTTACCGGTGCTCCGAGAAAATCAATGATATCGACAATAACAGGTTCGAGCGCATAAATGAGGTTGGCCACAATAGTGAGCACTGCCATAGCGCGCGGCAATTTATCTACCGGTGTAAAAAGCTCCATGGTAGATAATGCCGGACTGGTAAATATACTCATGGCAATGAGCCAGAAAACGATCAGCACCGGTAATACCCATTTGAATAACTCGTTCGGGTTGCTGAAGAGTGTAAAGGCCACAGCCATAAAGATCATGGCAGCAAAACTGATCCCGGCAGTAATAACCGGAATGCGATGTCCTTTCTCGAAGCGATAACGGTCGCCCAGCTTCCCGGCTATAGGAGGTGTAATGGTGAGGATCAAACCCTGCGCGATTACCAGCAGCAGTGTAAAATCCGTGAAGTGAAATTGTACCAGTAACTTAGGTTGGTAACGCTGGTAGGCGATCCATCCGATTACGATCGAGCCATATAGCGCAGCGAGGCTCCACAGTTGTTTCCACTGGATGGTGTTTTCTTTTTGGTTGATTGATAAAGCTTCCATAGACTTAGTTTTTTCAGACAATGGTATCTACGAAGTGAAGTAGCCGGTCGGATCCCGATCTTTTCTGCAAATTCTTGCTCTGCCAGGCTCCGATGGCCTGCCCTGTTTGCGCATTTTCTTTATTTTTGTCCCCCTTATCTGTTATCCGTTAATCGCGACACGCTATCAGTGGAAGCGAATAACGATTAACCTGTAACGGATAGTGATTAACGCACAACGCATATGCTATCGACCAAATACGATCCATCTGAGGTAGAAGGAAAATGGTACCAGTACTGGATGGAAAAAGGATTTTTTCACGCCAAGCCTAACAAGGAGAAAGAGCCTTATACCATTGTGATACCTCCACCGAATGTTACCGGTGTGTTGCACATGGGCCACATGCTCAACAATACAATACAGGATGTGTTGGTGCGCAAGGCGCGTATGGAAGGTAAAGAAGCTTGCTGGGTGCCCGGAACGGATCACGCTTCTATTGCTACAGAAGCGAAGGTGGTAGCCATGCTTCGCGAGCGGGGCATTAAGAAATCGGACCTGACACGCGAAGAATTTTTGAAGTATGCGTGGGAATGGAAAGAGAAGTATGGCGGCATCATTCTCGAACAGCTGAAGAAGCTGGGGGCTTCCTGCGATTGGGATCGTACTAAATTTACGATGGACCCCGATTACTATGAAGCGGTAATCGATGTGTTTATCGACCTGTACAAGAAAGGCTATATATACCGTGGCCTGCGCATGGTGAACTGGGACCCGCTGGGTAAAACAGCGTTGTCGGACGATGAAGTGATCCACCGCGATGTACAATCGAAGCTATACTATATCAAGTACCAGATCGAAGGGAATGCGAGTGAATTTGTAACGATCGCTACCGTTCGCCCTGAAACCATTATGGCCGATGCTGCCATCTGCGTAAACCCGAACGATGAGCGCTATAAACATCTTCGCGGCAAGCGTGCTATCATCCCGTTGATCAACCGTGCTATACCGATCATTGAAGATGACTATGTAGCGATGGACTTCGGAACGGGTTGTTTGAAAGTTACTCCGGCTCACGATATGAACGACTACGAACTGGGTACAAAACACAACCTGGAAGTAATCGATATTCTGAATGAAGACGGTACACTCAACAGCAAGGCACAGCTATATATAGGTGAAGATCGTTTCATTGCGCGCAAGAAAATAGCAAAAGAACTGGAAGCACAGGGTTGCCTCGCGAAAGTAGAAGACTATAGCAGCAACGTTGGTTTCTCTGAAAGAACGGATGCTGTGATCGAGCCGCGTTTGTCGCTGCAGTGGTTCCTGAAAATGGATACCATTACCAAGCCTGCACTGCACCACGTGATGAATGATGATATACAACTCATTCCACCAAAGTTCAAGAATACCTATAACCATTGGATGAGCAACGTTCGCGACTGGTGTATATCCCGCCAGTTGTGGTGGGGCCATCGTATACCGGCCTGGTATGACGAAGCGGGTGATTATGTAGTAGCCAAGACGGAGCAGGAAGCTATAGAACTTTTTAAAAGTAAAAAGCCGAACGCTGAAAGTATAAACGTGAAGCAGGAGACGGATGTGATGGACACCTGGTTCTCCAGCTGGTTGTGGCCTACGGCGGTATTTGATACCACTATATTTAAAGATGGTAACAAAGGCAACGAAGACCTGAATTACTTCTACCCTACCAACGACCTGGTTACCGCTCCGGAGATTCTTTTCTTCTGGGTAGCGCGTATGATCATTGCCGGCTATGAGTACCGTGGCGAGATGCCATTTAAGAATGTATACCTCACCGGTATAGTGCGCGACAAGCAAGG
>NZ_DATCSD010000346.1:0-2394 GCF_036568665.1 Ohtaekwangia sp. | reverse complement strand
CCCGGAACGAGTGAATATAGCATGTCGAATTGCAGATGCGAGTTTTTGGGAACATCGGCCAATACAGCAGTAACATTCAGGTCAGTAGTTTGATTTAGCTTGAGAGTTTTACCGATCGGATTTTCGCTGCCGAAAATTTTCTTTGCCAGTGTTTGCGTGATTGCTACGGACCCTGGTTTATTCAATACATCGGTGGTAGCGCCATCTACAATCGGAAAGTTGAATACTTCGAACACTGTGGGATCAACCCGGAAGGCGGCTTCACATTTCAAAGGCTTGTCGTTATAGCTGAGGTCAAGGCGGCCGCCACCGGTAAAGCGCACACTGGTAATAACCTCCGGAAGTTCATCTGCCGCTGCGGGCCCCAGACGTGGTTGTGTAACACCTACCAGTTTGCTGCTCACACCTTCGGCACTATCGATCGTAAGAAGCCGAACGATGTTCGGATAATTTTTGTGGAAGGTATCGTAGGAGAGATCTTCGGCTATATATAGATAGATAATCAGGCTGGCCGAAAGACCTAATGCAAGGCCGATGATCTTGATAAGTGAATATCCTTTTTGCTTCAGCAGGTTGCGTAGCCCGGTTATAAAGTAGCTCCTGAACATAGTGTCGGTATCTGGTAATGACCATATCAGGTCAATTCCAATGCCATAGAAAAACATGGCGAATACACGTTGAAAGCCCACGATTTCCCAAGATGGGTGATGAGCGTTTCTGTACGAATCCGTCCGAAGGCGGTCGGTTGAATTAGTACAGGTTTAAAGTTCAAGGTTTAAAGTTTAAGGGTGAGTATGGGCAACTGGACTGAAAGAATTTATGTGAGAATGTTATCTTGAGCCCATATTCGTAACAGTGGCTAATCTATACCTTGAAACGTTCATACATGCTCCTGTCGAAAGAGTTTTCGATTTGTCGCTTAGTATTGATCTGCATAAACATTCAGTTTCCAATACAAATGAAGAAGCTATTGCGGGAAGAACCTCTGGACTCATCGGCCTTGAGGAAACGGTAACATGGCGTGCACGACACTTCGGTATATATCAACATCTCACCGTAAAGATTACAGCATGGGAGCGTCCTGTTATGTTTGTGGATGTGATGCAGCAAGGTGCTTTTAAATCGATGGAGCATACGCACAAGTTTGAGGCAAACGGCAGTGGAACGGTAATGATCGATTTATTTAACTTTAAAGCTCCATGGGGATGGCTGGGGCAATGTGCAGAATTTCTGTTTCTCGAAAAGTATATGATGTATTTTCTGACGCAGCGAAATGCCGCGATCAAGGCTATTGCTGAAGGCGACCAGTGGAGGGAATTTTTGAAAGAATAAAATCTCCCACGGAACTCACAGAATAACACAGATAAATACAGAACATTTAAATATACCTCCTATGAATTCTGTTCCTGATAGCTATCAGGATATGAGAAAATAAATCTATTTTTCTGTCTATTATGAAATACAACCTTAGCTGGCTCACCCATAAATTCGACTCCGGTGAAAGTATAGAGTATATCTTCTTCTGGGGGCATGCTGCTAAGCATGGCGAATCGATTGGTAAATTTATATTCAGCCAATGGTATCCCTCAGCTTTCATAGTAGACGGAATTACCTATAAAACTGCTGAACACTGGATGATGGCACAAAAAGCCAGTCTGTTTGATGAGCCGGATATATTTAACAAGATCATTGCTTCTGATAAGCCCGGAGAAGTAAAAGCGCTGGGGCGGGCGATCCGTAATTTTGATGAACTACAGTGGGACAAATGGAAGTACGATATAGTGCGAACTGGTTCCATCCATAAATTTCATCAGAATAAAACCTTGCGGGATTACTTGCTGGCCACAGGCGACAAGGTAATTGTAGAAGCCAGTCCTTCGGATTTTATCTGGGGAATTGGATTGTCGCAAGACGAAAAAATGGTGGAGAATCCGTATGTCTGGCGCGGTACTAACCTGTTGGGTTTTGCTTTAATGGAGGCGCGGGATTTTTTGCGATCGATGGGTGAGTTTGGATATATATCTGGGTTTCTGCCTCCGTGGAAGAAATTTCCAGGAATAAATCCAACTGATATGTTTTGGCGAATGGGCACGGGAGAGGACTACATCATTCAATATTCCAAATACTTCCTATCCCTCAGCGAAAGGGAAAAAGCAATTTACAAATTAAGTTACCCTGCACCGAACGGTGATTGGGCCGGATATTATGAGTAGAATCATGTCCTGCAGTACTCACAAGAAGATATATGAATGTTCTGTATGTATCTGCGAAATTCTGTGAGTTCTGTGGGAAATAAAACTGTATTTCATCGGCGAATATTGGCGATTTCTGCGGGAGACAGCTATTTTTTTTATTGCATATAAATACGATACTTGTAATACTAACCGAATGATA
>NZ_DATCSD010000345.1:0-3951 GCF_036568665.1 Ohtaekwangia sp. | reverse complement strand
ACATTATCAACCGGCAATCCATGTACTTCCCCCGATCGGCTTCTAAAGTGTTTCTGTAATCTACCATCCCTTGTAAAAACACGCAGCCCGTCTTTACCGGCAACCCACAGATTGTTTTTTGTTACCTGTATAGCAAACACTACATCCGGTAATTGAGAAGCCGGTATTAATAACTCCGGTACATGTGTCGCTTTGTTGAACAGATATATACCCTGCATGCGTGTAGCCAGTGCGATAGTTTGTTCGTCCCAATCGGTAATGTCGTACATCGGGCCGGGATTAAACGCCATCGGTATAAATCTGCTATCACGATAATTATAAAACCCCGCTGCTGTAGATACCCATATATCACCTCGTGCATCGGCCTTGATCTTATACACCAGGTTCACCTCCTTGTCGGAGAAGAAAGTGTTCACTACGCCCCTCCGCATATCCACAAGATTTAGTCCACGCGATGTTCCTATGAACAATGTGGAGTCGTCATGGGTAAAAATAGTGGAGATATAGTTGGTGGATAACGGCAATGGAGACTGCTCCCCGAGATAGGAGAATGCGCTCACATCCGGGTTATACTTGTTAAGTCCGTAACCAAACGTACCAATCCATATCACATGGTCACGTGTCTGGTATAGTAACTGCGCTTTATCTTCGGAAAGACTAAAACCATTGTCGCGTTCGTGCGATAGTATATACTTTACCGTTTTATCGTCACGATCCAATACAACCACCTGGTTACTGGCCACCCACAACTCTCCATTACGGGTGCGCAGCGATTGCATTACTTCCTGGTTGCTTACGGGTAATGGAACCTGCGAAACTGTTCTGCTGCTTAATACATAGCGAAACAATCCACCGGAAGTGGATATATATACCTTGTCGTTATCAAAGTTGATGTGCTCTACGCGATGCTCGTTCAGGAATTGCACCCAGTGCGGACTGTTATCATGCTTAATATATAGCCCCTGGTGCGTGGCAACCCAGGTACCGAATTTCTCCGAGGTATGAAACTGCGTAATGTGGTGATCTGAAAATCTGCTATACACCGGGTTGGTGCTAAAACTTTTCTTCTCGGTATTAAAAGTATGCAGTCCGCGATTAGTGGAAAGGACCAGCGTATTATCGTTCTGAATAAATATATCGTTAACCTCGGTGGAAGCTTCCTGGTTGTGATTCAAAAAGTAATTGCTGAAATCATCGGTCTTATAATCGTAATAACTTATACCACTGGAGGCACCAATCCAAAAGTTGCCGACAGAGTCTCGTTCAAGGTCATGTATCTGGCTGAAGTGCAGCGAAGTTGAATCGTTCTTGTCTTTGAGATATTTTCGGAACTCGTGCCCATCGTATTTATTAAGGCCATCGCGCGTGCCGATCCAGAGAAAGCCGAAGTCATCTTGCATCATGCAACGTACATCGGCCTGCGACAATCCTTCGCGCACCGAAATTCTTTCCAGGCGCACATTCTTCTGGCCATATACGGCATTTACGCAAAGCAGGATTACAAGCACCTTTCTTACCAAATGCAACATAAAACCATGAATTGAGAGGGTAAATTCTTCGTCCTTTGCAGGATCGCGTTCCATCTCTCAAGTTAAAGTAAAAGATGCAATTTTCTACACCCACCTCACAGACAAGTATGGATTTATAGAATCTTTTTTACAATCGTCAAAAAATGTATAGCTCCGCCACAGGGTGAAACCACTATATATAGTCTGTTTTTTCCATCTTACAACGTATGGGCTAAGGGCCGGATTGCCTAACGGATAAGGTTGATCTCGGAGATGCTGTGAATAAGTGTATCCTTTACAATATGAAACGACCGGAAGGCTTCTTCCCGTTTATAGTCTTCGTTCAGGTTGTTTATCTTTTCAAACTCGCCATCCACGCGATTGCTCAATCCTACAATAGATACATTCGCTTTCAGATCGTGAATAATCTTTCGTATCTCCAGTGTATCCTGCGTCCGAATGGCTGTTTCAAGTTTATCAAGGTGAGCCGGAGTTTCTTCTACAAACCTTCGTAGTATTCTTCGTTCAAACTCTTTATTGCCTTTAGACAAATTGCGCAGGTAATCGAGGTTTATATATTTAAGAGTATCGGCCTGTATAGAGAGCAGCCGCGTGATCATACTGAAAAGCTCCAGCTCATCAAACGGTTTGGATACATACTCATTCATACCGGCATTAAGGCATTTTGCGCGTTCTGTTTTATTGGAATGTGCTGTAAGCGCTATAATGGGAACATCACTTTTCAAAGTATTCCGGATGGTAGCCGTTGTCTGGTAGCCATCCATTCCCGGCATCTGCACATCCATCAATATCAGGTCAAAGCTTTCGCGGTGCAGTAGCTCGATCGCTCGATCACCACTCTCCACTACGCTCACATCAAAATTCCAGCTTGTGAGTATATGCATTGTCAGGTCGCGGTTCAACGCATTGTCATCGATCACCAATACTTTTTTCTTCCGGCTGTCAGGAGCTTTAATGTGCAGGCTCTTTATCTCATGCCAAGGTTTCTCTGCCATTTCAAAAGGAAGCTCAATAGTAAAAGCCGTTCCTTTACCCAGCTCGCTGGTTACATGAATTTTGCCACCCATCAATTCTACCAGTTGATAAATGATAGCCAGGCCCAGACCGGTACCACTATATCTGCGGTCGGCATTGGCATCAACCTGGTAAAAACGCTCAAAGATGTGAGGCAAGTGTTCCTTCGCTATACCTATACCGGTGTCGCGTATATATATCTGTAGTTTCAGCTGACTGTCATTCGATACTTTTTGTTTTACTTCTACGTCTACTGTTCCGGCTTCGGTAAATTTCAGTGCGTTGTTAATCAGGTTTACCAATATCTGCCGGAGCTTCACAGCATCGCCTACCAATTCGGCCGGTATAGCCGGATCGATATATACCTGAAACTGAATGTTCTTTACCTTGAACGCCTCCTGGAACATGAGCGCCACCTGGTCTACCAATTCTGATAGTATAAAATTACTCTTCTTGATCACGAGCAATCCTTCCTGCATCTTGCCCAGGTCGAGCAGTTCATTAATTATATGGAGCAGACTTTCGCCCGAGGTTTGTATGGCATGCACAAATTTCTGCTGCGATTCGTTAAGCGTTGTTTTCTGCAACAGCCCCGAATAGCCAATAACCGAATTAAGTGGTGTGCGTATCTCATGACTGATGTTGGAAATGAATTGCTCGCGCACCATATAGGCCGATCGTTCTTTATCATGCACCGACTCGGATTGTTCGTAGAGCATATCCTGCCGGCGCATATTCTGCATGAGCAGATAACCGAGTATACAAAAAATGGTAGCACTAAAAAGCGGAAGTATACCACTTAGCAGCGCAGCACGTTTACCCTTCTGCTCTACTTCTTTTTCCAGTTGTATAATCTCGTTGTGTTTGAAAGAATCCAGCTCGGCTGTAACCGTAAAAATGTTCTCACGCAGTTTCTTTCCATACGCTGTAGCAATAAGGTCTTCGGCCTGTTCCTTGCCTCGCTGATAGTATACATCAATGATCTGACGGTTGAATTGAATTTTATGTCGGATCATGTGGTTGAGGCTATCGGCAAGATCAACCAGTTCATTTTGTTTCCCGGTTTCTTCGAGCACAAGGTTCAGGTCGGCATATGCGCGGTCAAACTCCGCTTCTACATTGCTGATAAATTCTTCTTTATCGGTAACAACCAGTCCGCGCACGCGCGATTCGATGAGGAGTATATCATTGCGCAAGTCGTTGATCTTGTCGCGATAGTGCAGATCGCGCAAGAGTATAAGATTATGATTATTGAAATCGCTGAACTCGCGGCTCGTAATCTGCTCACCGGCCAGGTTGAGCACCACCGTTGCAACGATCAATAAGATGATGGTAGCTTGTCTTTTTTTAAGCTTACTTCTCATACACACAGTAAAATACTGCCAACAAAGTTTACGACTGGTAAACG
>NZ_DATCSD010000344.1:0-2956 GCF_036568665.1 Ohtaekwangia sp. | reverse complement strand
ATGCGCATAAACACCAGTTCGAATAAACCTACTCGCACGCCTGAGAACAGGGCCGTGATCCAGAGATTTACCGGAACGAAGTAGAGAAAAATAAAGAACAGGATAATCCCGCCAAAGACTATCACAAGTAAACCAGCAGCTTGCATAATAGGGTATATTTTTAATTAATAGGTTCTACAACAATTTGATTCGAGTATATCTGCGTGATCCTTACACGCTGTCCTTGCTCGATATAATTTCCCAACGTTTTTACTTCAAAGATTTGCTCGTGAAATTCTGCCTTGCCTATCGGGCGAAGTGTTGATATGGTTACACCTTCGTCACCAATATGAAGATCACTCAGAATACCTTCGTTTACTTTACTGTTATTGGAAGACTTCAATGAAAATCTCGACCACGCTCCTGAACGGAAACTATAGAACAACGAAACGAGTGTAGCTACCATCGTTCCCATCAGCACATAGAACCCAACATCATTTCCGAAATGACTATAGCTGATCACCACGCCTGTTATAGTAAAGATCAACCCGAGCAATCCCACCACCGTGGTTCCCGGTATAAATACAAGCTCTACGATGATCAGGCCGAGACCGATCAGCAAAAGTGCCAGTATAATGATCCACATCAACATAGGGGAGACAGGTAAGTTGGTTAATTCAGTCTGCTAATGTGCAGATTATTTAGCAAAGGTACTACACCCTGCGTTACAGCTTTTGTAACAGCATTAATAGGCCCGTGCAAATAGTACGCGTCTTGCAGATGGTTTACCGGAATACATACACACTCCGGCTTCGTCTTTTGCATCCAATGGAATACAGCGAATGGTAGCTTTTGTTTCTTCCTTAATGGCCGCTTCTGTCTCCTGCGTTCCATCCCAATGTGCCAGTATAAAACCACCTTTATCATCAAGCACTTTCTTGAATTCATCGTACGTATCTACAGATGTAGTTACTTCATTTCTGAATTTCAGTGCGCGCTCATAAATATTACGCTGAATGTCTTCCAGCAGTTTCGGAATTTCATTGGCTACCTGGTCGAGCTTCATCACCTGCTTTTCTTTTGTATCTCTGCGGGCAACTTCTACTGTACCATTTTCCATATCGCGTGGGCCTATAGCCAAACGTACCGGTACACCTTTCAACTCCCACTCGGCAAATTTGAAACCTGGCTTATGTGTATCGCGATTGTCGAACTTCACCGCATAACCTTGCTTGCGCAATGCAGCCGATATTTCCTGAACCTTGTCAGCAATCTTGTTCAACTCTTCTTCTGTTTTGAAAATAGGAACAATAACGACATGGATAGGCGCCAGTTTAGGAGGCAGCACAAGTCCGTCATCATCTGAGTGCGCCATAATGAGTGCTCCCATCAAACGCGTACTCACTCCCCACGATGTTCCCCATACGTAATCCAGTTTTCCTTCACGGCTGGTAAATTGTACGTTGAATGCCTTGGCAAAATTTTGTCCGAGGAAGTGCGATGTACCTGCCTGCAATGCTTTACCATCCTGCATCATGGCTTCTATGCAATAGGTATCTATAGCACCCGGAAATTTTTCGCCTTCTGATTTTTTACCCTTCACTACCGGCAGTGCCAAAAAGTTTTCAGCAAAGTCGGCATATACATCCAGCATCTGCTCTGTTTCTTTTACTGCTTCAGCGGCAGTAGCGTGCGCAGTATGTCCTTCCTGCCACAGAAATTCTGCTGTGCGCAGAAACAGGCGCGTGCGCATTTCCCAGCGTACTACGTTTGCCCACTGGTTTACCAGTATAGGCAGATCGCGATACGACTGTATCCATTTTTTATAAGTACTCCAGATGATCGCTTCACTCGTAGGGCGAACCACGAGTTCTTCTTCGAGCTGTGCATCCGGATCAACAATTAATTTACCTTTATTCTGCGGATCGGACTTGAGGCGATAGTGTGTAACAATAGCACATTCCTTCGCGAATCCTTCTGCATTTTTTTCTTCGGCTTCGAACAAACTCTTGGGTACAAACAGCGGGAAGTAAGCATTGGTATGCCCTGTATCCTTGAACATCTTGTCCAGTGCCTGTTGCATCTTTTCCCAGATAGAATAGCCATAGGGTTTAATCACCATACAACCGCGCACATCCGAGTGCTCGGCCAGGTCGGCCTTCTTCACTAAGTCGTTGTACCACTGGGAGTAATCTTCGTTTCGGCTGGGGAGTTCTTTCGCCATGCTGGTATAATTATTGTTTTATAAAATTTGTTCGGACGGCAAATATAAATTTTAACAGATTAAATACTGGCTAATTTTTGTAGCTTTATCAACACAAATTCGAACGGTTTGCCGTTTAATATTTGTTACGGAAATAGATTCAAACCAAAAGGCATTATGAAAACTTCAATCTTATTAAGCCTGGTAGCAATAGTTTTCTCTTCTGCAGCTTTTGCTCAGGAGTACGATGATATGTATTTCAACAGCAAAGACCGCAAAAAAGAAAATGTGCAGAAGGCTGCCGATCAACAAGCCTATGCGGCCAGCGTAAAGAAATCGAAACGCATGGAAGAAGTAGCCGATGACAATTTTGTCAATCCTACTGACAGCTATTCTGCCCGCAATGTAAATCCGGAATATGCTGCCCGTGCCAATGCTGCAACAGCACAAACCGACAATCAGGATTATTACCTGACGGATTATCGCTATCAAACTTCCAGTAACCTCAACAACTGGAATAACAATTTCAACTCCTGGTATTCCAATCCCTGGTATGGCTCAAATTACTACGGTTCATCTATCAATAATTGGAACAGCCCTTACTACGGATATAACAACGCTTATTATAGCCCGTGGTATGATCCGTACTGGAACAACGGTTGGTCTACCTCTTTCAGCTACTACTGGGGCAGTTCATGGAACTATGGCTGGGGCGGTAACTATAACTATTGGAACAGACCGTATTGTGGCTATACTTCTGCATGGGGACCTTAT
>NZ_DATCSD010000343.1:0-34823 GCF_036568665.1 Ohtaekwangia sp. | reverse complement strand
TGCAATCCAATTTTAAAAAGCTATGTACGCGATAGTAGACATTGCAGGCAAACAGTTCAAAGTGGCTAAAGACCAATATATCTATGCCCCAAAGATGGAAGGCGAAGTAGGAGCTTCTGTAAGCTTCGACAAAATCCTTCTTGTTGATAACGGTGGAGATATTAAAATTGGCGCCCCTACTGTAAGTGGTTTCACAGTATCAGGAAAGATACTGGAACACGTAAAAGGCAACAAGGTGATTGTCTTCAAAAAGAAAAGAAGAAAAGGCTATGTGGTGAAGAATGGTCATCGCCAGCAGTACACCAAAGTGCAAATTGAAAGCATCGGTTAATTCTCAAACCCTTTAAAGACACAACACCATGGCACATAAGAAAGGCGAAGGTAAAGTAAAGAACGGCCGCGAATCGGAAAGCAAACGACTTGGTATTAAGATCTTTGGTGGTCAGAAAGCCATTTCAGGAAATATCATCGTTCGTCAGCGCGGTACAAAACACCATCCAGGTAAGAACGTAGGTATTGGAAAAGACCATACGTTATTTGCTTTGACAAATGGTATCGTAGTTTTCAAAAAAGGTAAATCAGATAAGTCTTTCGTTTCAGTTGAACCTGTAGCAGAAGCTTAGTTTTTTACCCAACAAAAAATAGAAAGGGCACCTTGATGAAGGGTGCCTTTTTGTTTATATATCTCCCTCACATGGGGTTCTTCGTTCAACTCCAACATCGTTAAGTGTTAAGCTACTTTTCTCTTCAAAAACACTTCCTGGAAAATACGCATTGGAATTATCTTAAAATCCATCAAAACATTACACCAACTACCAAGGTTTGTGATGAGCGGTGGAAGAATTTTAGAAGTTATTTCTCTCAAAAACCTCTTTTTATTTCATGCGAATGAAGAAACTCATCTGAATTTGAAATAAAATTTTGCGTTTAACCACGCAAACCGTTGAATATTTCATTACTCTCAATTCTTAGGTATTTTATTTCACTTACTCATACCCTATTTTAGGGCTTTTACAATTTAACCTAAACTTATAAACTATGAGGAAGATTCTACTCTTTGCTCTCTCGTGCGTTATCTCATTGCAGTTGATGGCACAGGAGCGAACGGTTACCGGAAAAGTTACCTCCGCTGAGGACGGTACTTCGCTACCCGGTGTGAACGTAGTCCTGAAAGGCACCGCTATTGGTGTAGCAACGGATGCCGATGGAAAGTACTCCATACAAATTCCTTCGTCAGGCGGAATTCTGGTTTTCACCTTTATTGGTATTGAAACAAAGGAAGTTGAGATTGGTGACAGATCAGTGATCGATGTACCACTTGCAGCCGATATCACGCAACTAAGTGAAGTGGTGGTTGTCGGTTATGGTACTCAAAGCAAAAGAGATATCAGCGGATCGATCGCTTCTGTTAAAGGATCCGATATAGCACTTGCTCCGGTACAAAGTTTTGAACAGGCTCTTGGTGGCCGTGCTGCTGGTGTTAGCATTACCGTACCAAATGGTGTGTTGAACAACCCCCCTGTTATACGCATTCGTGGTGTTAACTCTATCAACCTGAGTTCTTATCCTCTCATCGTTATTGATGGTATTCCAACATATTCTGGCGATAACTCTACGAACTCCGCTCCTAACAACCCGCTTAGTAACCTCAACACTTCTGACATAGAAAGTATAGAAGTTTTGAAAGATGCTTCTGCCAGTGCGATCTACGGATCAAGAGCTGCTGCCGGTGTTATCCTGATCACAACCAAGAGAGGAGCAAAAGGCAAAAGTAAATTTACATATGATGCTTGGATCGGTTGGACAAAACCTGTTCGCCTTTTCGATATGTTGAATGCCGAAGACTATATGATGATCAAAAACGAAGGCATTGCAAACTTAAATGAGAACACCAGACGTAAAACAGGAACGTATGGTACTGCTATAGAAGGCAGCTTCCAATACCCTAAAGACGCCAATGGTAATCCTATTCCAACGGATACAAAGTGGTATGACTACGTTTACAGAACCGGCTTCTCTCACTCAAACAGCTTGAGTTTCTCCGGAGCATCAGATAATACGTCCTATTATGTCTCTCTTGGCCATACAAAACAGGAAGGTATGTTGAAGAGAAACGAGTTTGAGCGTACTTCTTTACGCCTCAATCTTGATCATAAAGTGTTTGATAAATTTACTGTAGGTACAAGCTTCTCATTTGCTAACATTACCAACTCTGCGCCTAACTCAGGTTCTTTGAATGGCCAGGCTTATGGTACTGCCGGTTTAGGAAGATTACCACTTGTATTGCCTCCTAACGTTGCTGCTTACAATGCAGATGGTACTTACAATCTGAATGGTGCTGGTATAGGAGCTGGTGGCAACTTGAATCCTACTTCGAACCCAAGCAGTCCGGGAGCTTTGGTAACCGGATATTACAACCCGGCTCTTATTCTGGACAAGAATACTTTTACGTCTGAAAGCAATCAAATACAAGGAAATATATATGCTGCCTGGGAAGTTGTTAAAGGATTAACTTTGAAAACAACCTACGGTATCGACAGAATTTCTTTTGAAGATATATCATTCCAAACCTCGCTTGGCGGTGATGGTTTCTCAACGGGTGGTTCTGCTACAAACACTTACAGAACTAACAAACGCTGGAACTGGCAGAACACAGTTCAATACGATCTCGAAGTTGGCAAACACTTCTTCTCGATCCTTGCTGGTGGTGAACAACAGTATACCAAAATCGACAGATGGGGAGCTACCCGTACATCTATAGCGGATATTTTCTTCCAAAGCTTCCAGGGTAACTATACTAACATTGCCGTAGCAAATAACTTGCAAGGAGAAAATTACCTGGTTTCTTATTTCGGTCGTATCAACTATGACTTTGGCAAAAAATACTTTGCTTCATTGAACGTCAGAAGAGACGGTTACTCTGCATGGGCTGATAAATATGGTAACTTCTACGGAGCATCTCTCGGATATACTATATCTGAAGAAGACTTCTGGAAGAATACATCTGTGCTTAGCACAATCGACTTCTTCAAATTGAAAGGTAGCTATGGCGAAGTTGGTAACAGCCAGGGTGTAAATGACTTTGCATCACTGAACACTTATTCATCAGGATTGTATGGAGCAGTTGCTACACTGGGTTATAACCAGGCTGGTAACTCATTACTCACATGGGAAACCAGTAAGAAAACTGATATCGGATTTTCTTATGGTCTACTTCATGACAGAATTCAGGGTGAGTTCTCCTGGTATAGAAACCTTGTAGACGGACTTATTCTTGATGTTGCTCAGGCTCCATCAAAAGGTATTCCTAATCCAACTAGTGCTAATACAATTCCCGCGAACATCGGTTCATTGGAAAATAAAGGGATTGAATTTTCCATCAAGTTCAACGCTATCAGCAAAACCAACTTCAGCTGGACTATCGGTGGTAACATCACGACTCTTAAGAACAAGGTGTTAGCGCTTACATCTGATGCTGATCGTATCGGTACAGCTACTTCTACGCTTGAAACTTCTAACTATACTACAGTTGGTCGTTCATTAGGAAGCATTCTTGCTGTTCCTACCATCGGTGTAAATCCTGAAAACGGAAGACGTCTGTTTGTAAAAGCAGATGGAACTGTTGTTCAATACGACCACGGAGGTGCAGGCACTGGCTGGACAACACTGGAAGGCAATACTATTTCAGCACCTACTCAATTACAAGATGGTGTTTACTACAATGCTATACCAAAATGGTACGGTGGTCTTGATAACACCTTGCGCTATAAGAATTTCGACTTAGGTATATTCTTCCAATTCTCTGGTGGCAACTATATATACAACGGTACGAAATCGGGTTTGCGTGATCAACGCTTCTGGAACAACCATACGGATGTATTGGATCGCTGGACTCCTGAACACACCAATGGATCTATACCTCGCGTAGTATATGGCGATAACATCTCTAACGGTTCTGCACTGGTTATTTCCGAGAACGTTGAGAAAGGAGATTTCCTGCGTTTGAAAAATGTATCTCTTGGATATAGCGTACCAAAAGCAATTCTTGAAAAAATCAAAGTTGCCAATGCACGTATCTACGGACAAGTACAAAATGCATTCCTGATCACTGGTTACACTGGTATCGACCCAGAGATTTCTTCTAACGGTAACAGCACAACAGGTGGTGGTGTAGACAGAAACTCTGTTGGACAAGCCAGAACCTTCACGATCGGTGTAAATGTGGGCTTCTAAACTATTATGAATTATGAGAATGAAAAATATATATAAGATATATAGGAAGGGTACAGCACTGGCGTTTGCTTCAGTGTTTACATTCGGAGTATTTTCTTGCCAGACAGATTTACTGGATCCGGTTCCAAAAACACAGATCATCGATCAATATGCTTTTGATACACCGGATCGTGTTTCGCTACAGGTAAACAACCTGTATACTGCTGTAAAGAACGGTCAGTTTCTGGGTGGCAGATATCAGGTATATAATGATATCCGTGCTGAGGATTTTCTGAACCGCACTACAAACGGTGTTACCGGTTTGTTGGTTTGGAACCAGACAGTAACTGAAACTTCTCAAAACGATGTAATCAGTCTCTGGAATGCAGCCTATGCTGCTATCAACCAGATCAACGTATTTCTGCAAGGACTGGAAGACAACGATGCTAAATTTGTTCCTCCGACTTTCGCGGCAGATTACAAAACAGCAACACTTCCTGCGTTTAAAGCAGAAGCTCGTTTACTCAGAGCGCTGTCTTACCACTGCCTGTTGCAATTGTATGCAAAACCATATACTATGGGAGGTACCAATAAAGGACTTCCTTTGCGCTTGCAGGCAGAAACTTCATTGGCAAACAATGATCTGAAGAGAAGCACTGTTGCTGAAGTATATACACAGATAATAGACGATCTGAATTTTGCAGAGCAAAATCTGCCTTTAACCTATACTGGCTCTTCCGCTTCAACATTGAATGTAACACGCGCTCACAAAAACACTGCAATTGCACTTAAGACTCGTGTTTACTTAACGATGGGAGACTATGCATCGGTAATTACAGAAGCGAATAAAATTGTACCAACCACTGGTCCATTTAAAGCTGCTACCGGAGTACCTCATGCATTGCAAGCAACTGCTGCCGCTGTATTTGCATCTCCTCAGGAGACAACGGAGAGTATATTATCTTTCCCTTTCACTGCGCAAAATACTCCTGGCACACAAAACCAGTTAGCATTTTATTACCGTTCGTCCTCTACATCCTCTTCAAACCCTGGCGGTGGCGAGTACGGATTGAATACGAAGAAAGGCGTTGGTATCTTAGGAGATACTGCAGGTTGGCCGGTGGCTGATGCCAGAAGAAGCTTTGCCTATAAAGTAGGAACAGAATATTTCTGGGGAAAATATCCTTCAGGAACTCCTTATATCGACAAGGCTCCTGTAATTCGCTATGCCGAAGTGCTTCTTAACTTATCAGAAGCAATTGCCAGAACTACTGCCGATGTTGACACACGTGCTCTTGAGCTGCTCAATGCCGTGCACCAGCGTTCTATTGCAACTGCTGCTGCTCCTGCCGATAATACAGAGTTGTTAGCTGCTATCAAGCTTGAAAGAAGAATCGAGTTTCTCGGTGAAGGTATTCGCGGTATGGACATTCTTCGTTTGAATGATGACTTCCCTGCCAAAGCTTCCGTTGGTGCCGTGCCAAGCACTGCGTTAAATTATATCTGGCCTATTCCTGCACCGGAATTGGCTGCGAATAAATTAATGGAACGTAACGACTAAGGATATAATCATCCGAAAAACAAAAGGCCGTCTTATTACAGACGGCCTTTTTTATTTCTTATTATATATAGCTGCTATTACAGCGATATACTTACAAAAACTTTATCCTAACGCCTCAACAGCTTTCACTTCTCCAGGCATCATGCGGGTAAAGAGATTTTCTATACCTGCTTTTAATGTTACCATAGATGAAGGGCAACCACTACATGAACCTTGTAATCTTACTTTTACTATACCTTCGTTGAATGAGTGATAGGTGATAGCACCTCCATCCTGCTCTACTGCCGGACGGATATATTCATCCAGGATTGTTTTTATTTTCTTAACGGTCTCTGTCTCTTCACCTGCGTGAACAACTTCTTCATCTTTTATTTCGATGATGAATTTACCTGCTTCCAGGTATTTCTTGATGTATTCTTTCAGCGTGCTTTGTATTTCCAGCCACTCTACATCTTCTTTTTTTGTAACAGTGATGAAGTTGCTGGCAAAGAAAACGCGATCAACAAATGGGAATGAGAATAATTCCTGGGCAAGAGGCGAAATACTTGCGCTCTCAGCATTCGGAAAATCAAAACTCATCGCTTCGGGAACGAGCATTTCGTTCACCACAAACTTCAATGAATTTGGATTCGGGTTCGATTCCAGGTAGATATGAACATTTTTAGGGGCGGCCTGTAACATGATTTCTGTTTTATAATTCCGGAACAAAATTAAGGGATTTTAGTTCACGAAACAGCCAGACCTGAACTCTAAGAATTGGGGGCTTCAAGCGAATTTTCCCAACGGCTCACCACAGCAGTAGCAATGCTGTTGCCTATTACGTTGGTTGCACTACGCCCCATGTCTAACAATGGATCAATACCGATCAATAATGCGAGACCGGCTTCCGGAATATTAAACGTTGCCAACGTTCCGGCAATTACCACCAGCGAAGCACGCGGCACTCCGGCAATACCTTTACTGGTCACCATCAACACAAACAACATACTTAACTGAGTGCCTAGCGCTAAATGAATGCTGTATGATTGTGCGATGAACAATGAGGCAAACGTCATATACATCATACTACCATCCAGGTTGAAAGAATATCCTAGTGGAAGCACAAAGCTTACGATCTTATCCTTGCATCCAAATTTCTCCAGCTCTTCCATCGTTTTAGGAAAAGCCGCTTCGCTGCTGGATGTACTGAAGGCCAGTAACACCGGTTCCTTTACACGCTTTATCAACGTGATGATACGCTTGCCTATAATAAAAAAACCAGCCGTGATTAATAATGTCCACAGCAACGCAAGCCCTATATAAAATTCGCCAATGAAGAGGGAGTACGTTTTTAAAATACCCAAACCCTGCTTGGCAATAACGGCTGTCATAGCACCGAATACTGCCAGCGGAGCAAAGTTCATAACATAGCCGGTAACTTTCAGTATAACATGTGCCGCTGCATCAAAAGCTTTTATAATAACTTTTCCGTGTTCGCCTACCGCAGCCGTTGCAACACCAAAGAACACAGCAAACACTACGATCTGCAGAATCTCATTCTTTGCCATTGCTTCAAACACAGAGCTGGGAAACATATGATAAAGAAAATCTTTCAGAGAGAATCCTGTATTGGTAACTACGCGCTCATTGCTTTCAGGCAGAGGCAGGTGCATGGCAGTTCCTGGTTCAAAAAGATTTACCAGGATCAACCCGAGAAGAAGACTTAACAACGATGCGCTGATAAACCAAAGCAATGTTTTACCACCAATGCGCCCCACGGTATTTATATCTCCAAGCTTGGCAACACCTACTACCAGTGTGCATAATACCAGCGGAGCTACAATCATTTTAATAAGTCGCAAAAATATATCAGCCATCAGCGAGAATGGCTCCATCTTCTTATCGCGGGCCGCGATTGCTTCACTTCGTTGTGCTACAATACCTTTCTTTTCCTGCTCCAGTTTTTGATATACTATGCTATCAGACGCAAGACTGATTTCACCATTTATAAATTCGATCTTCGCATCTGCAGAGGCTATCTTTGCGTTCTCCTGGTCCACATAGTTTTTATTGAGTATAAAACCCAGTGTGATACCAATCAGCAGAGCAACGATGATATATAGCGTAAGTCTGTTTTTCTTTTCAGCTTTAATTTCAGCCATAAGGGATTCTTAACAATTAAATGTGCAACTGTAATCCTGCGTGGACTAACGGTCATACGTTGGCGCAATATACTTGAAAAAGCTAATGATGCGAATGCCTAAGGCTGTATCGATAGCGGTTTCTTCAACACTGTCTTTTCTTTCGCGAAAGAGTTAACTTCCGTTAATGAGCAAGCTGTTTCTGCTTTTGATTTTTGTTACTGTTACAGGTTATGGCCAGCAGGATAGCCTGTCTGCAAAACGCTTTCGACTCACACCACTTCCGGTGATCTACTATTCGCCCGAGACTCGCCTGGGCTTTGGAGCACTGCTTGCCGCAAACTTTGAAACAGTGAAGATTCCGGACAGCATTACACGGAGCTCATATGCGCAGACTTATTTTCTTTATACGATCAACAAACAGTATGACTGGGGCACGTTGGTGCGACTATATACTCCCGGAAATAAATATATCGTGCAGGGGAAATTTAATTATACCTTCTTCCCTGAGTATTACTATGGTATAGCAACAGAAGAACCGGAATCCGGCAAAGACACGATTCAATATAATCGTGTTGGTGTTGACCTGCGATTTTATAGGCAATGGAAAAAACATTTCTTTGCAGGCATTGCAACACGCTATAACAAAATTACAAATGTTGAGGCCGGCCAGGGACATTTCATTGAAGACAAACCAACTGGCTATAATGATTACTGGGTTTTAGGATTTGCTCCTGCATTTACCATTGAAACGCGCGACAACTATGTATATCCCCGAAAGGGATTTTACCTGGAAGCGCTATACTATATACATCCATCGTGGAGTGGCAAAAGTTATAGTTTTCGTTCTTTCAAGCTTGACATTCGTCAATACTATCCGTTAAAATTAATCAGCAGTATAGATGCAGTCGCTTTTCAACTATTGGCCAATCTTAACACGGGCAATGTTCCCTTCAAGGATATGGCAGATATAGGAGGATCGTATACTATGCGAGGATATTATACCGGCTTTTATCGCTATAAAAATCTGTATGCTTTTCAGGCTGAGTATCGCACAATGATATGGTGGCGACTGGGATTAGCTGTGTGGGCCGGAGCTGCATTAACACCTGAAAAATGGTATACTCTCTCCGATCATTCCGTTAAGCCCAATGCTGGTATAGGTTTACGCATTATGATGAATAGAAAAGACCGATTGAATGTACGCGTTGATCAGGGCTTTGGTAAAAAGGATCAACGCGGATTTTACCTGGATATAGCGGAAGCGTATTAGAGTTTAGAAGTTTTTGCACGCATCAGAAAATCCACTAACACCAGAGCAGCCATTGCTTCAACAATAGGAACAGCACGCGGCACCACGCAAGGATCGTGACGTCCTTTACCACTCACCGTAGTTTCATTACCATGCTTATCAACACTCGGCTGGTCTTGCATAATAGTAGCAACGGGCTTGAAGGCTACATTGAAGTATATATCTTCGCCATTGGTTATACCTCCCTGTATACCTCCGGAGAAATTTGTTTTCGTTTTTATCTTTCCTCCTTCGTTGTAAAACTCATCATTGTGTTGTGAACCACGAAGTTTGGTTCCTTCAAAGCCACTTCCGTATTCAAATCCCTTTACTGCATTTATACTCAGCATAGCCTTGCCCAATTCAGCATGGAGCTTGTCGAATACAGGTTCACCAAGTCCTACAGGAGTATTTTTGATCACTCCGGTAACAATCCCTCCAACGGTATCACGATCCAATCTTACCTGATCGATGAACGCGATCATCTTCTCAGCCGTAGCAGCATCAGGACAGCGCACTATATTATCTTCTGTTTTACTCAGATCAAGTTGAGTATAGTGCGGAGCTTTTATATCGCCAACTTCCGATACAAATGCATTGATCTCTACACCATGTTGTTTGAGAATTAACTTCGCTATAGCACCAGCCGCTACACGTGCAGCTGTTTCACGCGCAGAGCTTCTGCCTCCACCTCTATAATCGCGCACACCATATTTAGCCTCATAAGTATAGTCGGCATGTGATGGACGGAATGCTTCTGCTATATGACTATAATCTTTACTGCGCTGATCCTGGTTCTCAATCACAATAGCAATGGGTGTTCCCGTAGATTTACCTTCGAAGACACCACTGAGAATTTTAAATGTATCGTCCTCTTTTCGTTGTGTTGTAATTTTAGATTGACCAGGCTTTCTGCGATCTAGCTCTGATTGAATAAACGCTTCATCAATCAATAAACCTGCAGGGCAGCCATCAATCACTACACCAATGGCCGGACCGTGTGATTCGCCAAAGGTTGATATTTTAAAAAGGGTTCCGTACGAATTGCTCATGCGGGGTCGAAGATAGGAGAAGGAGTGAATTAATTAAAAGACAAACTTCTTTTTATAGTTCGCTTATTTTTTGAACACCAGAAATACTGCAGCACCAAGCATTACTACTATAAATCCATTGAATAACCATTGTTGCCAACGATCGTTAGCGATTGTCTGAAGTTTGTTATCCGATGCATCGATCTTGTCATAAAAGCTTCCGAGGTCGTTCGATTGAATCGCTTCATTCTTTTTACTTTCACCTGTTACATATACTGTAAGCTTGGATTTGAGTGTATCGTACTTTGCTTTAGCCGGGTTGAAGAACACCCACTGATAATAGTCGCCCATCTTATACTGGCCGGGTTCTTTCGGTATCATAAAATAGCTGAACGATTTTGTTCCTGTAACACGGTTGTTTTGTCGTGTAATGTTCTGCTCAACGTTAGGTTCATATACTTCAAAATTACCATCGCGCTTTACCACCGGTTTATCAATGGCTGATATATTCCCTTCGCCATAAATATTAAATTCATACGGAGCGCTGTTGCCTGTTTCAAGATCTACATTGCGCATGCGTTCGTCAAGATGATAATCGCCAACAGCAACAGCATCTTTTAACGGATGGGGCGGCAATGGCTTTACACTTACACGCTTCGGCTTACTGCGAAAAGTTTTGAAATCTTCTTTTCTGTTCTGACCGAAGAAGGAAGGGTTCTTGGCAACCTTATACTTGATCATCTTCATATCAAATGCCGGGAACTCCACAGGCTCTGTATTGAGTGGATACATAGTGGCCTGGTATATTTTATATTGTGTATAATCTTTACCGCCAATCGTTACACTTTCGCCCTCTATATTTTCAATATTGAAGTTCTCTTCCCAGCAGTTAGCAGGTTTTACTTTCTTGAGTATATCTGTGATCTGTTTGCCGAGTTCATAAAATTGCAGCGGTGCCCTGTTATCGGCAGCAACATAAAAGGAAATGGTTGTGTTGAATCCTTCTCCAACATATACTTCATTTTTACTGGTAGTCAGTGCGAGAAAGGCATCGTCCTGTATATCTACAAATTCTGTTTCATTGCGACCGAAGAAATCATCAGGGCGATCGAAGAAGTCACGCAGCGGATCGCGTTGTTGCTGCAGTGGAGGACCAACCTTTACTTTTTTGCCTGGTACATTTATAGGCTTGTCATTTACTTTTAGGGTAAAAGAAGGAATTGTAATCACTCCCTGCTTCAATGGCAGGTAAGTCATGATAACACTTTGTGATGAAGATATCTGTCCGTTAATAATATTCGTACTCGACTGTGTAGAGGTACCACGTTTTTTAAAACCAGTGATCTCCGGAAAATTATCATAACTCTTTAACCGATCGTTCTGCACCGTGATGGTGATCGTCCACGCCTGGTTCTCGCCTATTTCGTCTGGCCCAAGCGTTATCTGGGCAGTTTGTGCCTGGGCTGTTACTGAAAAGAAAATAACAGCTAAAAGTCCTATGCTTGCCTTTATCGAAAAAAATCTACGCATACGAAAATATAATCGTGATTAGTCGTTACAAAAATACAGAATAGCCCAATGGCAACTTACCAGTAAAACGTTAATCGGCCGAAACCTGCTTTTTTTGAAGCATTGGAGGTTTAAAACTACCCTGATTTAAGGCATGCTGACAAAAAGTTTACGGTTTGTTCTTTTGGATGTTCAGATAATTTTCTACCTTAACAGTTGTTAGGGGATACCTATTTTTTTAACTATTAAATTTTGCCATGCTGCATTACGCGAAAACCGTTCTGACAAAAGTTAGTTTCGATGCTCTTTTGTTTGAGAAAGAGTTACGGAAGGCTATTAAGTTATTGATAGCAGAAGAAGTAAACGAACTCAGACGTTGGTGTTATACCAGGTTTGGGACAGAACACGAAGCAATTCTGAATCGTTGCTTTGTGGTGGCCTAGCATTAAAACTCATTAACCGAAACCTCTGACCCCCGACTTGAATAGAGTCGGGGGTTTTTATTATCACCCAGATTTCGCAAATGACCGCAGAATTACCTGGAAGCAAAGTATATATATAGCAGCTTTGAATATCGGATAACTAATAACGGAATTGAATATCGAATACCGAACTGGGATGTTGAGTGTAGAGGTATAGATACGGTTACTCCAGGAATCGGATGTTGCGTTTCAGACCTTCGAGCTTGGTGCGTTTTACTGCAGAGTGACGAAAAAGCTTTTGAAAAACATCATCGGTTATTTCACGCCACTCTTGTCGCGTCATTTTTTCGAGATCAGGGTGTGCGTTGAATGCCAGCTCGCTATGCGGTTTAGAGAAACTGTTCCAGGGACAAACGTCCTGACATATATCGCATCCAAATATCCAGTTCTCAAATTTACCTTTCACATCGGTAGGTATTTCTTCTTTCAGTTCAATGGTAAAGTATGATATACATTTACTGCCATCTACAGTATAGGGCTCGGGTATAGCATCAGTCGGACAGGCATCCATACAGGCAGTGCAAGTGCCGCAGTAATCTTTAACAGGTCCATCGTAGTCCAGCTCTATATCGATGATCAGCTCTGCCAGGAAGAAGAAACTTCCCATCTGTTTATTCAGCAGCAAACTATTTTTACCAATCCATCCGAGGCCACTGCGTTTGGCCCACACACGCTCCATTACCGGTGCTGAGTCTACAAATGCACGCCCCTGTATAGCTCCTACCTTTTCTTCCAAGCGTTGCATCATCAGCCTCAATTTGTCTTTGATCACAAAATGATAGTCTTCGCCATACGCATATTTAGCGATCTTAAACTCACCTTCTCTTGCAAGATCTTTTTCCGGGTAATAATTATAGATCAGGCTTACTACCGATTTAGCGCCCGGCACCAGCAGCGTAGGATCAAGTCGTTTATCAAAATGATTTTCCAGGTAACTCATCTTGCCCTGATAGCCGCGCTTCAGCCACGCCTCTAACCGAGGTGCTTCATCTGCGAGAAACTCTGCTTTTGCTATTCCACAAAAGCTAAAGCCCAGCTCGGTTGCCACCTGCTTGATGAAACGTGTATATTCTGTTGGCTGCATTGATGCAAAGGTACGCTATAGCAGCGGCACAGGAATGTATTACGGAACCAACAACATCTGCTGCAGTTCTTTTTTTACCTGGGCCGGTGATTGAAAGTGAATCGTGTTTAATCCCACTGCTCTCGCTCCTTCAATGTTCTTGATGTTATCATCAATAAAGAGCGACTCTGCCGGATTGATCTGGTAGCGATCGAATAATATCTGGTAAAATTCAGGGAAAGGCTTTCGTGTTTTTTCAACGCCCGATACAACTATACCTTCAAACCAATGTAGAAATTCAAAGTTATCGAGCGCCCACGGAAATGTTTGGGCCGACCAATTGGTCAGTGCGTATAGCCTGTGCGATGAGTTTTGTTTGAAATGCCTTAAGATCTCTACCGTTTCATGAAGAGGTCCTGGTATAGTTTCCTGCCAGCGATCGTACCATGCACGTATAGGCAATTCCCACTCCGGATGTTTTTTTATTAATTCAAGCGTTGCTTCTTCGAAGGAGCGTCCTGCATCTTGCTGATCGTTCCATTCGTTGGTACATATATTCTCCAGGAACCAGGAAACTTCTTCTTCCGTCTTAAATATTTTCCGGTATAAATAGCGTGGGTTCCAATCGATCAGCACACCACCGAGATCAAAGATAATTGTGTTGATATTCGTGTTCATGATATATAGGGAGAGTATACAAGCACGTGAATGGCTTGTGGATAATAGTTACGATTGTAAGATTTGCGGGTCGTACATTCCTGAATTTATGTTAAGGCTAATCGCTTTACTACATGCCCGGCTATGCTCTCGGGAGAGATAGTAGTGAGGCAAGCGAAATCGCCACGAAAACATTTTTCTTTTCCATATACCGAGCATGGTCGGCAAGGCAATTCTTCGCGCGGAACCTGGATGATGCTGCCGTTACTATAGTTATAGGGGCCAAAGCCTACATCCGGATGTGTACCTCCCCAGATAGAAAGCAGTGGCACACCGGATAGTGCCGCCAGGTGCATATTGGAAGAATCTACACAAATCATCAGATCGAGATGTTTCATCAGCGCAATCTCTTGTCGCAGTTTTAATTTACCGGCAATCACTTCACAGTGCTCCGGAAATTTTTCTCTCAGCGATTCAAAATATTTTATCTCCTTGTCTCCTCCACCAAACAGAAAAAACTTTGCCGAAGTTTTTTGAAGTATAGACTCTATCAATGCCGGATAATTTTCCAATGGCCATATCTTGGATTTGTGCATGGCGAAGGGAGCTATACCAATCCACTTCGTAAGGTCCATCGACTTTTTATACAAGAACCATCCCGAAGCATTCTCGATCGATTCGCTCAGTGGCAAATATGGAGCCTCACCAATTTTGAATGGATAACCTGCTTTCTCAAGCGCAAGTCGATAGCGATCCACCGTATGGATCAGCGGTGTGGTAACCTTATTCTCCTTACGACTAAATGCTTTTTTCTCTGCTCTACCTTTTTCAAACACTACTACTTTCGAACCGAATAATTTGAAGAGCGATCGCAGAATCATGGTACGCACATGGTCATGCATATCCAACACCAAATCGTACGGCCCTTTGCGCATTAGCTTACGAAAGAGATCGCGCATGCCCAGCACACCGGTATAGGTATAGTCTACGTCAGCAGGAAAAACAGAGACACGATCAATGTCAAAAAACAACGGACCAAACTTCGGACGAGTTACCACTGTTACTTCAACATCGGGATACGCGGCAGTCAGCGACCTGACTACCGGTACAAGGAGTGTTACATCACCCATTGCTGAAAACCGAAGTATAAGTATCTTCTTCAAGCGTTTATTTTTTCTGACCGTATAACATAGGGTTCAGGGATGCATCATTATACATCTTCATCTGGCGATATACTTTGAATCTGCGATTGCCCTGACCAATATCTTCTATAAGTTCATCAAATGCGAGTTGCATGTCGGTACGCTGCTCCATTAACACCGAAAGTTTTGCCTGGCATTTTGCAATGTGCTCGGCTGTAGCATCGGTACGCTCCGTCTGTTCTTTCATGTGATAAATCTTGAGCAACAGAATACTCATGCGATCGAGCAACCACGCGGGTGTCTCTGAATTTATACGCGCGCCACTTTTTGGAACTATATTTTTAAATTGTTCCAGAAAGTAATCATCGATCTTTTCAACCATATCGGTGCGATCCTGGTTCGACTTATCAATTCTTCTTTTGATCTGGATACCTTCTGTCGGGTTGATCTCCGGCAAACGGATTATATCTTCCAGGTGCCACTGCACAGTGTCGATCCAGTTTTTGATGTATAACAAATGTTCGAAGCTTCCGGCAGGAAACGGGTTTTTTACAGGAGTATCCACGTGATCGTGTACGTGATAATCGTCAATACTTTGTTGAAAAACTTTGTAGCACTGATTTGCTGACAGCATATCCAAGGTAATTAGGTTGCAAATTTAAACGTTATCTCCCAATCTTACTGGTTCGCGATGAAATGTTAAATTCAACCCGATCAAACAGTTTGCCACGAGTAGCTATAAATTGATAACATGTCGTCACACCACTTTGTAAAAGAAGGTCAGGAACCAGCCCTGTTTATTATTCATGCGTTATCACTTGAACTTGTGCAGCCTCTGTTAGAATGGGCACCGCTTGTTATTGTCATGGATTCTGCCATAGATGAAGTATTACACTGGGGGATTAAGATCGATGCAGTCATCAGCACAACGGCTGGTATACCGGTTTTGGAAGAAAAGCTGGCCGATCAGTTTCCCATAACTATTCAGCCCTATGCCATACATGAAGATGCCTTTGAAAAAGGAATATCATTTCTAATTGCTTCCGGTAACACAGCTGTTACCATCGTTACTGAATTGCCTCAAACCAAGTTTCAACTTGCAACAGCACACCCGGAATTACAATTTGTGTTGATGGACGACAAATTAAAATGGTCGCGATACACAACATCATTTGAAAAATGGATGACGGCTAATACACCCGTTTTTATTCATAAAGAAAAGTCTGATCAAACATTATTACTGGACGGATTAATACCTGATGGCGACCAGTTTAGCACAATGAAAGATGGTAGGGTACAAGTAAAATCAGATAGTGGTTTCTGGATCGGTGAGCAGCCCTGAGAAATTATTTTTAGGGGCATAGGGGTAAATCTTTTGAGGATTGTCATAACCTCGAAGCCATAAAAACGTAAATTTCGCTGTTAAAGCAGACCCAAAAGCAGTGGAATTCACGGAACAACGGACACTCACATCGCTTAAGACAGGCGATATAACTGCTTTTGAAATGTTATTCCGAACCCACTATCAGCCTCTTTGCAACTACGCATACACCTTCGTTCAGGATCGTGACGAAGCCGAAGAGATCGTGCAGTCAACATTTCTGTCGGTTTGGGAGAAGCGCGAAAATCTCGAAATCCGCACGGCAGTAAAGCCCTATCTCTATGCCATGGTACGCAACGCATGCCTCAATGTATTGAAGCATGAAAAGATCAAACAGCAACATGCTACTATAGAGATGGCCGTAGCTGAGAAAAGCGTTGAGTCTGTTGCGCGAACTGTAATGGCATCTGAACTGGAAACCAGAATTTATGAAGCGATGGAAAAACTTCCGCAGCAATGCCGGATCATTTTTAAGTTAAGTCGCTTTGAAGAACTTAAATATTCTGAGATAGCAGATCAACTGAACCTCTCTGTGAAAACAGTGGAGAACCAGATGGGAAAGGCTTTGAAGATTATGCGCGAACAGTTGAAAGACTATCTCCCTATACTCATTGTTTTGATGAACGGATTTCTTAATTAATCGCCTTGCAATACAACACGAACGATATTGATGACCTGATTGGTAAGTACCTGGCTGGAGAAGCTTCGCAGGAGGAAATCGACTTCGTGGAGGCGTGGCGATCGCAGAGTGATGCTAACCAACAGTATATCGAGCAACTGCAAACTATTTTCGTAAGAGCTTCTTCTGTAAAAGAATGGCAACAGTTTGATACCGATGCTGCGTGGAGTAAAATGAAATCGAAGCTGCATCCGAAAGACGGCCGTGTTATACCGATGCAGAGAGATTCCAGTTTCTCTTTCCTGAAAATTGCAGCCAGTATACTTGTTGTAGTAGGTATAGGTTGGTTTGCCTATCGTGCGCTATATCCGGGCATCAGCAAGCCGGTTGAAGTTATTGCCGACAGACAAACCACGAGCGATACATTGCCAGATGGAAGCGATGTATACCTGAACAAGCAAACCAAGCTCACCTATTCATACGATAAGAAAAAGAAGAGCCATGTTGTAAAACTGAAAGGCGAAGCTTATTTCAACATCAATCACCAGGATGAAAAGAAATTCCTGGTAGATGCAGAAGGTGTTTTTATTCGCGATATAGGTACATCGTTTAACGTAACGGCTTACCCGGAATCCAACACCGTAGAAGTTGTAGTGGTAGAAGGTGAAGTACAATTTTTTACTGACAATAATGCCGGTATACAATTGAAAGCGGGAGGCAAAGGTGTTTATAACAAAATATCCAAGACCTTTTCTATCGAACAACCTGAGAATAATGTACTCTCCTATAAAACAAAGTTCTTCAGCTTTAGCAACACCGATCTTGTTTCAGTAGCAGAAGCCCTGAACAGTGTATACGATAAGAAGATTGTGATCAGCAATTCGCTGCAGCATTGCCATCTTACGGTTTCATTTAATGATGAAGATATACATGAGATCGCCCAGGTGATTGCTGAAACACTGAATCTTACCATTCGCGAAACAGCAACCGAAATTGTGTTGGAGGGCCAGGGTTGTGAAAACCAGTAGTATATATCTGGTCGTTGCCTTTCTGCTGCTGGCACCATGGGCACAGGCAAAGGTGATAGAAAATCCGAAGAAGCCTTTGCTGGAACAAGTTATTACTATACGACTGGAAGGCGAAACGCTAGCCTCTGCGTTGAAGAAGCTCGGAGACCTTGGCGGCTTTACATTTTCCTATAGCCCGGATATACTCGATGCCAACCGTATAGTTTCTTACGAAGGCGCAAACAAAACGGTGCGCGAAGTACTGGATGAACTCTTCAAAGGAACGATCCAGTATAAAGAACGAAAGAAACATATTATACTCACCAAAGCAGATCCAGGCCCCAAGGACACCAGAAAAGTAAGCGGGTATATTATTGATGAAGCCACAGGCGAGCGGCTCAGGAATGTAAGTATATATGACCCTGTATCACTATCCTCTGCAGTAACCGATGCATACGGATATTTTCAAATTGAAGTTCCCAAGCCCTCGAATGAAGAAGTAAGTCTCGCAGTAAAAAAACTCAACTATGCCGATACGCTGGTGATGGTGCCGGGAGGTAACGGTCTACTCAACGTCCCTATAAGAATCGATAAAGAGAAACTAAATATACTGGCAGATAGTGTCGGCAAAAAACTAAAACGATTCTGGCTGTCAACAAAAAGCGCCACCATACAAGCTATAAATATGATGAACATTGACGATACACTACATCGTCATTTTCAGTTTTCAGTGGTTCCCTTTATCGGAACAAATCATAAGCTGAGTGGTAACATTATCAATGAATACTCTTTGAATATGCTGGGTGGTTATTCATTGGGTGTAGAAAAACTGGAGATAGGAGGATTGTTCAATGTTGTGCGTGGCGATGTACGGGGTGTACAAATAGCAGGGCTCGCCAACGGTGTTGCCGGTAAAACAAATGGAGTACAGATAGCAGGATTTCTCAATGCTAATCTTGATCGTGTAGACGGATGGCAAGCTGCCGGGTTGATCAATTTTAATATGGACACTGTACGATCGGTGGCGCTGGCAGGGTTTACAAATGTTGGCCTCCGCGATTCGCGTGGTGTTAGAGTGGCTGGTCTGGCAAACGTTACTATTGGAAAACAGGAAGGTCCGAGCTTAGCCGGACTTTTTAATTTTTCTACCGGAAAAGCTGAAACACAAATATCGGGTTTCCTGAATTTTACTGCGGGCGATATGACCGGGGCACAAGTAGGAGGCCTGGTAAATTTTGCAGCGCGCAATGTTACAGGTGCACAGGTATCGGGTATCCTCAATGCCGCTCCGGGACGCATGCGTGGCGCACAGATCGGCTTTTTGAATTATGCTACTGCTATGCGCGGCTTTCAATTAGGGTTTATCAATATAGCCGACAGTATGAAAGGTATACCAGTGGGAGTTCTCAGTTTTGTTAGCCGGGGTGGCTATCATAAAATTGAAGTCTCTGCAGATGAAATATTTTATACCAACATTGCTTTTCGCACTGGTGTACGACAATTCTACAATATCATTACTGCGGGCGCCAAGCCCAACACATTTGGTAATGAAGAAACCTTCTGGACTTTTGGTTATGGTATAGGAACTGCCCCTCGCCTGTCGCGTAAACTTTTTCTGAATATAGATCTTACGGCTAATCAAGCTATAAAAGGCAACTGGATACATGCTGTAAACATGATCAACAAACTATATATAGGTATAGATTATCAGTTTGCCCGCAAGATGTCTATCACAGCAGGTGCTACACTAAATGCTTACGTTACGGATACTACCTACGACCGTTACCCCGAGTTGTTCACATCGTATAAACCTCACTTCTTCGTTGACCACACGAGTAGCAACGACCTGAACACAAAAATGTGGTTCGGAGGAAAAATCGGATTACGCTTCTTATAGAGATGGCGCAGCGAGCGTCTGGGGATTTTTACCCAACTCGCGCAGCAACTTCGCATGGCCTATCAATGCACCTATAAATGTTGGCTCTGATTTGTAGGGAAGATTAAACTCTTCTGCCGTTTTCTTTACGATAACAGATATATTCCTATAGTGTACGTGACAAACATTGGGGAACAAGTGATGTTCTACCTGGTAATTTAATCCACCAACATACCATGAAAGTATCTTATTGTTATTGGCAAAGTTTGTAGTGGTATGCAATTGGTGAATAGCCCAACTGTTTTCAATTTTACCTTCATCGTTTGGAAGCGGATACTCCGTTCCTTCAATAACGTGTGCTGGCTGAAAGATCACAGCGAGTATAAAGCCAGCGATATAGTGCATCAGAAAAAATCCGGCAAACCACTGCCAGCCATTAATTGGCAGAACGATCATCGGGAGCACTAACATATAGGCCAGGTATATAACTTTGGTAGCAATCAGAATAATCCACTCCGTGCGCACATCTGCTTTCTGATTCTTTATCAATCCATCGCGCTGGTAACGAACAATACGAACAAAGTCTTTCACAAATACCCATACAAAAGTCATAAGCCCGTATAAAACCCAGGCATAAATGTGCTGGAACTTATGAATGCCTTTCCAATCGCTATAGGGTGTCATTCTCAACACACCACGCGGACTGATATCTTCGTCCACATCGTGAATGTTGGTATAGGTGTGATGAAGTACATTGTGTTGTACTTTCCAGTTAAAGGCATTTCCTCCTACAATGTTCAATGAATAACCAAGCATTTGATTTACCCATTTCTTGTTGGAATATGCTCCATGGTTAGCATCGTGCATAACGGAAAGTCCTATACCGGCAAGACCAAACCCCATCAGTGCACACATCAGCAACATCAACCAAGGGTTCGTTACTACACCCGTCATCATCAAAATGTAGGGTGTAAAATATAGCAGGTGCATGAATATTGTTTTCACCTTCATTTCAGTATTCGCATATCTAGAAATGTTGTTGCTCTTAAAATATTCGTTTACCCGTTGATTTAAGGTTGTAAAGAAATCGCTCCGAGTAGAAGAAAATTTGATTGGGGGACCCACTGCCTTCATGCACTGTTTATTTTAATGGTAAAAAATTTCCCAATGGGTGAGACTGGAAAGTTAAAATTAAGTATAATACAACTGGTAACGAGTGTTAGCAGCTCCGTATTTTACTGCGTTGAAAATATAGCGATGTACTTTGTTACTGCGAAAAGCTGAATATCCTTTTTCTACCTTATGGTTTAGGCATAAAAGACCACTATTCATACCGTTGTATTGATATCGATAATGTACCTAATTCTAACGATTCCCGGGTTTAATTCAATTCGGCAATAACCGTTCTGCCTCCTTTGGTAACATCGCCAATCTTGCATGTTACTTTGGCATCAAGCGGTAAAAATATATCCACACGTGAGCCGAACTTGATAAAGCCAAACTCTTCGCCTTGCTCCAGTGCCTGACCTTCTTTTACATAACATTTGATTCTACGGGCAAGAGCACCTGCTATTTGTCTGAACAATATCTCTACGCCATTCCCGGTCTTCACCACAACAGTTGTTCTTTCATTCTCTGTACTTGACTTGGGGTGCCAAGCTACCAGGTACTTTCCGGGATGATAACGGAAGAAGCTGATGATACCTCCCACCGGCATACGGTTAACGTGTACATTAACCGGTGACATAAAGATGGATATCTGCTTTCTTTTGCCTTTCAGATATTCTGTCTCTTCGGTGTCTTCGATCACCACTACTTTACCATCGGCAGGAGCCAATACAAGCTTCTCGTTCTTAGAAATGCTAAAGATCGGATTACGGAAGAATTGCAGAATAAGCAGATAGAAAATAACACTGACCAGTATAACACTGTTTTGCACCAGGCTGCTTTGCGGAAAGAAATACAATATAGCCCAGTTCAATCCAAAAAGAACCAGGAGTAAAACAAAAAGCAGTATGCGGCCTTCGCGATGGATGGTCATTGTTATCGTAAGTTTAAGTCGTAATAAAAAGAATGCAGCAAGTCTGCTATACAAACTTGCTGCACAAATTTAGTGTGAAAATCCGGATAGGAGGTCATGAAAGTTCAGATTTAGAATAATCGCTTACTAAACAGCAACTTCTGTTCCTGAACCAATACTCACTCTTAGTAACCTCCGCGGAACTTATAGGTCTTGGATACCTTATCGATCGCCACCATATACGCAGCAATTCTCATAGGCACTTTATACTCCTGCGATGTTTTATATACATTGTTGAATGCATCTTTCATGATCCGGTCGCTTCTGCGGTTAACACGATCGGCAGTCCATTTATAGCCGAGGCGGTTCTGCACCCATTCGAAGTATGATACCGTAACACCACCCGCGTTGGCCAGGATATCCGGCACAACCATAATGCCTTTGTCATTGATGATATTATCCGCTCTGGATGATGTTGGTCCGTTAGCACCTTCTACAATCAACTTCGCTTTAATGTTAGAGGCATTAGAGCTTGTGATGACATCTTCTGTTGCAGCCGGCACGAGCAGATCAACTGGCAGCGTGAGCAATTCTTCATTGCTTATTTTCTGTGCACCTTCAAAACCATCGAGCGATCCTTTATTAGCATCTCTATACTTCACGGCTTTCTCGATGTCCATTCCTTTCTCGTTGTAGTAAGCACCTGAAAGATCGCTTACTGCCTGCACCAGCAAGCCGCGTTCGTGTAACAACCGTGCAGCCCATGAGCCTACGTTACCAAAACCCTGCACAGCGCATGTTGCTTTATATGGATTGATCTTCAACTTCTCCATCGCTGCCATAGCCGACACCATTACACCACGGCCGGTGGCTTCTGTTCTTCCAAGTGAACCACCCATTACAAGAGGTTTACCAGTAACAACAGCATGTGTAGTCATGCCTTTGTTGCGTGAATATTGGTCCATCAACCACGCCATTTCGCGAGGGCCTGTACCCATATCAGGCGCAGGTATATCTTGATCCGGTCCGAATACATCGGCCATCGCTTGTGTATAGGCACGCATCAATCGTTCAATTTCTCCGGCCGACATTTCGCGTGGATTGCAGGTAACACCACCTTTCGCTCCACCATAAGGAATATCTACCACAGCACATTTCCACGTCATCCATGCAGCAAGTGCTTTCACTTCATCCAGGTTCACATGTGGATCGAAACGGATCCCTCCTTTCGAAGGCCCGAGAATCGTTGAGTGAATGACACGGTACCCTTCAAACACTTTGATGCTGCCATCATCCATAGTTACCGGCAGTGAAACGATCACCTGACGAGCTGGATTTTTCAAAACGTTGTAGATCTCTTCTTCCAGTCCAAGAATTTCTGAAGCGACTTTAAAACGCGACATCATAGCCTCGAAGGGATTCTCTTTGTCCTTAAGCGGGGCCGGTTCAATATATGCCATAGAATAAAATTTAGAGTCTGTTTACAAGTAATGATGTTATTTTACGAAAGTCTAAAAAAGTTGATTCGAAAACGGTTGCAAAGATAGATAAATTCATCAGTTGCCTCCTGGTTTCAGAACAAAAGGTGGTGTTATAATTACTCTGAAATGATGTATTTCGAAAACAGCCTGTTCGCCAGAAATTTCATTCCGTCTAACTTATTTTTTCGAAAGTTTATTTTTTTGAAAACATGATTATTGAAAGATAACCATATTGATTTTAGGATGCTAACACATTATGAAAGTCACAAGTATATTTTACAGGCAGCAAGTATATGTTTTGCCAGAAAAATCTTACCAACCGGTTTGATTTTACCCTGATGTCTTGAATTTTGATTAGGATTATAATGACTTCTCGTTTTTGTTATATACGATTGATAAACTTCTGTCATTACTTTTTATAGCGAATGCCCAAAATGATTATGGCAATGTTTAGAATAGTAGAAGTAACATTGGTTGCTATGATGGGTATATCCTTGCGAAGAATGCCATACCATACCCATAGAGAAAGCCCGGCCAGTAACACAATGAGATAGAAGAGCGAGATATCGCGCGCTTCCTTTTTCTGTATAATCTTTACAAGCTGCGGCAATAACGATAAGGCTGTGCATGTACCAGCCACTATACCAATTACCTCTGTTGACATACTCTATCTGAAACTCAGTGCTTGGCAGCCAACGCTATTTCACTGGGCAGTGCCTTCACATACTCATCACCGATGCGAATAGTATAAATTAATCCTCTTGATTTGATCTCACGCGGTCGTCCATATACAATGCCTTGCTGATTTCTGTAAATCACAGGGTCGCCATTTCTGATCTTTTCCATAACTATATAATTTTTATTTCCTGCCTTCAAAAATCCATGCCAACAACATACTCATTTGTGGAGGAATAGTTTTTTATACTTCCCTGCTTACAGTTTCATATTCAAATCAAAAGTGAAAACCATGAAAGACCAGAAGAAAACAACATTCCGTCCGCACGCTGCCCACTCTAATGATCCGATGGTGCGCGAATTGCTGGACTGTGCCATTGCTTGCGAAACCTGCGCCACAGCTTGTTTACAAGAACGCGATGTAAACATTATGACGCGTTGCATTGAACTGAATCGTGAATGCGCTGAGATATGTATACAGGCCGCACGATTGCTTCAGCGTGATTCAGAGTTATTGCCCAGCTTTTTAGGAATCTGCGAAGAAGCATGCCGGATGTGTGCCGATGAATGCCGCAAGCACGATTATGAACATTGCAAACAATGTGCTGACGCCTGTGAACACTGTGCCGAAGCCTGCCATGAACATGACGGCAGCATTGAGCTTAAGTAATCTAATTATAATGAAGGAGGATTTATTCTGAGCTCTATCTGACTAAATTCTCCTTCATTGTTAAGATATACTATATATACCTATAGATTATTTCTTCGGAAGTCTGAAGCGTAGTCTTACCTTTACGCGATCTTTAACAGCTTCGTCATCTCTTTTAGTGGGTGCCCATTTAGGGCCGTTTCGTATAAGACGAATCACTTCTTCATCGCATCCGTAGCCAAGACCTTTTAATACTTTAAAATCTGTAATCTGGCCGGATGTTTCCACGGTAAACTGAATCGTTACCTTTCCTTCTATTTCATTCTGAAGCGCTTCTTCCGGATAGCGCATACTGGTTTCCAGATATTTTTTATAGGCAGCACGGCCACCCTTGGGTGCTGCAAACTCTACGGTGGAGCGATCTTCTTCCTGTACGTTATCAGCACCATAACCCACCACTACCACTTCACTCAACTGCGATACATCATTCTCTAATTGTACATCCAATACATCCGAAGTTGCCTCTGCTTCTTTGCTCTGCATGCCTATAAATGAAAAGACGAGTTCTTTACTACTTTCCGTTGTAGATACCTGATAGTACCCTTCTGCATCCGTAACAGTACCGGTGTTGCTGCCTTTTATAATAACATTTACACCAGGCAAACCCACACCATCTTCCGATGTTACCTGTCCGCGTATAACCTGTACGTTGGTATTTGCATTGGCAAATTTTCGTGTTTCTGATAGTGCTGCTTTCTTATCAAGCGTTGCTCCGCTTGCGTCTGTTTTTGCTTTTGCCCTTTCTTTATACTCTTCTTTCTCGGCCGCTATATCTTTCATGGGTGCCTGCATCGGTGCTACAGCAACCGGTTCATTAGCTTGCAATTGTTCTTGCACTTCCTGCAAATCTACCGGGGCTTCGCTTGCCGCATTATCCGTAGATGAAACTACAGGTTCCCCTTTCGTAACTTCTGCGATCGTTGATTTTACTTCATCTGCTTTATTTTCTTTTGGCTGGGCAACCTGGTCTTGCAGTATAATTTTTTCCTCTTCCGGCTTTGCCAGACTAAACTGATCATGCTTGTCTTCCTGTTTAACGGATGCCGAAGTATTGTCAGAGGCTGAATCTCCGGCAGGTTGTTGCTGTGGTGGAGATGATTTCGGTGCAGACTCCGTATCATTAACCGCTAACGGAGTGGAATTTTTTTCCTTCAATAAATTGAAGACTATAAACCCGGAAACTATCACCACTAACAACCCGGCCGCTATACGCACGGTCCATGCCCACATCGGTATAATCTTCGTGTTTGACTGATCTATACGTCCCTTCAGCGAAGCCTGCAAAAGGTTCAGATCATCGCCAAAATCTTCAGGCAATACCTGTGAAGCACCTTCCAATGCATCCGCCAGGAAAGGATCGTTCAATGCCTTCCGCTCCAGCGCATGCATCTCTGCTGGTGTTAATTCACCCCTCAGGTATTTTTCAATATCGTGTTGCAGGTCAGCCATGTTGCTCCATGCAAATCTTCAAATTCCGTTTACCGTTCTGTATATAACTCTTCACTTTATTATCGTCAAAGCCCGTGAGCTGAACAATCTCTTTATAGCACTTCTGCTGTAGATAAAACAATTGTACACACTGTTTCTGTTCAACTACCAGCGTTTCTATACACTTTTCCAATTTAGTAAGATTTGCCTCCATTTCAGGCTCTTCTTCCAGATGAGAAAAGGAGTCATTTTCCATAAGTGCAGGAGAAATTTCTTCAAAATTCTTTCCTTTCCTTGACCTGAGCTGCATCAAACAGTGATTTCGCGCAGTGGTGTATAGCCAGCTTTTAAAATGTTCTACTTCGTGCTGCTTTAAGGT
This sequence comes from Ohtaekwangia sp., assembly GCF_036568665.1. GTDB lineage: Bacteria > Bacteroidota > Bacteroidia > Cytophagales > Cyclobacteriaceae > Ohtaekwangia. The sequence continues at coordinate 8,180 of NZ_DATCSD010000343.1, read as the reverse complement.
GGTAACGAGCTTCTCAAATATCTGCATCACGGCATCGCGACTCTCTTCGCGGTCTTTCAGGTATTTCATGCATACCCCCAGTACCAACGACATATACCGATCAAACAGCTCACCCAATACCGAGAGGTCGCCCGTGCGCTTATACTGCGCCAGCAGGTCGGCATCGGTTAATGATCTATGGACTTTGAGTGAAGGCATGTTCGTTTGAAAAATAGAAAAAAAATTCCAACTGCCTTATGGAATCTTTTTACAAGGCGCATCTCACTGACAAATCAAATTATACTGTCATGAAAAAGTCTATTGGGATTCTTATGGTACTGGTGATACTCTGCACCGGCTTTATCGCCCCGGCCTCGCGCACAATTACTGGGAAAGTTACTTATGCAAAAGATGGAAGTGCGTTGCCTGGAGTAACGGTTATTCTGAAGGGCACAACTACAGCTGTAGTTACTGACCACAGCGGCATCTATACTATTACAGTGCCCTCTTCCGGTGGCACGTTGGTTTTCTCTTTTATAGGGTATAAATCGAAGGAAGTAAAGATAGGAGTATCCAACACCATAAATGTTGTGTTAGCAGAAGATGCACAGGAACTAAAAGAGGTTGTTGTTACCGGTAAACATCATCGCTATAAACAAGATAAACGTGCAGCTCCGGCTAAAGTAATGACTGAATCAGTTGCTGACTACAACATGGCATACGCCCCTCAACCCGAGCAGGAAGAACAGTGGAACACAGAAGAGTACGATGCGATTAACGAGAATATTTTTCACGATGCGCTGCGAAATCCTTTATCTACTTTTTCCATTGATGTAGACGCAGCGTCCTATAGCAATGTGCGCAGGTTTATTAACAATGGCAGTCGCCCTCCAAAAGATGCTGTGCGCATTGAAGAGCTGGTAAATTACTTTGACTATGATTATAGCCAGCCGAAGAACGATGATCCTTTTGCTGTGATCACCGAAATATCTGCCGCTCCATGGAATACCAATCATAAACTGGTACATATAGGCTTGCAAGGCAAAAAGATACCCACTGAAAATTTACCGGCTTCTAACCTGGTGTTTCTCATTGATGTATCAGGCTCTATGAACGAAGCCAATAAATTACCCTTGCTGAAATCATCTTTGAAAATGTTAGTGGAAGAATTACGCCCGCAAGACCACGTTGCTATAGTAGTATATGCCGGTGCTGCAGGACTTGTACTGGAACCAACTTCGGGTGCTGATAAAAAGAGAATCTCTGAAGCGCTCGACAGACTGGAGGCAGGTGGTTCAACGGCAGGTGGTGCCGGTATAAATCTGGCATATGCAACTGCCAAGCAATATTTTAAACAAGGTGGTAACAACCGCGTGATACTGGCAACAGATGGTGATTTTAATATAGGCGAATCCAGCAATGCTGCGATGGAAAGATTGATCGAAGAAAAAAGAAAGGATGGTATATTTCTTACAGTGCTCGGCTATGGCATGGGTAACTATAAAGATTCGAAGATGGAAACGCTGGCCGATAAAGGAAATGGTAACTATGCTTACATTGATAACATTACCGAAGCACGTAAAGTACTAGTGAATGAATTTGGCGGAACACTATTTACCATTGCCAAAGATGTAAAGTTGCAGATCGAGTTCAATCCTACTAAAGTAAAGGCCTATAGATTGATCGGGTATGAAAACAGGATGCTGAAGAGCGAAGATTTCAACAACGACAAAAAAGATGCTGGCGAACTTGGCTCCGGACATACAGTCACTGCGTTGTATGAAATTATACCGGTTGGCGTTGAGAGTGAATTTTTCAAGATCGATGAATTGAAATATCAGACAACCAAGATCGATCCTTCTGCCAAAAAATCGGATGAGTTGATGACGATTAAACTTCGCTATAAAAAACCGGACGAAGACGTGAGCAAGTTGATTGTGCATCCACTGAAAGATAACAACATAGCACTCGCTAAAACTTCTGATAATTTTCGCTGGTCAGCTTCCGTTGCCGCATTTGGTATGTTGCTGCGTGAATCTGAATACATTAAAAAGTTTACCTATGATGATGTCGTGCAACTGGCGCAGGGCTCACGCGGAGAAGATAAAGAAGGTTATCGCATAGAATTTATCAACATGGTGAAGTCTTTCGGACTGGTAGCCAGCCGATAGTTGAATTAATTCTACACATAATAGCTTCCGGGAAAATTTTAATACTTCCCGGAAGCTGTTATTTTTATATTTTTGCCTTTGATGGAAGACCTCCCGAAACAACACTATACAGAAGCCGAGAAGCAAACAATATTTCATGGTGAGTTTATGCCTCATATAAACTCCATGTACAACTTTGCTTACAGGCTTACACTGGATTCAGACGATGCCAAAGATCTGTTGCAGGACACTTACTTAAAGGCATATCGGTTCATTGAATCTTTTCAGAAAGGAACTAATGCGAAGGCATGGCTGTTTCGAATTTTGAAAAACAGCTTCATCAATGATTATCGAAAGAAGAGCAAGGAGCCTTCTAAAGTAGATTATCAAGAAGTTGAGAGCTATTACAACTCGGAAGAGGTTGACAGGCAGATAACGCCTGATCTGCGAGTGGAGGCGCTGAAGGATATGATCGGAGACGAAATATCCAATGCACTCAATGCCCTGGATGTTGATTTCAGAACAGTTATAATTTTATGCGACCTGGAAGGATTTAAGTATGAAGAAATGGCGAAGATTCTCGATATCCCTATTGGAACCGTTCGTAGCCGTCTTCACCGGGCACGTAACCTTCTGAAAGAAAAACTGAGTGAGTACGCGAAACAAATGGGTTATAAAACCGCATAAACCTTATGAGCACCCCTGATCCGAGTAAGATGAAGCTTGATTGTCCTGAGAAAAACGAATGCCTCAAAATGCTTCAGGCCATCCTGGATGGTGAAGCAACTGCTGATCAAAAAGATCATTTCCTGAAACATCATCTGGAAGAGTGCATGCCCTGTTACAAGAATTATCATTTGGAAGTAGCCATACGTCAGCTTCTCAAAACCAAATGCTGCCAGGATGCTCCTCAGCAATTGGTGGATGACATCAAAGCAAAAGTGATTCAAAACCTGGCGAGTTAATGGCAGGCAAAGCGCTTATTTTCTCTGCGCCTTCCGGTTCGGGGAAAACTACGATCGTTAAACATCTTCTTGCCACGAATCCTGATTTAGGATTTTCCATTTCTGCATCAACACGCGACAAGCGCGGCCGTACAGAACAGCACGGTAAAGATTATTACTTTCTTTCTCCCGAAGAATTTAAAAAGAAGATCGATGAAAATGCGTTCATCGAGTGGGAAGAAGTATATGCCGGTAATTTTTACGGCACACTTAAATCAGAGATAGACCGCATCTGGAGTGAAGGTAAAGATGTGATCTTCGATGTAGATGTAAAGGGAGGATTGAATCTCAAGAAATATTTCGAAGATAAAGCGTTAGCTATATTTGTTAAAGTGCCCTCTATAGAAGTGCTCAAAGAACGACTCAATGATCGGGGCACAGAATCACCAGAAAGTCTTTCGCGCAGGTTATTCAAAGCAAATTTTGAAATGTCGTTCCAGGATAAATTTGACGTTGTACTGGTAAACGAAAACCTGGACAAATCTTTAGCTGAGGCACAGCAGCTCTACAACAATTTCAAGAATACGTAAGAGGTTCAATCTTCTGATTGTTCTAATGTTCAATACGGTATCTTTACAAATAGATACTATATATTGTAACATCGGAAGCAATTAAACGTCTTCTCTGAATATTCATGAAAATAGGTCTCTTCTTCGGCTCGTTCAATCCCATACACATGGGCCATCTTATGATCGCCAACATCATGGCCGAAACAACCGACCTGAACAAAGTATGGTTTGTAGTCTCTCCTCAAAATCCATTTAAACCCAGCAAAGGTTTACTGCACGAATTTGATCGTTATGATATGGTGCGTGCTGCCATATACGATAACTATAAACTGGAAGTATCGGATATAGAGTTTCACCTGCCCAAGCCCAGCTATACTATTCATACCCTTGTACACCTGCGGGAGAGATTTCCGGACAAAGACTTCAAAGTAATTATAGGCGAAGACAATCTCGCTTCTTTTACCAAGTGGAAAAATCATGAACTCATACTGAAAGATTACGGGCTTTATGTATATAGAAGACCCAACGTGCAACTTTCAGAACTCCGAACGCATCCTAACGTTACATTCGTAGAAGCGCCACTGCTTGATATTTCTGCTACATTCATCCGGAACTGCATCAGAAATAAACAATCTGTGCGTTATCTTGTTCCGGATGTTGTGGAGGAGATGATTCGTGCGAAAGGCTTTTACCAGGATTAAACCCGACTATATATATCCATGCCGGTATTCAAAATGTTTTCACAGGTTCTGTCGCCTGTTGCAAGAGCTATATTTTTGCTGTTGCTTGTATGCACGATCTACTCCGCACCTGCATGGGCCAGTGGTATACGGGGTACCATTACCGATGAAAACGGCAAGCCGCTGGCATTCGCCTCTATATTTGTAAAACGCGTAGGCACAGGAACCACCGCCAATGAAAACGGCTACTACGAAGTAGCGCTCGATTCCGGACGCTATGAAATCATCTACCAGTTTCTTGGCTACGAAACACAAGTCAGAAACATCGAAGTACTTCATGAATTTGTACAGGTAAACATTACCCTGAAGCCACAAGCTACGGTATTGCCCACCGTGGTAGTGCAAGATGGCAACGAAGATCCGGCGTATACCATTATGCGTAAGGCCATTGCCAAAGCTAAATATCACACCCAGCAACTGGACAGCTACACGGCCAGAGTATATATAAAGGGAGCCGGTAAACTAAAGGACTATCCCTGGCTGGCCAAGCGTGCGTTGCAGAAAGAAGGCATTGAGAAAAACCGGGTATATATATCTGAATCCGTAAGCGATGTGAAATATACCCGCCCCAATAAATTCGAAGAAAAAGTTATCTCTATTCGCAGCGATGGTAAAGACAACAACACTTCGCCCAACCAGTATATATTCGGCAGTTTTTATGAACCCGAAATACAGGGCACTATATCTCCGCTATCGCCCAAAGCTTTTTCATACTATAAATTCGAATACCTGGGCACATTTCAGGATCGTAACTATGAAGTAAGCAAGATCAAAGTAACACCACGGCTGAAAGGCGACAATGTAGTAGAAGGTGTTATTAACCTGGTGGAAGACTGGTGGAGCATTCACAGCATTGATATAAATACCAGCAAAATGGGTATACAGGTATATATCAAAGCGATCTACGCTCCAATAGATGATAAAGCGTGGATGCCGGTGTCGCATCAATTCAAAATAGAAGGTAAAGCTTTTGGGTTTGAAGCCGAGTATAAATACCTGGCTACTGTAAGCGACTACAAGATCAAGCTGAACCCCAAGCTATATGTAGACAATGAAAAGATGGAGGTTATTGATGAGAAGGTGCAGAAGGAAGAGGCAAAAAAAATAACAGCACAGAGCAAAGCAACAACTTCCAAAAAATCGAAGCAACAACAAGATAATGCCAAGTTACTGCAAGATCGGCTGGAGTCAGGAAAAGAAATTACCCGCAAGGAGTTAAAGACTATGATGAAGGAGTATGAGAAGCAGGAACTGAAACAGCAAAAAGAACCTGAAGTTATATCCGACAATACATTTAAGGTAGACAGTGGTGCCTATAAAAAAGATTCTACTTACTGGGCATCTATACGCCCGGTTCCATTAACTACTGAAGAAGTAAAGGGTTATCAGAAATCGGATAGCATGGCAGCTGTTGCCCGTAAAATAGAACAAGGCGATACCCTGAAGGCATCCAAACATAAGGGTTTTCAGCCGTGGGATATACTGATTGGTGATACCTATAAAGTTTCCAAACACTCCAACTTTCAAATTCACTTTCCTATGCCAGGCTTCAATACGGTAGAAGGCTGGAACCTGGTATATAAAGTATCGTTTGGAACGATCTTGCAAGACACCAACAAAACACGGCTTACTATTACTCCTGCATTCCGCTATGCTTTCTCGCGTAAAGTTGCTTCGGGCAATACCAAGCTTGTACTCCGCAATAGTAAATATAGACTTGAACTGGAAGGCGGCCGGTATATTAAGCAGTACAATGCCGATGAACCAATTCTGCCGATTGTAAACAGTCTCACTACGCTGTTACTCGAAAAGAATCTTATGAAGCTATACGAAAGGCGATATATAGACCTGACGTATCGCAGAAAGCTAAGCCAGTATGTTTCCGTAAACGGAACACTCTCGTGGAACAAGCGACATGAACTTGAAAATACATCAAACTATAAATGGGTAGATCGTAAAAGTATTGAAGGATATACACCGAACCGACCGGTAAATGCAGAGCTGCCCGACACAAGTTTCCCTGATCATGAAGCATTCATCGGCTCTGTGCGTGTAACCGCCAGACCGTGGTTGAAATACAGGATACACAATGGGCGCAAGCATGAGATAAGTAATTCATCGCCTACGTTTACGCTTGATTATCGCAAAGGCTTTAACAATGTCTTGCAGAGTGATGTAGACTTCGACCAGATTGAACTGGGCATGAAACATGAATTTAACATTGGCGTGCGTGGGCATGTAGACCTGGCGTTGCGTGCAGGTGCATTTTTGAATACGAACAAAATGTACTTCATGGACTATAAGCATTTCCTCGGTAACCAAACGCCTTTTGCTACAAGCGATCCGGTAGGAAGTTTTCGCTTGCTCGACTACTACAATTATAGCACCGATGATAAATACTTTGCCGGCAATGTTCACTATCACTTTCGCAGGTTCCTGGTTACCAGCTTCCCGTTGGTGCGCATGGCAGGTGTAAGTGAAAATGTATTTGTTAATTACCTGGCAACGGCTCACTCGATGAATTATACCGAAGTGGGTTATTCCATTGATGGCATCCTGCGCATTTTACGACTGGAAGCGGTGGCTTCATTTCAGAATGGCAAGTACCTCGATTATGGATTTCGCATTGGTATCAACACAGCCTTCTCTGTTAATTTCTCCGATAATTAATTATAGCTATAGAACTATGCCTCATACACGATCTATCGTGTAAGTTTGTGTTGAATTTATACTATGCAGTTAACCATAGATGACTTTCTGAAACTACGTGCGCAATTGCCGATAGTGGATGTTCGCTCCGAAGGCGAATACGCAGAAGGTCATATTCAATCGGCTGTCAATATACCTATACTTAACAATGCCGAACGCGTTGAAGTTGGCACAGACTATAAACGCAAAGGACAGGCGGAAGCTATCAAGACAGGCTTCCGATTGGTTGGTCCACGGCTGCTTAACATCATTAACGATGCAGAGAGTATAGGGAATGAATTGCTAGTACATTGCTGGCGAGGTGGTATGCGCTCATCCAACTTCTGTCAGTTTGTGGGCATGGCCAAAATCAAAACGCATCAATTGGCAGGCGGTTATAAATCGTATCGCACAAAAGCACTAGAGTCGTTTAAGCAGCCCCTTAATCTCATTGTTATAGGAGGATGTACCGGCAGTGGCAAAAGTGAAATACTAGGATCACTGAAAGCCAATGGCGAACAGGTTATCGATCTTGAAAAACTTGCATCGCATAAGGGCTCAGTGTTCGGAGGATTACAAATGTCTCCACAACCTACCACTGAGCAATTTCAAAACGACTTATTTGAAGATATACTCAAGCTCGACTATTCACGCACGGTATGGATCGAAGATGAATCTATCGCTGTAGGAAGGATATTTTTACCGGAAGGGCTCTGGACACAAATGAACAATAGCCCTATCGTTGAAATCAATGTAGACAAAGTTGTACGCATACAACGACTTGTTGAAGAATACGGACCTGCCGATAGAACTTTATTTCTGGAAGCGATGATGCGCATTACCAAAAAGTTGGGTGGCCAACATTTTAATGCTGCACGTGACAAGCTGCTGCAAAATGATATGGCTTCGGTAATTGATATACTGCTCAATTATTATGACAAAGCCTATATCAATGGCCTCTCTAAAAAGCAGCACCGGGTAAAAGCCTCTGTTCAGTGGAGTGGGCACGACATTCATTCTTTTACGGCCCGCCTTATTCAAGAGGCTAAAGCATTCCGCAGTTAGTGACTTCTATACAGTATACTTCGCGAATTAATTTCATATAGAAAT
>NZ_DATCSD010000342.1:0-5607 GCF_036568665.1 Ohtaekwangia sp. | reverse complement strand
AGCTGTGCATACGATTCTCCATTGGGGCAACATACCTCTACATAATTATTCATCCAATCCATCAGTGACGATTGGTCAAGATCGTTCCAGGCTTTTAATTCCCAGTCACCAAAGTTTAATTCTTTCAGACGCGCGTCCGTTACCATTTCCAATTGGCGTGCTTTGGCTATCGTATCTGCCAATTGCAGGCAACGTATCAGCGGACTGGTATATACTATATCCAACTCTAAAGGAAGCTGCATCAATACGCGATGTGATTCTTCCGGGAAAGTATGTGTTACCGAAATATCGGATTGACCATAGCAGATTCCTTTGGCTACATCCGGTGTGGTGTGGCGGATCACATATAGTTCCATAAGGCGAGTATGCTCAGGTATATCACCACTTCATTTACTTGCTGCGTAGCTCCGAGGCAATCACCGGTATAACCACCGATCCATTTTATAAAATACCAGCGCAGGTAACTGGTTATGAGCATTACGGGTATAATGATCAATAGAAAAATCACATCGTAATATACCAGCAGTGCCAACGGCATGGCTACCCACACACAAGCCATGAGCAGGTTACGAGGCTTCAGTTGTTGTGCTACCGGCTTGGCTTTGCTATCGGCATCTTCGCGCACGTATACTGACGTGAACATTACCAGCACGGCTGCCAGCCGACTAAGGGCATGTGCTACTATACCAATTAACAGGAATATATATAGCGGAACTATAGCAAGCTGCTGCAACGAAAAGAACTTGAGTGCCAGCATAAAGATGAGCCCGGTAACTCCGTAAGTACCCACGCGGCTGTCTTTCATAATAGCGAGAATTTTTTCTTTGGTCCATCCTCCGCCAAAGCCATCGCATACATCGGCCCAACCATCTTCATGAAAAGCACCGGTTACCAGTATACCGGCTACCATCGAGAAAAGAAGACTGACCTCCACGGAAAATATATACCTGCTCAGAAAAAAGAAAAGCCACGATACACTCGCCACGATCCAGCCGATGAGCGGAAAGTATCGCGTAGCTTCGTTGAGATTGCTGGCATTATGATCTACCCACCGCGGACACGGTATACGGGTATAGAACATAACGGCTGTAAAGAATATCTGGAGCTCGCGTTTCAAAGGATGGATGTTGAATCTGCTTTCAACCGGGTATCTGCCGGCTCTGACTTTTCGCTTACACTGGCTGATTCAAAGCTTGCCATGTCGTTGAGGAATGCCACCGCTGACTGTAACAACGGATAGGCTACAGCTGCACCGGTGCCTTCGCCCAGGCGCATGTTCAGTTCGAGTAAAGGCTGCACATCGATAGCCTGCAGCATAAGACCGTGCCCCCGTTCCTGCGACTGATGGCAGAATATACAATAGTCTTTTACTGCCGGATCTATCGCCTGCGCTACCAGGTATGCGGCTGTAGTAATAAAACCATCTACCAGAATAACCATGCTATTTTCGGCAGCCTGCAACATGGCACCTGCTATCTGTGCTATTTCAAAACCACCAAAGGTGGCCAGCATGGTAATGGGTGTATCGTGTTTGTTATACTGCTTCAGTGCACGGGTAATTACATCGATCTTGTGCTGAAAAGCCGCATCATCCAAACCGGTGCCGCGACCTACACATTGTGCCACCGGTATATCGCAGAACAAACTCATCAGCGCACTGGCTGATGTGGTGTTGGCTATTCCCATTTCGCCAAAGCCAATTACATTACAACCTTTGGCATGTATAGCATTGACTATATCCGCCGCAGTACTAAGGCAACGTTGTGTTTGCTCGATCGTCATGGCCGGGCCTTTTAGAAAATTGGCCGTACCCATCGCGATCTTGTTATAGATAAGTCCTTCAAGGTTTTCGGGGAAAGTATATTTCACACCGGCATCCACTACATTCAAGGTAATGTTATGCTGACGACAAAATACATTGATGGCAGCGCCACCTTGTATAAAATTCATCACCATCTGCCATGTTACTTCTTGCGGATAGGCGCTTACACCTTCTTCTGCTATACCATGATCTCCGGCAAACACCAGTATATACGGATTGGTTAATGCGGGCGAAAGTGTTTGCTGGATCATACCGATCTGCAACGCCAACTCTTCCAATTTACCGAGCGCTCCGAGCGGTTTGGTTTTCTTGTCAATCTTTTTCTGAAGCGTTGCCTGCAACGAGGTTGCCAACGGCTTTATCTTAAACTTCTTCATCGGTCAGACACTGGCTGGTTTTATTTTTACCGGTATACCGGATACCATGAAAATTACTTCGCTTGCTATAGATGCTACATATTGATTGGCCCAGCCTTGCAAGTCAACAAACTTTCTTCCGGCTTCGGTCTCTGCATGTACACCCATACCTATTTCATTTGTTACAACAATAAATATAGCTTCTTGTGTAGCAAGCTTATCAATTTCCTGTTTAAATTCCGTGAGTGCCGTATGAATATTTTGTTTATGGTCGATGAAGAAGTTGGTAAGCCATAGTGTTATGCAATCAACCACTACCACCCTACCCCTAAGCGCAAGATTACTCACGTACTTTTCTTCTTCGTACGATGTCCACTCGGGACCGCGCTCCTGTTTGTGATGCTTTATTCGGTCTTGAAAATCACCGTCCCACTGTCGCGCTGTTGCAACATATACCGGTGAGTCTGTTGTTTGTTTGGCGCGCTCCTGTGCGTAACGACTTTTACCACTGCGGGCGCCTCCGGTTACCAGAATTATCATGCAAGCTTCATTTCGATGAACCAATATTGGTTATGACAACGCGTGGCTCCAAAGACAACATTAATTCTTTTTTTAAACATCGGTGTATATACCACCAGTGTATGATATTCACCATTCTCACCACAGGCATCTATACCGATCGCCTCCAGCTCGTCCACCAGGGCATGCGTTATTTTCTTCCCGAGAAAACGTTCGCCCATGGTTTCATTACACGAAACTATATAGGTCTCTATACCAGCTTCGAGCATCGCATATACCAAAGTTTTTCTATCCTGCAGCCATAGCGGAAGTATAGCTTCGATGCCTGCAGCACTACAAACTTTTTCTTCCCAGTCGCGGTGAGGCTGTAAATCTATATCGCCAAACACTCCGGCTTGTATTCCGAAATCGGCTTTCAGTGTATGCAACGTTTCGATAAATATTTTTTCGTACCCTTCCCAACTTGCAGGCCGTGTGATCATCGGCAGGTTGAGCATGGCAGCTTGCTGCAAGAGTATATCTTTCGGTATAGCGTGGCTCCGGCTCACCATACCATTTTCGTTCATCATATTTAGCAGCACACAGGGTTGCATATCTTGCGCTATCGCCTGCATAAACGCAAAGCAACTGTCCTTCCCTCCGCTCCAGCTACTAAAAAAATTTTTCAAGATACCAGCGATGTTACAGGTAATGATGAGACTTTATTTTGCAGGCGTGTCGGCACCGTAAATATATCCGGGTGAAATAAGGCTGCCAGCACTTCTATACCATCTACCAACGTAGAGGCTGAGGGCTGCGTAAAAAGATCGAAGTCTACTATGAATACACGATTGTTCCTTACCGCCTGTAGCGAATTCCACTCAGGCTTTGAAGCTAGCAAGTGTATTTCTTCCTGCGAGCGCTTTACATCAAAACCACAAGGTGCAATGATGAGTACTTCCGGATCGTACTTCACTACTTTACTCCACGGAGTTACAATACTATCGCCATTGGGATTGGAAAGCATATCTATACCTCCGGCATACGCAATCTGATGGGGTATCCAGTGGCCACAGTTATAGATAGGCTCCATCCATTCCATGAGCATGATACGCTTCGGCATTGCTTTCGCCCTGCGAAGTTCGTCAATAATATAGTCGATGCGCTTTCGGAGAGAAGCCAGGTATATATAGGCTTGTTCCTCCTGTCCCAACGCAGAGGCTATGGTAACAGCAGTGCTGAATACATCTTCCAGACTGGCAGGTGTTAAGGCCACCAGGTTCGGTTGTTTGGAAAGTTTAGCCACGGCAGCCGAAGTGCAGGCCGTATCGATCTGGCATACTTCGCATACATCCTGTGTAAAGATCACATCCGGCTGAATGCTCTGCAGCAGGTCTTCATCTACATAATATAAACTTTTACCTTGTGCTTTGCTCGCGCTAAAGATGCGATCGATCTCCTGACTGGAATACTGTTTCCCTTCGAGCACACAGCGCACCACTTTTGGTTTTTCTTTCAATGCATCATGCGGACACTCAAACGTGACTCCATGCAACAAATGCTGCAGGTTCATATCGTAGATCATTTTCGTTGCCGCGGGAAGAAAAGAGCAGGCGATCATTTTTGTTATTCGTTAATGGTTATCCGTTAATCGTGGGTGTGGGTTGGGGTGTGATGTGATATATACTTCGACATTCGTTGATCGATATTCCTTGTTCGATATTCAATCTCTGTTAGTCGTGGCTTAAAAATCCAATGGCACGAAGAACACAGAGGAGACACAAAGTTGCACAGAGATGAATGCTTCCAGACTTTCTGTCTTCCCGACTTCCCGTCTCTGCTTTTACTTTCCTTTCTGCGTTATTCTGCGGGAGATAACTGCGGAAATCTCTTCTGCATCAACTCAAAGCTTCCGAAGAAGATGGCGCTGAATACAAAGTTTCCTATCAGTAAATTTCTCATGGAAGGAAATGCCATTCTATAGCAATCGATCAGTCCGCTGAAATCTTTTGTGTAAGGTATATCTTCTGAGGTTCCTGTACAACCCCATAGCCATACGCCAAAGTCGGTAATCAACCAATGCGATACAGCCGCAGCCACACATGCGATCGCTATATTTCGTACTGACACTACTTTCATCTGTTGCCCTATAAATACCATAAACGCAAAGCTGCCGTATACCCACGCAGCTCCCTGGTAAAAGATCGTCCAATAGCCAAGGAACAAATAACGGTTCAGGAATATATCGGTGATCCACAGTGTAAGCAATGGCAACAGGTATGCTTTCCACTTATCGCTATAATAGAAACCACCAAACAGGGCCATAGCCCCGAGTGGTGTAAAACTCGATAGTGACGAGTGCGTGCTGGCCGTTGCCATCCGGAATATACCGGCTGCCAGAATAAAGGCAGCCAGTACAACAGGTCTTGGGTTAATTTTATTCATACGTATAGTATACTTTTAGAAGCCAAAGGAGACACCGGCATTCATATTGAAGCCCATTGTGCTATAGCCGTATATCTCGTAGTAATTTTTATCGAGTATATTATGTGCATCCGCAAACACTTTCAGTTTGCCATCCAGTAATTTATACTCTGCATATACATCCAGCAACTGGTAAGCTTTAAGAGAAACCGCTTCGGTAGCGAACGTAGTCGAGTTAAAGAACAGATCGCTGCGTTTGCCAAAGGTCTTCAGGTTAACACTCACATAGAATTTGCTGTTAAAGGCATAGCCTACGTTTACACCAATAGAGTTCTTGGGTCTGCGGATAAGGTTGTTGTAAGTTGTATCGCGCTCTGCTGTTTTCTTGGTAGTAACTTCTCCTTTTACAAAAGCATAGAAAGCTTTTACACTCAATTTCCCTGTTATGCGAACAGTCGATTCAATTTCAAACCCTAGATCGTTCTGCTTATCCAGGTTGATATAGCC
>NZ_DATCSD010000341.1:0-2329 GCF_036568665.1 Ohtaekwangia sp. | reverse complement strand
CTCCAATTTCGCTACAACCTGATCTGGAGACTTTTCTGTGGCAAAAGAAATTGAAGTAAGTCTGCCAAACTTCCTATCAAAGGAACCACCGAAAACACTATTTACATATTCAGGAGTCCATCCTTGCTGCGCGAGCTCTCCCTGCTCGAAAAAATCTAAATCTAAGGTCCAAAACGATTCACTTCTGCTTCCATCTTTATGTATGATATAGGTTTCCTGCAGGAAAAAAGTAGCGCTTAGCAAATCGCCTTGCATAGCAGCATACTGCCTGGCTGCATTCACGTCTCCACGTTGCGCGTCTGCGAGAAGCGAGGCTTTCTTTTGTCTGGCTTCTTCTTCCTGCATACCATAATATTGGGCAACCAAACCTAGATCAAGCGGTCCGTCATAAGCTGGGTTCTTCGCTAAGAAATCCGCTAGTTGTTTGTCTTCCAAATCTCGCCGCAGCCTTTCCATCTGCAACATGTAGTTGAATTGTGTTTGTGCGTCAATTTCCGGGTCTGCTCCACTGGGGCATTGCTCATTACCGGGTTGTTGTAGGCATAGTGATAACCGCTGAAAGATACATACTTGGTGGCCATTGGGGGAGAGGGTTCTGCATTCATTACTTCACATTCAAATGAAGTGTATCAGAGACTACGGTGCCTGTCCATCTTTCAAATCCATTCAATACTTTAGGCAATACTAAGTTAGGTAATCGAGGGTTCTGAAAGTTGTTCACATTTGAATAACTATAGACTATCTTGTATGAACCGGCTGGCAACGAATTCATCCTTGTCGTATGCGTAAAGTTTTGCCTGGATTCTAGGAACACAATCCTTTCAAATTCCTCCTTAGTCCATTCTCTTAGAGTCGCACTATCTTTTGCTGATTTAATTAACTTTTGATCTTTTATTCGTTCATCGTAGAATGCTTTAGCAAGGGAATCTGTAAACTGACCGGTTGACTCGTCAAAGATTTTAATCCTTGGCTCAAAGGCAAAGATCTCAGCGGCCATTTCCTCACGATCTTCATTAATTGTTTCATAAGTTTGCCATCCTTCGTAAAAATCTAAAAACTTTTTGCCATGTTGTTTTAGAATGTCAATTCTTAAGTACCTCGCTCCATCGAAGTACAATTTCCTGTTTGTCCGATTTTCAAGTTTCCCTACTACTGAAATCAGTTGTCCAAATTTTTTTGACCTTACAACGGATAGTTCAATCGAACAAACAACATCTTTTTTTTTCGCGATGTCAGCCGAACAGAATAGGAACAATAGAGCAATGAATACTAAACTAATTTTCATTATCCAATTTTTTAAGGTGTGACGGGTACATTTGGCAAACCGTATTCCAAATAATTAAAATTAGCATTTTGGTTTGCTTTAAATCTGTCTCGAGCATTAAGAGCATCCGTTTCCGCCAGCGGATCGCCAATGGCTTTAGCCCATTGTATTGACCAACTCCAGGCATTATATTCTGAAGCTCCTGATGTATCATATCCATGTTTAAAGTTATCATACACGTGAACTGTTTCGTGACCAAGAATACCAAACAGCCACTTTTCTGTAGCACGTGATAGTAAGGGCGAAACGTAAATAGTCGAAGTATTATTTTTTCCTGGTATTGTGCGGGCTAAAACAGATTTATTCCCATCGCTTATCAGCCCCTGCTCGTCTATAAAGAAATTTGGTGGCGCTCCAACTTTAATGTCTGCTAACCCCTGAGACCACCCAAAATTTTTAAAATAAAAGTCCTTGATTTCCTGTTCGGGTTTACCTAGCTGCGCAGGAACAAAACTCGTTCCACTCTCAATTGTAAACTGTCCATCAGTATCTATATATGATGTCAAGTATTCAGACCAATAGCCATTGCTTGCATTTCCATTAGGAGTTATCAACCTATTTTGACCGGCAGGAACGCTATTAAAAATATTTTGAACCCACTGTAGCGTTGCTGCGTCTGCTGCGCGCTGGCGCGCGGCATCATCGAAAAAAGCCTGACTTTCCCTAAGAAATTCTTTATACTCATCAGCAGCCTGGCTACTCCTGCAAGAAACGCAAACGGGCTCATCGACTTTCTGGGTGATCACTTGGTAATGCCCTGGGTTGTAATAATCCGGAACTATTACAGTAAAGTCCGCCCCCGTAGGATCATTGAGCATCACCGGATTATTACCCGCATAATGATAACCACTATACGAGGCGAACTTGGTTGCCATGGATCTACCTGCATAAATTTTGCTAGCGTAATACAAGGAATATTTTTCTTCTGTTGTATTTATTTATTACCACAAAGGCGTGCAACACTCAATCGGATCGATATGCAGTTGTTTTACCTTCCACTTCTTT
>NZ_DATCSD010000340.1:0-9367 GCF_036568665.1 Ohtaekwangia sp. | reverse complement strand
AATAACATTAGGCTTGCGTTTGATCGCGGTCTTATCAACCGTCTGCGAAAAGGCGCTTACCCCTACCGTTGTAAAGGCAATGGCAGTAATGATATAATATATTCTCTTCATGTATGGTGGATATATATAGTTTGATCAATCGGTTTTTACAATCGTCTCTGCCAATTCAATCTCCAATGCTTTTCGTATAGCAATGGCAGCGTCTTGCAGTATTTTCGGGTTGGTGGTAGTAGCATCATCCGTTGGCATGTGATGCAGCGGGTGCCCGTAGGCTATACCGAAAAATCGTTTATAGCCATGGGCTGCTACTACAGCTAATTCGCCCAATGCTTCGTTCCTGATCTTCCAGCGTTTTCCGGGTTGATCGCGAAAAGCCAGGTCGATCGTATGCTCCAGGTTTTCGCTATACATGATGTTTCGTTTAGGATCTACGGTTGATAACTTCTTCAACGTGCCGTCTTCTTTTTTCCAGTCAACGGTAGCGATACCGGCCCCTAGGTGAAGCCACAGATATACATCTTCCGGCTTAGGTGCCTTCTCTATAAATACATGCGCCCCGAGATTGTTCAACTCATGCCCGGAGTTGGCTGTAAAAAGAAATGTATACTGACTCTTCTGTTGCGCAGCCCACGCTGCCAGTGCATTGAAGATGGCTATACCTGGTCCGCGTTCTCCGCCACAGGTAAACCAGCCGCTGATGGGAGTAGAGATAACTATATATTTATTGCCTGTGCCGATCGTGCCCGTTACACTCCGGGCTTCCGTTTCGCGAAGCGTACCGTTTACCTGCAGCGATACTTGCCTGCGTGCACACGCTGCCTGTATAAAGGCGAGCGAATCTTTAGGAGCCACTACTACTACGGGAACTTTCCACGGTGGCAGATTTTCGGAAGTATTGTAGGCGACTATTTCGCCTATATCATTTTTGGCAATGGCTACTATACCCGATGCACCGGCTGCTATAATAGGCTCGAGTAAACTGATGATCTGCTGGTTGGTTTGCCCTCCCGGAGGAATGCGCACCAGCACAATTTTGCTGGTATATAATTCAAAGTCGCCATAGAGCGGATCGACTATAACTCCGTTTATGTTGGCTGATGCCTGCTGTACCGGCCACAAGGGAAACGCGGGTATAGATGTATCATTTATACTGACATGCGCATCTTTCAGAAAGAATTGCTTTACCGGAAATGTAGTATAGGAAGTTTTGAAGCCCAGCGCATCGAGTTTCTTTTTGATCCACGCGGAGGTTTTCAGATCACCCTCTGAAGCAGTGCGGTGTATGCCGAAGGAAACATACTTTTTTACATCGGCATATAGCTGATCTCCCGTGAAGGGATCATGGGAAGATTGCGCATAGGCCGCACGGAAAGCCAGCAATATTATAGCGGCAACCTGGTATATGCGAGTGATTGGAAATAAAGAGTATATTTTCATGGCGTTTATATACATGCGTTTACTCGGCATAGCTGGAGCGCAGCTTTACTCCCCAGCGTCCGTTTTCTTTTGTTACTATATATAGCGATTCATAGGTGCCGATCTTTGTGCCATCTTCTTTATAGCGCGAGAACTGTGTATCTACATGCACCTTGGTATCAGAAGCCTGCACAATGTTCCGGTGATCCCACACACTGTGATGCCACCCGGCCTGCTTGAGCGGTGTAAATACTTTGGCCGGATCGCGCAAACCTGCTTTATCCAGCACCGACATGTTGCCGCTTGCCAGCCGGTAATGCGGAAAGTGATAGGTCTTCTCCCACGCGGCAAGATCGTTGGCGTTAAACGTTGCCATATACTCATCCAGCACCTGCAGCACTTCTGCTTTTACAGCAGGGTCTATATCGTGCGAGCCGCGCTCGTTACTCACAATGGTAAAGGCTGTGAGCATGATACACGCCAGCAGCAGGGTATATATAATTCGTTTTGTATTCATGATAATTTTATCGTTCAGTGTTCAGGGTTTCATGTTCCATGTTGAAGTTCCTTTTACTTTCGCTTTCCACTTTCCACTTTCAACTTTCAACTAACAAAGCCACAGGAGAGGAGCTGTGGCGTTTGTTACTTTATTTCTTGGCTTGTTGCTGTAAGCGCAGCTGTAATTCTTTATAGCGGCTTACGGCATGTTCTATATCGATGAGCGGGTATATATTATACTTTGCGGCTTCTGCATCGAACAGGGCTTTTAATTCATTGAGCTTATCAGGATATTTTTGTGCGAGGTTATTGCGCTCGTTAAAATCTTCGTTGAGATTATAGAGCTCCCACACTTCTGTATCCGGATTGTTCTCGAGTGTTGTCTTGGGTTCATCCGCATAGGTGAACAGATCGAGCGAGTTCGGTCGGTGCGCAGCTCCCGCTTTCCAGCCATCTTTATAGATCGCGCGATTACCGAATATGCAATAGTATTGTTGTGTGTGACGTGATGGTGCCGACTTATCGCCAAGCGTATATACTATACTGGTGCCATGCAAGGGATCTTGCTTGATACCTTTTATAGTTTCGGGTTGTCTTGCACCAGTTAACTCTGTAATGGTTGGGAAGAGATCAACCAGGTGTGCATACTGATTGCGAATGCCGCCTTTCTCTGCTATACCTTTCGGATAGTATACAATCAGCGGATTGTGTGTAGCGCCTTCTGCGTTCGCATCGCTCTTCCAGAATTTGAATGGTGTGTTGGTTGCCTGTGCCCAACCCAACGGATAGTTGGCTACCGTAGCTACATCTTTAGTACCAATCTTGTCATACTCTGTCAGCATAAACTTACGGTACTCTTCGCGTGTAATATTATCCATACCAAAACGTATCGACTTGGTGGTAACACCGTATTCAAGTCCTTCCTTGCTGCCACCGTTATCACCTATAATTACAAACACAGCAGTGTTCTCCAGTTGTCCGTTTGTCTTCAGGTGCTTGAGCAGGCGACCGATTTCAAAGTCGGTATATTCCAGGAAGCCCGCATATACTTCCATAAAGCGCGCATATAGTTTCTTCTCTTCAGCCGGCAGATCTTTCCATGCTTTCAGGTAAGCATTGCGCGGTGGCAACTGTGCGTTGGCAGGTATTACTCCGAGTTTCTTCTGGTTGGCAAATACTTTCTCGCGGTATATATCCCATCCTTCATCAAATTTACCTTTGTATTTGTCAGACCACTCGCGGTCTACCTGGTGAGGTGCGTGTCCCGCACCGGTAGCATAGTATAAAAAGAACGGCTTATCCGGTGCTATACTTTTTTGTTTGCTGATATAGCTGATCGCTTTATCGGTAAGCAATGCGTTGAGATGTCGGCCATCCGGTTTTATATGTTGATTGTCTTCAACCAGGTCAGGTTTATATTGATCGGTAGCGCCACCGAGAAATCCGAAGTTATGATCAAACCCTTTACCCGAAGGCCAGCGTTCAAACGGACCAAGGTCTGTACTTTCATCATCGGGTGTAAGATGCCATTTCCCTAATTGATAGGTACTATAACCGTTCTCGCGCAGCACTTCTGCTATAGTGCCTTTCTCCGGTTGTATATGTCCGTTATACCCGGGATAATCGGCCGAGAGATAATAATGGGGAAACAACCCCATGCCTACTGAATGGTGGTTTCTGCCGGTGAGCAAGGCAGCACGCGTAGGCGAGCATATACCGGCCGTATGAAAATTAGTATACCTCAGTCCCTGGTTGGCGAGCGTATCGAGGTTAGGAGTATGGATAAGTCCGCCAAAAGAACTTGTAGCACCGTAACCGACATCATCGAGCAGAATGAGGAGTATATTGGGCGCACCGGCCGGTGATTTCTTCAGATACTCCACGCGATAGGGCTGCGAGTCTTTTGCCGATTTACTCACCTTGCCTTTCCACTCTGTTGTTTGACTATATCCGGTTAGTGTACCGAGCAACACAACGGTTGAGGCTATCGTGAGTTTCTGTATGGAATTTGAAAATATATTCATGGTATAAGAGGGTATATATTCCGGGATAATGACTATATATAGTTACGTGAGCTCCAGCTTTGATTTTCCTATAACAGGTTCTTCGCTTCTCACCGCTACGGGAACAGGTATAGGATCATCCTGCACCATTGGCCCGTTGGCAGAAAGCTCGCTGCCTTCTTTCTTCGATTTGAAAATAGGCCACATGAATTGTGCATACCATTCTTCTTCCTGGTAATGTTTCAAACCGTAGCCACTCGGATATTTACGGGTGATGATGCCTGTGCCGAAAATGATATCCCACAGGAAGAACATGTTGCCAAAATTCCCTTTATAGTGCCCTACACCATCGTCATTAGAATCTGCATGATGTGCGTGATGTGTAGCAGGTGTGGAGATGAGCCGCTCCAATACCCAGGCGATCGGGTTGAGCCATTTCTTTTCGTAGAAAGGTTTATCCCACGGTATACTGGAATGTGCCAGTGTAGTGATGATGGATTTTATACCTTTTACAAACAGGGCCGGGTAGCCGAGGCCTAAATATACCAGCGTGGTAGTAAGATAGGTTTGCGAGAAGAATATAGTATAGATGATATTCTGCCGGCTCGCCATGGCCATGCCCATATAGGGAGCCGAGTGATGCGTGCGATGAAAGCGCCACAGGAAGGGTACTTCGTGGTGCAGGCGATGATACCAGTATTGTGTAAGATCATCGGCAATGCAAAGTATAAAGAAGCCCCACCAGAATGGAACCCAGTCGAACACACTTTTAAGATCGGGTAATACTAATGGCAAGAACTTCAGCCCGAAGTAGGTTACCAGCGGGCGCACAACGATCTTGGGTATAGTATAGCAGACTATATCCAGGATGCGTTCATTTTTACTCCAGTGTTTTTTATATAGTCCCAATGAAAATTCAATAACACCCAGTATCAACACCAGCACGGGTAAACCCCATGTGCTCAGGTTTTGGAAAACGGCTTCAAAGAACTTGATCATAGAAAATTTGGATTTAGGGTTGATAATATTATTTGCCGGATACCTGTTCGCTGGCAGCTTTCTTCTCCCACGGACGTTCGCCCGTGATATAGAAAGTGAGCAACATGAGAATCACCGGCAATGCATAAATAAAAATGCTTAACAGAACGTTTTTTACAATCCTGTTAGCAATGCGTGGTTCCATTTGCATAATCTTGTTTTCGTTTTGATGTGTGATTATTTACTCAACAGCTTTTGTGTTAACCAAAGCCCTCCGAATAAAATGAAGAAGGGCACCAGCGTAACGATTATACCAACCAGTATTTTTTTGAGTAGAAGAGTTACATCCGAAAGTGTCATAGCAGTATACATTATGTGTAAAGCAGAAAAGCGAAGAAGTATATCTTCTTCGCTTTGTTTGAAATTATATTATTTACTTCCGAGCGAGAGTGCCTGCTCTTCGGCATTTTCCACAATCACGCTGTTTACTTTACCGGTAAAGGCAAACGGACCTTTGTAACGGTCTGATACCTGTGTGATATAGTCTTTGCCAACGTTGATCTCGTCTGTCGAGCGGATGTTAGCCTGTGCTTTTACAATAGGGGCTTCAGCAACTTTTACATCGTTGATGTAGAGCGCCTGCGTACCGGCTGCATCGTTGGGCTCTTTGGCTTCTTTATAGGTAAGTATATATTTCACTTTTACATTACCTGCTGGCAAAGGCTTGCTTGACACCAGGTGTGTAAGCCTGGCGCCAGTGTTATTGGCAGCCTGCAGTTTTCCGTCTTTAATAAAAAGACTCACACCACCAAAGCGACCGCCCAAAGCAAACAGCACACCTTCACTTCCCTTACCTACTTCGGCATCGGCTGTTATCGTATAGGAGCGATACGGAATGATCGGGCTGGATATACCGAATACTTCGGAAGCTTCCGGATAGAAAACTGTTTTTGTTTGCTTGTTGCGCTGGTATAGAATGGTATAGTCAAGCTGTTTCTCCGTTCCGTCTTTCAGCGGGTATATATTATACTTGGCGGCTTCACTGTCGAACAGGTCGCGAAGCTCCTTCAGCTTTTCGGGATTCTTCTCTGCCTGATCAAAGCGTTCGTTGAAGTCTTCATTCAGGTTATAGAGCTCCCATTTATCCTGGCTGAAATCTTCACCCTTCTTGTGAAGTGTGCCGGCTTTCCAGCCATCTTTATAGATAGCACGCGAACCCATGATCTCGTAGTGCTGTACGATATGCCGTGATGGCGACTGCGCACTGTTTATACTAAATGCGAGGCTGGTTCCTTCGATCGGTTCCTGGCGATAGCCGTTGATAATGGTTGGTACCTGCACGCCCGTTAGCTCTACCGTTGTAGGAAGTATATCAATCAGGTGTGTATACTGATTGCGGAGTCCGCCTTTCTCTTTTATACCCTTTGGATAGAATATGATGAGCGGATTGCGTGTGCCTCCTTCCGAGTTAGCATCCTGCTTCCAATATTTGAACGGTGTGTTTGCAGCCATCGCCCAGCCCAGCGGATAATTGGGGCGCGATGCTTCTGTACCGATCAGATTTATATCGGCTATATTTTGCTGCAGTCGCTGCTCTTCTGTTTGTGACGGATCGTTGGTATTAACAACGCCAACAAATGTACCTTCCTTGCTCGCACCATTGTCGCCAACAGAAACGAAGATCAGTGTATTCTCAAGCTGCCCGGTCTTCTTGATGAAGTTCAACACGCGACCGATCTCATAATCGGTTTGAGAAACAAAGCCCGCATATACTTCCATAAAGCGTGCATATAGTTTCTTCTCATCAGCCGATAATGTATTCCACTCTTTTATACCCGGATTGCGCGGTGGCAATACGGTGCCTTTTGGTACAACGCCTAAAGCAATTTGTCGCGCCAGAACTTCTTCGCGGTATTTATCCCAGCCGCCATCAAATTTACCTTTATACTTATCCGACCATTCTTTGGCTACCTGGTGTGGTGCATGACCTGCACCCGGAGCATAGTATAGGAAGAATGGTTTCGATGAGTCGATCGATTTTTGTTCGGCTATATATCCAATCGCTTTATCAGCAATGCGCGTGTTGAAATGTTTACCATCTGTAGCAGGTTCTACCTTGCGTGTGTCTTCCCAGGTTGTTGGATGCCACTGATCGGTTGAGCCACTGAGAAAGCCATAGTAGTGATCAAATCCGCGACCGGTAGGCCAACGGTTGAATGGCCCGAGTGCTGTTGCATCAGACGGAGGCGTGAGATGCCATTTACCTACTGCATACGTATTATAACCATTCTCGCGAAGTATCTCGGCTATCGTAGCTTTCTCAAATGGCATATAGCCATCGTAGCCCGGTGCACCAATCGCTGTGTTTGGAAATAAACCCATGTGTACCGAGTGAGAATTTCTTCCCGTTAGCAAGGCAGCACGTGTAGGCGAACATATAGCCGTAGTGTGAAAGTTCGTATAGCGCAGCCCGTTGTTGGCAAGACTATCCAGGTTGGGAGTCTTGATCAGCCCGCCAAATGTACTGATGGCACCAAAGCCAACGTCATCCAGCAATATCCACACAACGTTGGGAGCATCTTTGGGAGCTTGTTTTTTTTCGGGCCACCACTGTTGTGTTTCGTTGAGGTTTCTTCCGGCTTTGCCTTTATAGGGCTGCACCGGGTCGTGCTGTGCATGAAGTATATTTATACTTCCGGCAGCAAGCGCAAGAGCAATTCCATAGGCACCCGTGCGTATAGCAAGGCGGGTGCGCTGGCGTTTGCGAGTTTGTTTTTTCATGTTGGTTGTTGAAGGTTTTAACATGGTATATATTTTATTCCCATCCGGGATTCTGGTGGCCCTGGATCAGCGGATTGATATCGATCTCTGACTGCGGGATCGGGTACAACCGGTGATAATCTGCTGCATTCAATTTTTGAACGGCATGAAGATTGGTTACGAACGTAGAAGCTCCGCTGGCATCTTTCTGGCGGATAAGATCGAACCAGCGATGATACTCGAATACAAATTCAAGGCGTCTGTCGAGATATACCGCTTCGCGAAACTCATCTTTGGTGAGCGAGCCTTCCACAAGGGGTGCGAGACCTGCACGAACGCGAACGCGGTTCAGTGATTTATAGGCTTTTGTGGTAGGACCATTCAATTCATTCTCTGCCTCTGCGTGAATCAGTAGTATATCAGAGTAACGAAGTATCGCTACGTTGGCAGCAGATTGATTGGTAATAGAGGTAGACCCCGGATCCCACGTCTTGTTAAAGAACGGTGTAGAATCGCCCGCTACAGCAGGGTTGGTAATAGGAAGTCCATAATATTTATTATTGGAGGGACTTTTGAATTTTCGTACGAACGTAACGTCTCTGCGCTTGTCGCCAGCAGTATATAGTTTATATACACTGAAGAAATTGTCGTTACCATTTTTATAGAACCGGACCATATCGGCATACGAACCTGTCAGTCCCGGTACATTGGTAAGTATAGATCGTGGATTCTGGTTGTTGCCCTGGTCTTGCGAGTTCGATTTGAATTGTGCAGAGAATATATGCTCCACGCCATTTTTATAGGCTGGTAAAAATACCTGCGAGTAATCGTTAACCAGGTTGTAAGTAGCAGTAGGCTTACCGTTGTAAGTGCCGGTGCCACCATCGGCAACCGATAGTACATACTCGGCTGTTTGCACAGCATCTGCGTAATGCGAGGTGATATTGAGCGGTAGGGATGCTTTGGTTAAATATACTTTGGCAAGCAGGCCCAGTGCAGCACCCAGTGTGGCACGCCCTACATCCGGAGCGGTATACGATACAGGTAATACAGCGGCTGCTTCGAGCAGGTCTTTTTCTATCTGCGCATATACTTCCGTAGAAGGTGTGCGGGCTATAGCATAGTCTGCGGCAGTAACGCCTTGTTTATATTCGATCACCAGCGGCACATCGCCATACAGGCGCACGAGGTTGAAGTAATATAGCGCACGCAGAAATTTAGCTTCTGCCAGCAGGCGATTTTTCAGTGTTTCATCAAAACTGATATCCGGAACTTTAGCCAGTACTATATTCGCTTTGCGAATGGCTGCGTAATGCTGTTGCCATATTTCGTAAACGCGCAGGTTGCTGGCTGAATGGCCAAGTACTGATAGTGAACGAACATCGGCATTGGTGGCACCCGGTCCCGGGTCTTCATCATCGCCAGCGAAATCCATACCGGTATTGAACAATGTATTGTACGGTGTTTGTACAGAAGTACCACCGGAGTTGAGCGAATAATATATAGAGGTTACGGCACTGACAGCATCGTTCTGTGTATTGTAAAATTCTTCTTCCTGTATAAACGAATCAGGTTTCTCTTTTAGGAAGTCATTGCACGACAGCACCGTAACAGCCAGTGCAGTGAAGGATATATAGCGAAATGTTTTTTGTGTAAAGGTTCTCATAGTAATTGTCATTATATAGATCATGACTTAGAAAGTAAAGGATACA
>NZ_DATCSD010000339.1:0-8892 GCF_036568665.1 Ohtaekwangia sp. | reverse complement strand
CGCGGCTCGTAATCTGCTCACCGGCCAGGTTGAGCACCACCGTTGCAACGATCAATAAGATGATGGTAGCTTGTCTTTTTTTAAGCTTACTTCTCATACACACAGTAAAATACTGCCAACAAAGTTTACGACTGGTAAACGTAAAATGAAATTTACCTTTCTTTTTTCGTTGAGTCCAGAAAAACTCCGGACAACGATCCTGTTTTAATCGTTGTGTCCGGACGATACTATATTCTTTAAAGTATATCGAGACTGTTCTTGAGATTTTTCCAGTAAGTATCCGAAACCGGAATAGCCTTACTCTTTATATAGATGATATTCTCCTCGATGCGGTCAACTTTCTCCAGCGAAATCACAAAACTCCGGTGTACCCGTATAAAACGTTGTGGCGGTAACTTATCTTCAATAGACTTTAGCGTGGCATGCACCATAAATGATTTCTGGGCAGTATTTACTTTTACATAATCTCCCTGAGCTTCCAGCCAAAGTATATCTGTGAAATTTATCTTTTGCAGTACACTGTTATCCTTAATGAAAATAAAATCTTTATTCTGCACACCCCACGCGCGCGATTTGGCTTCCAACAAGCTTCGCACTTTATCGATCGCCATTGTAAAGCGATCGGGATGTACCGGCTTCACTAAATAATCGGCAACATTAAATTCGTATCCGTATACAGCATATTTTTCATGACCAGAAATGATGATTACAATAGGACGCTTTTTAAGTTTCCGCAGAAAATCAAGACCCGATATCTGGGGCATCTCTATATCCATGAGTATCAGATCAACGGAATTATTCTTCAGGTAATCAAGTGCCTCCTGGGCTGAGCTGCATGTTGCTGCCAATACCAGGTTATCTTCCTGTGCCACCAGCTGAGCTATAACATCGCGGGCAATGGCATTATCATCTAGGATCAGGCAGGTCATACTTCATGTAAGTTTTTGGCATCTTTTAGCGGAGTCAATATAAAAAGAAAATAGATAGACAGCCGCTTTATCCCATAGATCGACCGTAGTTATCGCCAATTTTCTTGGAGTCACCTATAAACCTGCCGCGTCCAACGAAAATAATAACACCTGATAAGTCGTGTGATTATACTTGGATATGATTCATTCAACCTCTTTGCTACACACAACAAGACCAGGGTTCAAACACGAAGTAAAGCATGTAAGACGTCATCCGGAGATTTAACCAGTTGGAAAAAGAGTATAGGAAAAAGTTGTCCGCAGAAAAATCTGAAAGACAAGTACCTCCGGTTAAAAAATTACCCTTCACGTGAAAAATTCTCAGGCAAATTCTCCTGCAGAAACACGAAGAAGAAAACAGAAACAGAACGATCACACCACCAGCGTGCGATCATCCGGCAAGCCGATATAAATGCCACATCTCAGTAAGTAACAAAGTCTATGCGAAGAGCAGGTATCATTTTTCTTCTATTGATTCCGGTGGCAGCCGCAGCGGGAATGCTATACCTTAACCTGCCGGTATATATACCCGCAGGCATTCTTGCGCTGGCATTGATTATATGCTCCGTTCAATTATATACTCTCCAAAAAACTGTTCGTGACTTTATTGTACGAATGACTGGCTCCTCCAGCGGACAGGATCTACTGGAGGCCGTAGAATATAAATACCAGCACCTGCAGGAAAATACGCACCGGCTTATTGATGCACTGGATAAAATTGGAGAAGACGACCAGCAAGCTTTTGACGACAGCAAACTGGATGGCGAAGCCGGAGAAGCTATACGCAGGCTCAAAAAAAAACTTGCCAGCCTGAAGGTAGAAGAGAAAAGAAGGGTATGGGCTGCCCAAGGTATAGCATCGATTAACGAAATACGCGAGAACAACGCAAACCTTACGGAGTACGGCTATAAACTGGTGCGCCATCTTATAAAATACCTGGAAGCCAACCAGGGAGCATTCTATACATTACAAGATGAAGTACAGCCACCTCACCTGGAGTTACTCTGCACGTATGCGTATGGTCGAAGAAAATTCAGCAATGAAAAAGTAATAATCGAGATTGGCAATGGCATTGTAGGACAGAGTGTGCTGGAGCGGCAGATCTCCATGCTTACCGATATACCGGCAGACTATATCCATATAACGTCCGGGCTAGGCGATGCTCCTCCGGGTTGCTTAGTGGTAATACCGCTGGTATACCGCGATGAAGTGTTTGGTGTGATTGAACTCGCTTCTTTTAAAAAATTTGAAAAGCACCAGCTTGAATTTATTACCCGCGCCAGTGAAGTAATTGCACTGGAACTCTCCAACCTTCGCTCGCAGGAGCGCACGCGAAAATTGCTGGAAGAATCGCAGGAAGAAGAGCTGCGACAAAGTTTACTCGACATGAAAGCCGCACAACTGGAAATGGTGCGCAAGGAAGAAGAGCTGAGTCACCAGTTAGTGGCTACCCAAAAGGCAATGAACATGGCTGAACAGGAGCGCAAGAAGAACGAAGCGATACTGGAAGGTTGTATGGATGCCGTGATCAGCTTTAACCAGCAGGGATATATAGGCTACATGAACCGCGCTGCCGAAGAGATGTTTGGCTACGCCCGCCACGAAGTATTGGGGAAAAGTGTCATTGATATACTGAAGATCAAAATACAGGAAGAGGATGACGACAAGTTTGTGATCCGCACCAGCACCGGCAATGAAGTATCTGTACGAACGGAAATATATACTACCGATAGCAAAGGCGATGAGCTGTCACTATTACTCACGGCCACCAGTGTAAAGCTGGATCGCGAATATTTATTTACCCTGTTTGCTCAAAAAGTATCTGTCGACCTCTTCTGAAAACCTCTATGCAAGAACACAGGTTACACGATATTGACGAAGACCCCGAGCATTTTTTGCAAAATGTAAACCGCGAACTGAAGGAACTTATCACCATCACTACGGCTGATTTTGTAAAGGTAAAAACGATCCTTAAAAATTACTTCGATAACAGCCAGCAAACTGAGAAACCAACGGGGGGGATAAGCGCACGTATCGAGGCAATGATTGTTGACCTGCAGTATATGGATATATTTTGCCAGCGGGTAGAACATCTTGTATCGGTACATAAGCAGGTAATCAAAAAACAATCGGCACTGAGCTTTCGCGAGTCTGTTTTTCACCTGCATATATTTCAGTCGATGACCATTGAAGTAGATCTGCTGCAATCTGTTTCTTCCATCAATGCTACACTACACGATCTGAAAGATCATTTTGCTGAAGTAGGAAAGATTGCGTGGAATGAACATACCTTCTTCAGTAATACCGAGCGCATTCGCGAGATCATTCGTAAAACCATTACTTCGCTTACAGAAGCTGCTGGCGATATCCGGCATTTGCCTATACCGCCTTTTACTGGCGACCAGATACAAATGCTGAACGCTTTATATACTATGGAGAGTGAGCGCGTGGTGCTGGCGTGGTTTCTCGACAAGATGCCGGCCGGCAGCTGGGAAGATCTCTTTCAGCATTACCAGGCAACACTAAGCCAGATCAACACCGAAACCAATACAGAAATTTTCTAAAGTATATATATGGCCCGCGTAAAACTCAAAGTAAGTCATGATAACCAGATCATCACCCTGCGTGCCAGTGGTGATCTGAACGTGCAGCACGCGCAGCAGCTAAAAGCAAAACTCCTCGAGATACTGGAGACGCCTGCTGAAACACACCTTGCTCTCGAAGGAGTAACCTCGATCGATACTGCTGCTATACAGTTGATCTTTCTTTTCAGAAAAGCATTAACGAATCAAAACTATATATCCAGGATCACACTGCCGGAAAGCCCGGCCGTGCAGAGCCTGTTGGAAAAAACCGGAGTAACTAAATTTTTATAAACATGTCGAAGACCATTGTAGTAATTGACGATTCCGAGAGCATTCGCGAACTGGTAGGCCTCACGCTGGAGAGTGCCGGGTATTCCGTTGAAAAAGGAATTGACGGTAAAGATGCCCTGCGGTTGTTCGATAACCGCGAAGTCAATCTGGTTATTACAGATCTCAACATGCCACACATTGATGGTATAGCGCTGATCCGCGAGATCCGTAAGATGGAAGCCTATAGCATGGTGCCTATACTTGTGCTCACTACCGAATCGCAGGCCGCTAAAAAAGAAGAAGCTAAAGCAGCAGGTGCAACAGGATGGATCGTGAAACCATTTGTGGCAGAAAAATTACTGGCAGTAGTACAAAAAGTTATCCGATGACTGAAAAATTACTGGACATCTTTCTGGGAGAAGCACAGGAGCTCATTGTTGAGATCGAGAAGGCTGTGCTGCTGCTGGAACAAAACCAGCAGGATGAACATGGCATCAGTGCGATCTTTCGCGCCATGCATACCCTGAAAGGTTCTTCCGGTATGTTTGGCTTCGAAGCCGTAAGCGGTATAACCCATCACCTCGAAAGTATATATCAGGATATACGCGATGGTGCCCGCGCTATGGATGCCAATGTGCTGGCCATTACACTGAAAACGCTGGATCACCTGCGCAACCTCATGCAGGACCCGCATCTGGGCGATGCCGGTGTTCGCGCTAATCATGAGCAATTACTAACAGCGATCCTGTCGCTGGAAGATGCACACACCAGTCATCATACTGCAAACAATACTGCACCCGCTTCTGCCAACACGGCACAACAGCGAAGCTACTATATCTATATACTTCCGCACCCGGCTATTCTGCGCAACGGTACAAATATACTATACCTGGTAGACGACCTGCTGGCGCTGGGCGAAGGTACAGCGTTACCATTCTTCCATCAGATTCCGGAGCTGGCAGCTATAGCGCCTGATACTTCCTATATGGGTTTTGAAGTGGTACTCGCTACTACAAAAAAAGAAGAAGATATACAGGAAGTATTCATGTTCGTAGAATCGGACTGCGACATCACGATAAAATCACTGGCCGATGGAAATATACTTTCGGCTATTGGCAAACACGAACAAATACAAAATCGTGATGTAGCGGCAGCACTTGGCTATGAAGGTATAAAAGCGCTTGCTGCACATCCTAAAAAGAAAATCAGTAAAGCCGATAAAGCACGCAGT
This sequence comes from Ohtaekwangia sp., assembly GCF_036568665.1. Lineage (GTDB taxonomy): Bacteria > Bacteroidota > Bacteroidia > Cytophagales > Cyclobacteriaceae > Ohtaekwangia. The sequence continues at coordinate 3,838 of NZ_DATCSD010000339.1, read as the reverse complement.
GCCGGTATAAATAATGCTGCGAGTATACGCGTAAGTTCCGAACGGCTCGATGACCTGATGAACCTGGTGAGTGAGCTTGTAACGACACAGGCACGGCTCTCTCTTTTCTCCGGTGAGAATGATTCTACTGAGCTCTCCAATATTTCAGAAAATATAGAGAAGATCACGCGCAGGCTCCGCGACAATGCTTTTACCATGAGCCTTGTGCCGCTGGAAAGTATAGTAGTGCGGTTTCAACGACTGGTGAGTGACCTCTCCAAAGAACTTCATAAAGATATAGAGTTCACTGCTGTTGGTATGGACACCAAGATCGATAAGTCGATCATTGAAAAACTTACCGACCCTTTACTTCATATACTGCGCAACAGCATTGATCACGGCATTGAAAATCCGGAAGAACGCAAACGCAGAAATAAATCACCGAAAGGTAAATTACAGTTGCGCTCCTATTACTCCGGTGGAAATGTAATTATCGAGATAGCCGATGATGGTGCCGGTATAGATCTCACTAAAGTAAAAGAGAAAGCTATTGCCAAAGGCTTGATCGATGGTCACGCTGCTCTTAGCGAAAAAGAATTAACCGATCTCATTTTCCTTCCGGGATTTTCTACAGCCTCCGTTATTACCGGTGTATCGGGCCGAGGTGTAGGGATGGATGTAGTAAGACGCAACGTGAGCGATATACGCGGAGAGATTGATATAGCTACACGGGCAGGCGAAGGCACGACCTTTATTATCAAACTGCCGCTTACACTTTCCATTCTCGATGGGTTGCTGGTAAAGATTGGTGATACTGATTTTATACTGCCGCTCACCTCTGTAGCAAAATGTTATGAAGTAAAAACCGCTGCGCTGGAGTCAAGCTTTAACCAACTGATACAGCTTGATGAGAAACGATTGCCCTTCTTCTTCCTGCGCAACGACTTTGCTATTACAGATCATAAACCGGAACTGAGCCAGGTTATACTGGTATCGTATGACGGGCAGCAGGTTGGCCTTGTCTTCGACCGGATTGAGGGCGAGTATCAGGCGGTGTTAAAACCGTTGGGAGAATTTTATCAGAGGCAAAATGAATTTTCGGGAGCAACCATTTTGGGTAACGGTAATGTAGCACTGGTGCTCGATCCTAATAAACTTATCGGTAAACTAATTGATCATTATAAAAATCAACAACGCTATGAGTACGCAGGCTGAAACACTCAATTCATTTCTCTCCTTCCGGCTGGATGACGAGCTCTTTGCCGCTAACGTTGGGAAAGTGCTGGAGATCCTGGAGATCCCCAAGATTACCAAAGTGCCCCGTTCACCGGAGTATATGCGTGGCGTTGTAAACCTGCGCGGTAATGTTTTACCGGTTATTGATACACGTACCAAGTTTGGTTTGCCGCCCACCAGCGATACCGTTAACTCCTGCATACTGGTGCTGAGTATAGCATCGGCCGGCAAGAACATTACACTCGGTGCCGTAGTAGATGCTGTGCAAGAGGTAATGGAGATCGATAACAGTGCTATACAGGCTGTACCTTCTATGGGCACGCGCTATAAATCAGAATTTATCGATGGCATGGTAAAGCTGAACGATCAGTTCATCATGCTGCTGAACCTCGACCTGGTGTTTACTTCCGAAGAAGTATTTGTACTGGAAGAAGCTGCCGGAAGCAAGAATTAAAAATATACTATATCCGCAAAAGAAATATACCTCATCCTACACTCCTAAATATAAAATTATGAAACTCACTATCAAGACCCGGCTGATCTTCGGATTCATCGTATTGATCGCCTTGTCGGCTGCCATTTATTTTTTGGGCAACAGCAATGCTAACACACTCAATGGAAGCCTCAACACCATTGTAACGGTAAATGCCAAGCGCTTGCAATACGCGATGAAGATTGCAGAAGATATACAGTTCATCACCAAGCGCGAAAAAGATCTTATTCTTACGCGCGATGATCAGGAACTCGATGAATACTCGAAAGCCGTGAGCGATCGTGCAACGGAAATGCTGGGTCGTGTAGATGATCTGCGTGCTATATCTGACGATCGCGGACAGGAGATCATTGATCAGTTCAGCAAGAACTGGGAGCTATATCAAAAAGCGTACAACCGTATAAAAGCGCTTAGCCTTAAGAATACCGATTCTACTTCCAACGCTGCTTACGAAATATCACGCTCAGATGCACGCTCGGCTGCTACAGAAGCAGTGAGCACTATATCGGGCATCGTAAAAAAGAATCAGGCAGCTATGGATGAAGCTGCGCGCAATGCAGATGCTATATATGCATCGGCTACACGCAATATGTTGATACTCCTCATCTGCAGTATATTTATTTCTATAGGGGTTTCGGTATGGATCATTACTTCTATTTCAAAATCGATCAACTATGCAAAGGATGCTATCAGGCGTGTAGCGGAAGGCGATCTTACGGTAGATATAGCCAATACGTTCAAGGATGAGATAGGCGATTTGCTGGATAACTTCAAAGTGATGATTGAAAAACTGAAAGAGGTATTAACATTTGTTGTTACGGCTTCGGATAATATAGCGGCTGCCAGTATGCAGATGAGCAGCACATCGCAAGAGATGTCGCAGGGCACACAAGAGCAGGCAGCATCAGCTGAAGAAATATCTTCTTCAATGGAGCAGATGGTTTCTAATATTCAGCAGAATACCGATAACGCGCAGCAGACTGAGAAGACAGCGATGAAAGCTGCGGAAGATATGCAGGAAGGAAGTGCCTCTGTCAATCAAACGATCGACTCGATGAAGAAGATCGCTGAGAAGATTGGTATCATCGGAGAGATATCACGACAAACCAATTTACTCGCGCTCAACGCTGCCGTAGAAGCAGCACGTGCCGGTGATCATGGTAAAGGCTTTGCTGTAGTAGCTGCCGAAGTACGCAAGCTTGCCGAGAGAAGTCAGTTAGCCGCAGGAGAAATAAATGATCTGTCGCGAAGCTCTGTTTCCATTGCTGATAAGTCGGGCAAACTTCTTGAACAGATCGTTCCGAACATTCAGAATACAGCAAAGCTTGTACAGGAGATTGCCGCTGCGAGCCAGGAACAGAACAGCGGTGCCGAACAAGTCAATGGAGCAATACAGCAATTCAATAAAGTTATACAACAGAATGCTGCGGGTGCAGAAGAGATCGCTTCGAGTGCTGAAGAACTTGCCAGCCAGGCAGAGCACTTACGCGAGACTATATCATTCTTCAAGATCGATAAACACCAGCGAACAGCGGCAGTAAAAACACAGGCACGCGCTCCGAAACGTTTCTTCCATAGCAAAGGCAGCGACAAGATAAAACCGAATGGCGAGAAAGGTATACTGCTCGACCTGAACAAGGATGATGCGCTCGATGCTGACTACGAAAAATTCTAATGCTATACCACATATAAAAAAAGTATATATATTTTAATATCTCTATAGATGTCAGTTACCGGCAGCTCGCCTATTGATTTCAACCACGCACGCCTTTCTACGGGCGAGTTCAATCAATTGGCCAGGCTGGTATACTCTACGTGCGGTATACATCTGCCGCCCACCAAAAAAATTATGCTGGAGGGCAGGCTTGCCAAAAGACTGCGTGCATTGGGAGTTCGTTCTTTTAAAGAGTATATCGGGTATCTCGCAACAGACGAAGGTATAGAACATGAGCTGGTACACATGATCGATGTGGTGACTACCAACAAAACGGATTTCTTCCGGGAACCTCACCACTTCGATTATCTTACGTCTACCATTCTGCCGGCATATCATAAACAGCATCATGGCCGCAAGCCCTTTCGAATATGGAGTGCAGCCTGCTCTACCGGTGAAGAGCCCTATACTATAGC
>NZ_DATCSD010000338.1:0-14807 GCF_036568665.1 Ohtaekwangia sp. | reverse complement strand
GGTGCTGGATAAGGATGGTGCCGATAAAGCCCTCCATATAGTAAAAGAGCATGGCAACTCTTCCCTCGATTTTTTTAAAGTATATCCCGATAAACAATTCTTCTTTAATACAGAAGGCAATGGTTTTGTTTCATACGGAGAATCACAACACTATGCTGTAGTGTTGGAAGCACCCGTTGCTCCTGATCGGCCGGCAGCCCAACAGTTGGTAAACCAGTTTGAAGAGTATTGTCGCGAACAGGGACTTCGTACATTTTATTATCGTGTGGGCGATGAGCATCTCCCGTTATTTCATGATCTCCACAAGAAAAATATTCTGATAGGCCAGGAAGCTATTGTAGACCTGGATACTTTCAACCTCAATGGCTCCGACAGGAAGTCGCTGCGCAATGCTGTACGAAAAGCAGAGACCAACGGCTTGCATATAGTAGCACACGAACCACCGCTGGCAGATGACTTTATTCAAGCATTAAAAAAAGTATCAGACAATTGGCTGCAACAGGAGGGACACCGGGAGTCTGGCTTTACGCAAGGTATATTTGATGAGACCCTTGTGCGCCAGCATACAGCCCTGGCGTTGCGCGATAAAGAAGGCACCCTGCTGGCATTTGCCAACATCATTCCCGGTTATCGCCCGGGTGAAGCTACCTATGATATGCTGCGATATATAAGTGATATTCCCAATGGAAGTGTTGATTACCTGATGGTAAAGATGATGGAATACTTTAAGGGCCAGCACTATAAAACGTTTAACATGGGGCTTGCTGCATTTGCCGGGTTCGATAAACCGGCCAGTATGAATGAACAGGTGATCCGTTTTTATCGCGATCACTTCCGGCAGGCATCGCGCCTCAAAGGACTCTATGAGTATAAGAATAAATTTGGCCCTGTGTGGGAGAATCGTTACCTGGTATACGATCAACTCTATGATCTGCTGCGCTTTCCGGTAGTGCTCAAAAACCTGTCGGATATGGATTAAGCCGATGTTATTTCTCTTCCTCAGGTGATCCTGTTTTATAGAGTCACCACTCTTTTTTAGTATATTGATTCAACAGTTGGGCTTGAGCTATCGATTTCGTCCGGTCAGAAATCCGGTCATCAGAAATATTTTACTTTTTATATAACAGATATGTGACCTGTAAGGCTAATGCCATCTAAGAACTGGAAAGATGTGGCAACACAGGCGGACCAAAGGATTAACCTAACACACATTAAGACACAGGTTGACATCCGGCCCTGAAAACTGTGGCTTAAAAAATATAGACATGAAAAGTATAGTTATCGTACTGTTTTGTATTCTCTCCCTTGGGCAGACGTATGCTCAAAAACTTCTTACACTGAAGGAGTCGCTGCAGCTTGCTAAAAAGAACAACCCCGATCTGAAAGTTGCATCCTACAACATCAACTCAGCAGAGGCAGACATCACCACTGCGAAAATTCGCCCTGATCCGATTTTCAACATGCAGTTATTGCATATAGCCGATCGCAACCGGCGTGCAGAAGGTTCATCGTGGGGCAATTCTGTAAATGGTCAGTACTGGTGGCAGGTAACAAAACCTTTGCAGGTTGCCGGGCAGCGCACCAATAAAGTTGATCTGGCCAATAAATTATTTACACAATCAAAACTTGATTACACCGAAAACTCACGCGGTATATTTTATGCCGTAGCCAACAAATGGCTTGATGCATGGTCGGCAAAGATCGGGCTGGATATACTGGAGAAAGGCAAGACCAATATAGACAGCCTGGTGCAGATCAATGAGTATAGATTGCGTAACAAGGTAATTACCAACACCGATCTGCAACGTACGCGCCTGCTACAGCAGCAATACCAACGCGATATCGTCACTGCACGGCAAAGTTATTTTAATGAGTTACAAAACCTGAAATATTTACTTGGTCTGACCGATAGCGTGTCCGTTGATTTTTCAGACGGTACATTCAATACTATACTTACTGCTGGCGATAGCCTGGTAGAGATGGGAACGCACGAGCGAAGCGATGTGCTCGCAGCCAAGAATGCCATTGATGTGAGCAATACCAACATGAAAATGCAACGCTCCTTTGCCTATCCGCAGCCGGAAGTAGGCGGTATGTATAACCCGCAAAACAACGTGCCTTACTTTGGTTTCTACGGTACAGTATCTATACCTATATTCAATCGTAATCAGGGTATGCGCGAAAAAGCGCAAGTACTCAAGTACCAATCCGAACAAAATCTATGGGCCACCGAACGTCAGGCCGAAACAGAGATCATGACTGCTTACAGAAGTTATGTTACCCAACGGCAGAACCTGGAAGATTATCAACGAAACCTGGCAGAGGCCGATAACATTTTAAACAGCGTACGCTACTCATATGTAAAAGGAGGCACATCTATTATCGACCTCCTCGAAGCACAACGTTCGTGGCTCGATACCCAGCAACGTTACTATAGCACTATGGAGAATTTTCGCAGAAGCTATATACAGCTACTCTTTGCAACTGGCATTATTAATCAATTGGCAGAATAACCTACTATGAACAGATTCATCGTTCTCTTGTTTTGTCTGACAGCCTGGGCGTGTCAGAAAAAGACAACATCCGACCCTCCTAAAACTGTGCAGCCGCCTCGTGTGGAAGAGCAGGGAAAGAAAATTATTTTCCCTGACGACCAGAAGAGTCTGGCTTTCTTTCAAACCGAAGAGGTAAAGAAAGAAAATCTATCGGCACAATATGCAGCACCTGCTTCTGTAGCAGTAGCCATTGTTCAGTCGACCGAGCGTGGAGGACGCAACACGGTATTGTTTGATAATGCTGATCTCAGCGCTACCTATTCTCAATTTCTTCAGCACATTATTAATATACATACACTGCAGGTAAACCTGAACAGGGTAAAAGACCTGGAGCAACACGGTGCGGCTACCGGAAAAGAAGTGCTCGATGCCGAGACACAACTTGCCAATGAAGAAGCAGCTATTACCGAGCAGGAAGCAAAACTGAAACTGGCGGGTCTTGATCCTGCCAAGCTTAAAGAGCCGCGCACGAAAGAAGCATGGCTCATCTGCGAAGTGCCGGAGAACCAGATTGCGCAGGTAAAGCCCGGCACACAATGTACCGTAACCTTTACTGCGTTTGGTGATAAACAATACAAGGCTTCTGTAAATGGTATAGGTGCTGAGGTTGATAACATCACCCGCATGGTGAAGGTGCGCGTTGTTTTACCAAATGCCGATAACCGTTTTGAAGTGGGCATGTTTGCCAACGTACTCTTCGATTTGCAGAAAGACAATACGCTTTCAGTGCCGGTAAGCGCACTGGTAAATGTGCAGGGTAAAGATTTTATGTTCGTGGCAACAACGCCTACTACATTCGAGCGCAAAGAAGTGCTTATCGGCCAGCAGCTCGATGATAAAGTAGTGGTGCTGCATGGCCTGAATGAAGATGACAAAGTCGTGGTAAAAGGCGCGATGGAGTTAAAAGGATTATCGTTCGGCTATTAAACAACAGCACCTATGGTAAAAGCAGAAATATATATCGATCAGGAGCGCTATATGGGCGATCAGTCGCTGCACGATTTTGTGATGCAGTTTCTGCTCGAGCAGGGAATTGCCGGTGCTACTTCCTTTCGCGCACATGCAGCCTTCGGCAGGCATCATCGCATCAAACGCCCGCATGAACTTTTCTCGTTTGACGAACCTTCGCTCATGATCACCTTCATTGACGAAGATGAAAAAGTGCGGGAGACGGTAAAGAAGCTGCGCACCTATATGGAAGGCGGTCTGATAATTATTCATAAAATCGAAATACTATAAATCATGATCAGAAGGTTGTTGATCATATCGCTTACCAACCGGGTAGCCATCATCATTGTATCGCTGGTACTGATGGTGGTTGGATTGGTTTGCTTCAAGTTACTGAAGATAGAAGCGTATCCGGATATAGCGGATACCAACGTTATTATCATTGCTAAATATCCGGGCCGTGCTGCCGAAGAAGTAGAGCAACAGGTAACGATACCGATAGAACGCTCGCTGAACAATGTGCCCAAAGTAATTGCACGCAGATCGCGTACCGTATTTGGCCTTGCACAGATACAGCTTTCATTTCAGGATGGTACCGATGATTACTTTGCACGCCAGCAGGTGATTGAACGATTGGCGAGCGCAGATTTACCCGATGGTGTTACTCCCGAGATAGGTCCGCTTACGACAGCCGTGGGTGAAATATACCGCTATGTATTGGAAGCACCTTCTAATATAACACCTACTGATCTTCGCGATCTGCAAGACTGGGTTATTGTACCATCGTTATTGCAGGTGCCCGGTATAGCCGATGTCGTTACCTTCGGTGGTCCGGTAAAAGAGTTTCACGTATTTACAGCGCCGGAAAAACTGCGCAAATATAGTATTACACTTCCCGTAGTACTCGCAGCTATACAAGCCAATAACCGTAACACCGGTGGAAATATAGTAGAGCGTGGCGGACAAGGACTTGCTATACGCGGTATAGGAGCTATTCGCAATGAAGATGATATTCGAAATATAGTCATCACCAGTATAAACGGAGTGCCGGTGTTTGTAAGGGATGTGGCATCGGTAGAGGTTGGCCCTCCGCCACCATCCGGCCTGTTAGGCTATGGTATATTTCACGATGGTAAAAACGTGAACTCCGGCATTGAAGGTATAGTATCCATGCGCAGAGGCGAAAACCCATCGGAAGTATTGAAGGCGCTGAAGGCGAAGATGGAAGACCTGCAGATAAACGAGTTTCCGGCAGGTGTAAAGATCACCCCTATATATGACCGCACGTCACTGGTAAACAACACGCTGGAAACAGTATCCCACACGTTGCTGGAAGGTGTATCCATCGTAATTATCGTATTGGTATTGTTCCTCGGTAATTTACGATCCGCACTCGTAGTAGCGTTTACTATTCCTTTCGCGTTGCTGTTTGCCTTTATACTCATGAAGTTGAATGGTATACCGGCAAATTTACTGTCGCTGGGAGCGATCGACTTTGGAATTATAGTGGATGGTGCCTGCGTCATGGCGGCTCACCTCGTGCATAAATTTAAAACGGCCACCGAAGAAGAACGCAAGGGCGGTATCATTCAACTTACTTTGAATGCATCACAGGAAGTTGGTCGCGAGATATTCTTCGCGGTAACCATTATCATCCTGGCCTATATGCCGATTCTTACCATGCAGCGTGTAGAAGGAAAACTCTTCTCGCCTATGGCTGTAACGCTGGCATTCGCGGTAATCGGTGCTATGGTGTGTGCCCTTACTGTAATACCGGTGCTCATTTCTTTTGTATATCGTAAATACCTGGAGGAACATGACGAGAAGCCTGTGCCTGCATGGCGCAAGAAGATCGACCTGATCAGCTGGGTAGAACGTAAATATGAAAAAGGTCTCGGCACTATATTAAAGTATCACAAGCAGGTAGTCATCGTAGGGTTTATTGCTGTGCTGGTATTGGTTTCGTTCATTGTAAAACTCGGAACAGAATTTTTGCCGCCACTTGATGAAGGTTCTATCTGGATGCGTGCTTTTCTGCCAGCGGGTACATCGGTAACGGAAACACAAAAGATTTCACCGATCATTCGCAGAGTAGTAGCAAGACATAAGCAGATCGAATCCATCGTAACACAATCCGGACGAAACGATGATGGTACCGACCCGTTCCCATCCAACCGTACAGAAGTAATGATGGTTTTAAAAGACTATAAAACATGGTCGCAGGACACCACCAAGCAGGAACTGATCGCGGAGTTACGCAGAGAATTGAAAGAAGAACTTCCATCTACATTTATATCCTTTGGTCAACCCATTATCGATAACGTAATGGAAACTGTAACAGGCTCTGCTGCCGATCTGGCCATCAATATACAAGGCTATGACATCGATAAGATGCGTGGTATAGCCGATACTGTAAAGATGATCGTGAAAGGCATGCAGGGCGCTACAGATGTAGGCATGGAACAGGAAGGGCCGCAGGCACAGTTGAATATACAGATCAACCGGAAAGAAGCTGCCCGCTATGGTATAAATGTAGCTGATATACAGAACATGGTGGAGGCCGCTATAGGCGGTAAAGCGATAGGCTCTATCTACGATCGCGACAGACGTTATGATATAGTAGTGCGCTATGTGCCGCAGAATCGTAACAGCCTCGACATGATCAAATCGATACAAGTGCCTTCTGCCTCCGGAGAGTTGATCCCGATGTCGCAGCTGGCCGTAGTAAAGCTGATGGATGGTGAAACCAATTTATACCGGGCCGATGGCAAGCGACTGCTCATTGTAAAAACGAATGTACAGGGGCGCGACCAGGGTGGTTTTGTTGCTGAAGCAAGCAAGAAAATATCGCAGGCTATACATTTGCAGCAGGGATACTCGATTGACTATGGCGGACAATTTGAAAACCTGGAACGTGCCGGCAAGCAGTTGATGATTGCTATACCGCTTACGGTAATCATTGTGCTCGTAGTGTTATTTATACTCTTCAAGAATCTCAAGTATTCGCTCATGACACTCGTATGTGTACTCTTTGCACTGGCGGGTGGTATAGTGGCGCTGCTGTTGAGAGGCTATAACTTTAACGTATCGGCAGGTGTAGGCTTTGTGTCGTTGTTCGGGCTATCGGTTATGGCAGGGGTGTTGCTCATCTCCGCGATCAACCGCGAGCGTACGCTCGATAACTCAAACCTGGAATTTACCCTGAGTCGTGCAGCAGCTACACAGTTGCGTCCGATCATGATGATGCTCATTGTGGCCATCATCGGTTTGGTGCCGGCAGCCAAATCTTCGGGTATCGGCTCCGATATACAACGTCCGCTGGCAACCGTAATTATAGGCGGATTAACCTCTACTCTTATTTTTACTCCTTTTTTGCTCACCGCTTTGTATTATTGGATTGAGAAAAAGAAATCATAAATGAGATCACGGATAACAGTAGCGGTATTGCTCTGCTGGGTGTACACCGGGTGTTTAGCACAGGAAATCGACAACAAGAAGATTCCGCTTACCCTCAGCAAAGCTGACCGCTACATTGTTTTTCCGATGATTGTTAAATCTCCCGAGTATAAATGGGGTGTCGGAGCAGCCGGTATATATTATTTCAGGTTGAAGTCTGATTCCACCTCGCGCACCTCCAACGTAAAGCTGGTATCTTTTGTAACGGTGCGCAAGCAGATCGTGCTGGCATCGGAAGGAAACATCTTCTTTAAAGGCGAAGATTATATACTGCACTTTGTCATGAGTGCCAGTCATTTTCCCGATAAATTCTGGGGATTAGGCAATACCACGCCTTCATCGGCCGAAGAAGATTATACCATTACACAATTCGATATATACCCACAGTTGCTGAAAAAGATACGACCCAATCTCTTTGCCGGTATCAGCTACGAGTACCAGAATGTATTCAACTTTGATTATGACTCGCGCAACGGTGAAAGCCTCTTCGATCGTGAAAATATACTCGGGCGGTATGGCAGCAAGATCTCCGGAACAGGTCTTATGTTTTGCTGGGATTCACGCAACAATGCATTTGGTTCCAGCGGAGGATTTTACGTGCAGTACTTCATCAATGCCTATCGCAATTTTCTGGGCAGCGACTATAATTTTAATATACAGAACCTGGACGTACGCAAGTACTTCGACATACGAAACAACCGCGTGCTGGCGTTTCAGTTTAACCTGATCTCCGCCAGTGGCGATATACCCATCCGCGATTATTCGGTAATGGGTACCAATATGTATATGCGTGGTTATTACGAAGGGCGCTACCAGGACAGGAACATGATAGCCTTTCAGTCAGAGTTGCGCACCCCGGTATATAAACGCTGGGGCGCTGTTATTTTTACCGGAGTCGGTAAGGTAGGCCCGAACTTGTCGCAGGTATTTAACTGGCAGCAACTAAAACCTTCAGTCGGAGTTGGCCTCCGGTTCTCCCTAAACCCTAAAGAAAACCTGAATCTTCGTATCGATGCGGGTTTCGGCAAGCATTCTCAGGGAACGTATATTAATTTAGGGGAAGCATTTTAAGGTTTATATGAAGTTCTCCGTCAATATTGTATTTATACTGCTCATCGTGTCTACCATCCTGGTAGTTACCAGTTCGTATTTTCAACATCGTAATAGTCTGCAGCGAAAAGAATCGATCAATCGCGTTACGCATACCTATAAAGTAATTCAGACATCAACCTATCTTATATCGTTGATGAAAGATATGGAGACTGGCCAGCATGGATTTATCATTACCGGAGATTCATCTTTCCTCGAACCGTACTACGATGCGAAAGCAGATATAACGCAGGCACTGGATACATTAACCGGATTAGTGCGCGAGAACAGACGGCAGGCACTGCTCATCCAAAATCATATAGCACCGATCATTCATAAGAAGCAGGAGTTTCTCGATCACTCACTCGCCACCTATCATCAGCACGGGCAGGATAGTTCGATGAACCTGATCTCTGCGAAAACCGGCAAGACCTATATGGATACCTTGCGGGTACTCATGAACGACTTGTCGCAACACGAGCGTTATTTGCTGAGTCAGCGTAACGAAGAGTATGAAACTGCAAACGACCAGGAAGACTTGATCCGCCTGGGAAGTTTGGTGCTCATTGTTGTTACATCGGCTTCTGCATTTGTAGCACTCTATAATAAACAGAAGCAAAACAAAAACCTGCTGCTCGATCTGGAGCATGCCAATGTTATACTGGAACAAAAAGTAAAAGACCGCACAGCCGAATTGGAGCGAACGAAAGAGGAGACGGTGCAATTGAATGAAGACCTGAAGCAAAATATAGAAGAGCTGAAGGTCATGCACGAGCGACTCGTGGAAGTAAATCGGGAGAAGGATCACTTTCTGGGTATAGCCTCGCACGATCTCAAATCTCCGGTGTCAGGATTACTGCGACTCATCGAAGTAATGAAGCTCGATAAAGACGAACGCTCTCCTTCCGACCTGCAGTATCTCAACTATATGGAAGATGCCTGCCGCAATATGCAGCGCCTCATTGACAACCTGCTGGATGTAAACCGCATCGAGCACGGACTCACCGTAATAAACCTGCAGAAAGTTTCTCTCAAAAAAGTACTCGATCGCCTCTATGCCGAGTTTGAACCGATAGCACACAAGAAGAATATAGCATTACATATAGAGAAATACGAACACGAGATATTTACCGATGAAGATGTACTCGTGCGCATACTCGAAAATTTACTTTCCAACGCCATCAAGTTTTCGCTTCAGGAGAAACACGTAACGCTACGGGTACACGCTGTTGATAGCAAAGTAATTTTTGAAGTAATAGACCAGGGGCCTGGTATACGCACCGAAGATCTGCCTCGCATCTTCTCTAAGTTCCAGCGACTCAACAATCGCCCTACAGGAGGAGAGGGCTCCACCGGCCTCGGCCTCGCCATCGTAAAAGAACTCATCCAACTCGTAAACGGAGAAATAGCCGTATCCAGCAAAGTATCCGAAGGCACAACGTTTAAGGTAACACTGCCTGCATGATACATCGATTCGTTAACGGTTAATAGTTAATCGTTGGCGGTTATTCGTTAATCGTGGGTGGGGGATAGGGTGTATTTATACTTCATCATTCGGTGATCGATGTTCCTTGTTCGTTATTCAGTTTTACGTTAATCATTAATAATTATTCGTGAATGTGTCTTCACTTCGACATTTCGTATTCCTTGCTCATTATTCGATATTCATTCCTCGTTATGAGTAAAAGCTTCCGGACTTTCCATCTTCCCGTCTCTGCATTAAACCTTGAACCTTAAACTTCAGGCTTACTTCTCTTTCTGCGTTCATCAGCTCCCGATAGCTATCGGGATGTCGGAACCAGTGCATTTAAATTTTTTTCCGCCTTTAATGCAACCTTTCAAAAAACCGTGAGTATTTCTTACTAGATCGTAGAACAAATGGAGGCTTCTGTTATATTTGTTCTACAATTTAGTATCAAATGATAGAAACAAGACTTGGTGAATTTGAAGAAGTGATTCTCCTGCTGGTAGGTATACTGGGCGAAGATGCCTATGCTTTTAAAATAGCAGAAGAGTTTGAGTCACAAACCGGCAGATCGGTATCGATAGGAGCGGTGCACTCTACACTCGACCGACTGGAAGGTAAAGGCTTTCTTTCATCTGCCATGGGCAACGCCACTGCTGAACGTGGAGGAAGAAGAAAACGAATCTTTACCATCACAGCATTGGGTAAGCGTGTATTAAAAGAGTCGATGGACTTCAAAGTATCGCTGTGGAAACAGTACCCGGCCTTTGCCGGAAAGTTTAATTATGGAGTAAGCTGATATAGTGTTGAAACAACCCAAACTTATACCGCCACGCTTTGCTACGCGGTTGCTGCTATATTTTCTTCGCGATGATCTGTCGGAAGAAGTTATCGGTGACCTGGAAGAGAAATTTTATGTTACCGCCAGAACTATATCTGCGTCTCAGGCACGGCTTAATTACTGGTACCAGGTGCTGCACTATATGCGCCCTTTTGCAATACGTAAACGATCAAGAACAAACTCAAATCATTACGATATGTTCAGAAATTATTTCAAAGTAAGCTTCCGAAACCTGGTATCTAACAAAGGATATTCGTTCATAAATATAGGGGGCCTCGCAGTAGGCATGGCTGTAGCGATGCTCATTGGTCTGTGGGTATACGATGAACTCTCCTATGACAGGTACTTCCAGAATTATGATCGTGTTGTGCAGGTAATGCAGCACCAAACATTCAATGGTGTAAAAGGATCGCAGACAGCCATGCCATTGCCACTGGAAGCAGCCCTGCGCGATGAATATGGAGCAGACTTTAAATATATAGCAATAGGTCGCTGGCCGGATGGACATATACTGAGTCGCGGAGATGTAAAGATATCCAAGGATGGAAATTTTTTCCAGGGCGATTTTCCGGAAATCTTTTCGCTAAAGATGTTGAAAGGAACCCGCAGCGCATTTAAAGATCCGAGTGCTATACTGCTGGCACAGTCTACTGCTGAAGCACTCTTTGGTAAGGATGATCCGCTGAATCAGAGTATTATACTCGACAGCGACATCAATGTAAAAGTAGTTGGTGTATACGAAGACCTCCCGGCTAACACAACACATACCGATCTGAAATTTATAGCCAACTGGGAATTGGCGTCTGCGCATAGCCCGTGGATAAAACGTGCTGCCACACAATGGGGAAATAATTCATTTCAACTGTATGCTGAGCTCGCACCAGGCGCTGATCTGCAAACAGTATCAGAAAAGATCAAAAAAATAAAACAGGATCATGCAGAACGCGAACGCCAGTTTTCACCGGAAGTTTTTCTGCACCCCATGCGCGACTGGCATCTTTACTCTGAGTGGAAAGATGGCAAGCAAAGCGGAGGACGTATTCAAATGGTGTGGCTCTTCGGTATCATTGGTGTATTTGTATTGCTGCTGGCCTGTATAAATTTTATGAACCTGAGCACAGCACGTTCAGAGAAGCGGGCAAAAGAAGTTGGCATACGCATGACGATCGGGTCTATGCGAAAACAATTGATCAGTCAGTTTCTCAGTGAATCATTTCTGATAGTGTTTCTCTCATTTATTATAGCAGCCGGTATTGTAGCTATAGCTCTGCCGTGGTTTAATACACTTGCAGATAAGAGTATAGTTATACACTGGCTGAATCCGGTGTTCTGGATCGTGAGCCTTTGCTTTATTATTGTTACCAGTTTACTCGCGGGTTCATACCCGGCCCTATATCTGTCATCGTTTCAACCGGTAAAAGTATTGAAAGGTACTTTCAAGAGCGGGCGATTGGCATCTGTGCCGCGCAAAGTATTGGTAGTAGTGCAGTTTACTGTTTCGGTAATACTCATCATCGGAACGATCATTGTCTATAAGCAGATTCAGTTTACCAAAGACAGACCCGTAGGGTATAATCGTGAAGGACTGGTGATGATTCAGATGAAGACAACGGAGTTTTTTGGGAAGTTTGATGTGCTGCGCAATGAATTGAAAAATACAGGAGCTATAACAGAGATGGCGCAGTCGTCCAGTCCGATGACGAATATATGGTCTAACAGCGGAGGCTTTGACTGGAAAGGTAAAGATCCTGATCTGCAAACCGACTTTGGCACTATCTGGATAACACACGAGTATGGAAAAACCGTTGGCTGGAAAGTAAAAGAAGGAAGAGATTTCTCGCGCGAGTTTTCCACTGATTCATCTTCTATCATTCTGAATGAAGCGGCTGTGAAGTTTATGAACATAAAAGAGCCGATCGGTATGGAAGTGAATTGGGATGGAAATAAATATACCGTTATCGGTGTTGTAGAAGATCTGCTCGTACAATCTCCCTACAGACCTGTGAAACAGTCGGTATATCTGCTGGGGTATAACGGTGTGGAGTGGATAGACCTGCGGTTAAATCCGGAGAAGAGCGCCAGCGAATGTATCGGGTTGATCGAATCTGTGTTTAAGCGAAACACACCATCGGCACCATTCGAATATAAATTTGTAGATGAAGCGTATGATGATAAGTTCAAGGCAGAAGAACGCATCGGTAAACTTACAACTGTATTTTCGGTACTCGCCATCATCATCAGTTGTCTCGGTATATTTGGTCTGGCTTCCTTCGTGGCAGAGCAGCGCACCAAAGAGATCGGTGTGCGTAAAGTATTGGGTGCCTCTGTACTGAGCCTCTGGAAGATGCTATCGAAAGACTTTGTTATACTTGTGGTGATCTCCTGTTTCTTCGCTATACCTATAGCATGTTACTTTCTGTTACAGTGGCTCGAAGGCTATAAATATCATACACAGATTTCGTGGTGGGTGCCGGCTGCAGCAGGTATGGGAGCACTTATCATTACATTGGCAACCGTAAGTTACCAGGCCATTCGTGCGGCATTGATGAGTCCTTCGAAAAGTTTGAAGACCGAATAGGTCTATAAAAATATGAAGCGAGCCCCCTATACTTCCCTACGACCACCGGCACTTGCCATAAGATTGCTCACCGGATTTCTGCGTGACGATCTGCAGGAAGAAGTAGTCGGTGATCTGGAAGAAGAGTTTCTGCTCAACGTAAAGAAGGGATCAGTATTCCGGGCAAAGCTACTATACTGGTATGAGGTGCTGCACTATATGCGGCCATTCGCTATACGAAAGTCCAGGTCACACAACTTAAATCATTACGCTATGTTTCAAAATTATTTCAAGATCGGCTGGAGGAATATGAACAAGCAGAAAATGTATTCCTTTATCAAGGTCGGTGGATTCGCACTTGGTGTTGCTGCGTGTCTGCTCATCTCGCTCTATATAAAAGATGAATTGAGTTACGATCTTCATTATCCTGAAGGCGATCGTATATACCGCGTGGTGGAAGTATATACCGATGGTGAAGCACACCGGGGTGTATGGTTTCAGGCTCCGTTTGCTGCTGCCTTGAAACAGGATTATCCTGAAATAGAGAAAGCCGGCCGCTATAATTCCAGCGAGTTGTTTGGCGGAGGCAGCAACCAGATAAGACGGGATGATCAATTGGAGAATACATACGAAGAAGGATTTGTTTTTGCCGACCAGGAACTGCTGGAGATCTTTAGTATACCCATGGTATACGGCAACCTGAAACATTGCCTCGATGAACCCAACACCATGGTAATCACCAAACGGAAAGCGGATAAATATTTCCCCAATGAAAATCCTGTAGGGAAGTTGATGGTGGTTAACGACCAGGCGAAATATCCTCTGAAGATCGGAGGTGTTATCGAAGATTTTCCTTCCAACTCGCATATCAATTTTGATTTTATTGTTACCATGAAGGAACGCCAGTTCTGGGATGGTGAACAGAACTATTGGGGCGCTACTAACTATCCAACCTATATTACGGTTCGTCCGGGTACAGATATAGCGCAGTTGGAGAAGAAGCTGAATAAAGTAGTGGAGAAGTATATGCTTCCGCTTTGGCTGAGAGAAGGAACTGCCAACGCGAAGGATTTGGTAAAGCGTATAGCATTTGAGCTGCAGCCGGTAAAGGATATACACCTGTATAATGCAGGTATAGAAGATCCGCTCAGCCATGGCGATATTCGCTTTGTGTGGTTGTTTGGTGCCATTGCTATATTTATACTATTGCTCGCGTGTGTCAACTTCATCAACCTGTCTACGGCCAAATCGGCTAATCGTGCCAAGGAAGTAGGACTTCGAAAAACAGTGGGTTCATTCCGCAGTAACATTATCAGTCAGTTTTTGGTAGAGTCACTGCTATATAGTTTCTTCTCGTTTGCTCTCGGGATTTTTATTGCGTGGATGTTGTTGCCATACTTTAATGTGCTGGCGGCAAAACTCCTGGTATTTCCGTGGCAGCAATGGTGGTTTATTCCCTTAATGATTGGCGCTTCATTTTTAGTTGGCATTATTGCCGGTATATATCCCTCCTTCTACCTGTCATCATTTAAACCCATACAAGTGTTGAAAGGAAATATGAGCCGTGGAAGTAAGAACTCTTCTACACGAAGTGTGCTGGTGGTATTTCAGTTTACTACATCGATCATTCTCATCATCGCCACCTTTATTATATACCGGCAGGTGGAATATATACTTAACAAGAAAGTAGGCTTTGAAAAGGACCAGGTACTGGTTATTCAGGGCACCAATACCTTGGGCGATAAAGTAAAAACATTCAAAGACGAATTACTGCAGCTATCGCAGGTGAAACATGTTACGGTAAGTGATTATTTACCGATACGCGGCACGAAGCGAAATGGCAATGGTTTCTGGAATGATGGCAAGCAAAAAGAAGAAAAATCTATAGGTGTGCAG
>NZ_DATCSD010000337.1:0-7308 GCF_036568665.1 Ohtaekwangia sp. | reverse complement strand
AAATCAACCAGCCACGGTAGGGTCTTGCTTGCTATTCATTTCAAACACCTCTGGTTTAAGAAGTGCATCATCAAAGAAGCGTCTCGCCCTTCAAGATTCAATTCCGGAATTGACAGATGCCAGCGTCTGCAATGGGAATTTACTCTGCTGACGAAGTTCTCAACCACCTTGCCGCTCCCCAAACCGATCGATTTCTTTGAGCTTGAAGGCAAAGTATATCTTGTGGTGAAGTATGTAAGCGGAGCAACTCTTCAGGACACCATCGATCAATTGTATGGCGATTACACATTCAAATTGCTGACAAGCATCAACAAGCAAAAACTAATAGACTATCTTCTCCAGGCAATAGAAATTATAAAGCTGTTTCACGGGCTGGGTTATGTGCATAGAGATATATCCGCTTCCAATTTCATTGTAGCAAGAAACGGAGCTTTAACCCTGCTCGACCTGGAATTAGCCACGCAGGTTTCACGAAAAAACAATGAGCCCTTCTTTCCCGGGTGTACAAAGGGATATTCCTCTCCTCAGCAAATCCGGAATGAAAGCCCGACTATATATGACGATATATACTCCATCGGATGTTTGATTATTAATTCCCTGACTCACATGCATCCAAGAACACTTGATCTGCATAACCTTAAAAAGGTTGTTAAGATTCTTGCTTCACATATAGTATATCCGGATATGCTGGATTTGATTATCCACTGCATTGATCCCAACCCCGCTAAACGGCCGGCCTTGAAAACGATTAGCGATAGACTGCTGCAATATAAGGCCAGTTCCCATGAGGGCTGAGATGGAATTTTCCATAAAAGACTTTTACATGTAAAGCAGGAGAAAGCCGAAAACCTGAAACAGAGTAGGCGTGTTGATTAAACCAAAATGTTAAGTTTTATGAAAGCTATCAGAATCTTCCTGAGCATCGCGGCGCTTGTCCTTGGATTTGCCGGTGCTGTTGTTTCAAAAACCGTTACGGACATCACTAACCATGGTGTCAAGCAAAACGGATCAACTGTATTCTCCACAGTTGAACAAAACGTTTGCGATAATGAACGGCCGGATGGATCGCAGTGTACGTTGATCGCCTCCGGCAGTAATGCCGCCTACCAGGTTTCCTCTCCGAGCCAACCCTTGATGAGACCATAACCTAAACCTGAAGCGGGGGCTGGCATCCGGCCAGCCCCTTTTTTGTCATGAATGCTATACGAAAGAATCCCGCACGTAAACCAGTATGGAAGATGCTTCTCCTCACCGCTGGGAGCATCGCTATAGTCATGTGTTTACAGTTTGCAAGTCTCTGGAATCGGGGGTATACAGGCGGTGGCTTTGTTAGAAACTTTGTACCCTATCCCTTGCTTTCCTTAAAATCAATGGATTTGAAATACAATTCATTCTATATAGCGGGTCGCGCCAATCAGAAAATATACCTCGGCAATTATACCGCGCCACTAACGATGCTCGCGGTGACGTTAGATTTGCGTGACTCTACCCTGACAAGAATCAACCTGGACTCATCGGAGAATTTATCCTTGGGCAGAATACGCATCACGGTAAACGCTGATGCATATTATGTACTCAACGGATTTGTCCCATTCATTTATAGGGGCGATTCAGTACCATCACCGCCAAAGAAAATATCAGCTATACCGGTATACTTTAAAGATGCTTTGCCGGCAGAAAAAGATATATTCATTCTGAGATCAGAAAGCGCAAAAACGCACCGGGATATTATTATACGTCAATCCGGTGCTTCCGGAAATATAAAGATTGACACCGCCTTTCTGGAAAGGCAACTGGATGGCGTCTTTTGCACGGATGGCATGCTCAACTATTCAGAATCCCTGGGTTCGGTTATCTATGTATATTACTATCGAAATCAATACATCGAGTCGGATGGCTTGCTGGATGCTGTATCACGCTATCGCCTGATTGATACCACGACAAAGGCCAAGATTAAAGTTTCAGAAATAAGATCTGAGCGAACGAAAACGTTGGGGGCTCCCCCGGTAACCGTAAACCGGAGGAGTAGTGTGAGCAACGACTGGCTCTATATTCAGTCAGGCCTCCTGGCGGATAACCAGCCACGGGATGATTTTAAATATTATGAGGTCATGGACGTTTATTATTTACCAACCCATCAATATCGCTTCAGCTTCTATCTTCCCCTGGAGCGAGGTCAACACATCACATCGTTTGCTATATTTGGCAGGACATTGGTGGTTCTCTACGGCCAATATCTCTTTGTCTACGAAGTTTCGCCCCGAGCTTTGGCGGTCGAATGACAGCGCCATCAATTTGCGTGCACCGCACCTTCCTTGGGAGTGAAGTGGTCAGTCTCATAAAGCACCAGGATCTCCACTTCCCGGGGCTGCAAGGTGAACGCAAGACCGTATTTGTTTAAAGCCTTGTTAAGATCAGCGTGATTCATGATGTTAGCCTCAAACTTCACTTTGCCGATTTTGCGTTTAATGTCTGTTTCATCCACTATAGGATAAGGGGAATGATGGTAGTCTGTTGTCGCCAGTAGATTCTCCAGCACTTCAGTAATCGTAAGGTTATTTAATTCCATGCGTGTGCTCAGCATGATGGAGGTAGGCTCACCGCTTCCATTTCCGAGCAGAGTAGTATCGCCCGCTGATAAGACAAGGCACATCCGGGTAGCCCTGGACCAATAGCAATCCACTCCAAAGTATCGTTTGAGGTCAGCCATCATCGCTGCACGCATAGTCTCCTGAGGTTGAGGTTTCCTGGAATAAAGATGATAGGTAAAATAGTTTTCGGCCTGGGTTTCTCCTTTCACCTGGGCTATATATTTCGTGGTATCTTTTACTTGCAATTCAACCCGGCTTTCCGGAAAGAGGTTTAAGGCGCCGAACCAATTGGTCTTTCCTTTAAACAGAAATCGAAACATGGTTACCAGCGTGGTATTGGACATGGTTGCTGAACAACTATCAATTAACATCGTACCGTAAATTCCCGGGTAGTATTCCGATATTACTGATTGCCAAAGCAAGTGATCACCGGTTCCGCCATTGGCGCCTATATATAGGGGCTTGGAAAAATCTACTTTATACCTTACGCCATCTTTTTGGATCATGGTTACTTCCCCGTCGCCGGCAAGAGCCCTGACGTTTCTTTCATTCAATTGGTCTGAAGAGGTTACAGCCATAAGCCTTCCGGCGGGGTCGATCCAAATCAAGTGTGGGACAGAGTTACGCGGGAACAAATTATTCAAATCCGAATCGCGGCAGACTATTGGCAGGGTCATGGCTACATGCACAATTTTGCTTTGATCAGCTACTATTCTTTTAACCGTCATCTCATCCTGCGATTCGTTCACCAGGATAATCTGAATGTCTTTCGAAAAATCATGCTGGAGCTTCAAAAGCTTGGGCCAGTCCCGAATGCTTGAAGAACATCCCTCGTTCCAGAAGTATAGAACTACTGTTTTCCCATGGAAGGCAGATAGTTGTTCGGAGTGTTTAGGATAATTGATCAGATTGTTCAGGGTGATCTCCGGCAGCGTCTCGCCAATCACAAACCTTGTTCTCTTAATAGCTTGACTATATCCTGGAGGAATTACCAGAAGTGCTATATATACTATAAGAAATATTTTTTTCATAGATATAAAAGAGGTTAAGGGCAGCTCATGAAGGGATGAGCTGCCATGTATAAGAAAGAAAATCGAAGGTGTTAGTAGCCCGGATTCTGAGGCAACAGGTTGGTGTTATTTTGGATTTCCTGCAATGGAACAGGGTATAATTCATCTGTATCCTGCCAGGCTGACAGAGGTTTACTTCCCAGTATCTCCCCTACTCGCCCCGTTCGTTTCAGGTCAAGCCAGCGGTGGCCCCATTCGGCAAAAAATTCCATACGGCGTTCATGTTCGATCGCCAGCAACAAGTCATCCTTTCCTATCTGTGGGTATATATCCTTGAATAGCGGCAACCCGGCCCGATTTCTTATCGCATCTATATCCTGCATGGCCTCCGGCAATTTACCTTGCTGAGCCCTGGCTTCCGATCTGATCAGGTATTGCTCGGCCACCCGAAGCACCATGGAATATTCCGTTAACGTAGACGCTGATTTGATTTTATACTTGAACGGGTAGTTAAATACTATTCCCTCCGTTTCTATTTGGCCCACCCAGTGAGATGCTCTTAAATCGCCATCTTCAAAATGGTTCATTAAGTCATCCGACAATGAAATTTCCGTTGGCGCAGATGTGAGTATATAGATAGATCCTTCCTTAGTACTCTTGGAGCCCGGGGGTGGTATCAGTTGCCAGATCGCTTCTGCACTACTCTTCAGGAATACATCGTCTAAGCTCTCTTCCAGCGTAAGGTCAGATTCAATCAACGTGGTTGACTCTTCTTCCGCCTTAGCATAATCTATAGTATAGAGATATACCCTGGCGAGCAGCGCCGATGCTGCTAACCGGTTCGGTCTTGTCTTTTGTCCACCTGAGACAGCATAGTCGTCCTGCAGCAGCAATTTGGAATCTTCCAGATCCGCTATGATCAGGTGGTATACATCTTGACTTGTCATCCGCGAGGCTTCGCGGTTGATACGATAATCCGTAGTGGTCACCAGCGGAATTTTACCGAAGAGATTAACAAGATAAAAGTTACAGAATGCCCGCACGAATTTAGCCTCACCTGTTAACTGTTGCTTTACGGAAGGGGTTAGCGTGGTGGATTTTGAGAGTCCCTCCAGAATGGCGTTGGCATCATATATATACCTATATCCCTCCTGCCAGATATAGCTATTTAAATAGCTATTGTTTTCATTGAGTTCGTTGGCAGCAAATTCAGCCGAGGCGTTCTGGGAATAGTTGATAAAATCATCACCTGATTTTCCGGACAACAAGGTTACACTTGACAGTCCACCGCTGGCAAAGCCAGACGAAGACATCATCTCGCTATATATACCGATCATGGCCGAGGTCGCGGCAGCGTCATCCTCGAAAACAGTGGTGCTGCTCACCTGTGTGGACGGTGAGCCAACATCGAGAAAATCAGAACAGGATGATACGAGGAGAATCATCGTTGACAGTGTTAAAAGTTTCTGGGTTGATCTATAGATTTCTTTCATAAAAAGTTCATTTATATAGATACTTGAAAACCGAATGTGATTGTCCTGAGAGGCGGAAGCACAGATTGACTTTGTGTTTCCGGGCTTAACCCTTTATACTTTGTAAGCATCAGCAGGTTTTGTCCTTGCGTATATACCCGGGCACTTTTCAGGCGAAGGCGGTTGAGGAGTTGCTGAGGGAAATCCCAGGCGAGGTAAACATTTTGCAGCCGGACGAACGAGGCATCCGTAATAGAATTGTCCCCGGCATAAGTACTGGTCGAATACAGACCGGCCGCGGGCGATCCGTAGAAGCTGGTGAATTTCTGATGAGCCGATACGTCACCTGGCTTTTGCCACCGGTTCATAACATCCGTTAACTGGTTGCCCTGCCTGCCGGGAGCAACAAAGGCTGAGCTGTTGATGTAGGAGAAGCCGGTCTGCTTGACGAATTGAATAAAGAAGCTAAGCTGGAACCCCTTGAATGAGATCGTATTTTGTACTCCTCCATAATACTTCTGAGAGATTTCCTTTAGCGCTTGTAGGTCGGTTGGATAATCCGTGCCGCTGCCGTTATTATTTCTGTCCTCGAATGTAATAAGGCCCGTCTGGGGATCAACGCCGGTATAATGATACATTTTCTTAACGTAAAGAGATTTTCCAACCTCGTAGGTATTCGCATAGGTAGAAGCTGCCAGGTTCGGATAGTCAATCAGTTTGTTCTGCGGCAAAGTAATATTGGCCGTGGTTGTCCAGGAGAAATCCTGTTTGTTAACATTTACGGATTGCCATTCCAGTTCAAGTCCTTCGTTTTGAACCGTAGCCGGGAAATTAGACTGAATGGAAGTAAAGCCGGTTATGCCCGGTAAGGAAAGGCCCACCAGTTGATTGGACGAACGGTTCCTGAACCAACTTACCGAGAGCTGAATCTTGTTTTTAAGAAATCCTACCTCCAGGCCGGCTTCGAACTTTTTATTCGACTCCCAGGAATATGCCGCATTGGCTAATCGCGAGGGAACAAGGCCAACCATGTCCTGATAGGTTTGAGAGGTTGCCCTATAGGAATCAAGGTATTGATAGTCGCCAATCTGATCACTTCCGGTTATACCATAGCTGGTTCTGAGTTTGCCAAAACTCAAAATAGCGTTGTCGATCAACCAGTTTTCATTTGAAAAAATCCAGGCTGCTCCGACGGCACCAAAACTGGCAAACCGATTATCGGGACCAAATCGGCTCGACCCATCCCTGCGGGCGGTAAGGTTTAACAGGTACTTTCTATCCCAATTGAAATTTATTCTGCCAAACAATGCCGTATACCTATAGTCAATATCCCTTGTATTGCTAACCCGCAACCGCGATGCGGACATAAGATTCTTTAATGTTGCATTGTTGGTAAAGCCGGAGGCTTCGATATCTTTTCCCTCCCTGTTGTTTGCCAGAAAGGTGGTCCCTCCCAGTATATTCAACACGCCTTTGCTCACCGCGACCTGATATTCTATCTGAGGCTCGATGTTCCAGGTCCGAATACTATTGTCGCTGAATACCGATGTGCCGGTGGTTATACCATCTCCGGGGTCATAGGAGTCGGTCGGAAAGGAAGAAAATTCATTTATCTGCGTGTCGCTATAGCCCAGACTGGTCTTCAAAGTCAGACCTTTCATTAGGGTATATTTCAAGGCGAGTGAAGAGATCAGATTGCTGGTCCTTCCTTCGTATGGTCTCTTCAGAAATGCATACGGATTTTGCCACGTTGAATTTTCCCAATTGAGGTTTCCATATTCGTCAAATGAATTTGGCGTGTTGGGCGGCAATGTTATATACCGGGTCAGATCATTTCGCAAAAGGTTGCTGTTGTCGTATACATATGAGGTTGAAAAGGCGAGCCCAAACCGACCCGAGGAAGGATTGTGATTGATGTTAACATGGCCCGAAATTTTTTGATCATTGTAATCCCCCGGAAAAACGGTTGACTGTTTTAAGTATCCAGTACCTATCAAAAATTGCGTGTCCTTCGTTCCACCCGATACGGATGCTTTGGCATTGGTAATATGAGCCGTTCCACCAATCAGTTCCTTTTGCCAATTGGTATACCGCGTAGAATCCCATACAGTCAGATCTGAGTCAAAGAAGCCTGGCTCCATGCCATCATTCCTGAGTCCTTCCCTGCGCATTTGCAGGTATTGAGGGGTCGACAGCAGGTTCAGGAAATGGCTCACCTTGCTAAAGCCGGAATAT